>NZ_PSUA01000016.1:0-1294 GCF_002931575.1 Pseudoclavibacter sp. RFBA6 | reverse complement strand
AGTCGTTCTCGGGGAAGCCGAGGTTGATGCCGCCGTGCTTGGCGGGGTCGAGCCAGCGGCTGGTGACGGCTTTCTCGCGGGTGTAGAAGTGGAAGCCCTGGAGGCCGTAGGCCTTGCTGTCGCCGAAGGCGGAGTCTTTCCAGCCGCCGAATGAGTAGTAGGCGACGGGCACGGGGATGGGCACGTTGATGCCGATCATGCCGACCTGGATCTCGTTCTGGAAGCGGCGGGCGGCGCCGCCGTCGTTGGTGAAGATCGCGGTGCCGTTGCCGAACTGGCCGGTGTTGATGAGCTCCACGCCTTCCTCGAAGCTCTTGACGCGGACGATGCCGAGCACGGGGCCGAAGATCTCTTCCGTGTAGGCGCGGCTGGTGGTGGGGAGGTTGTCGATGAGGGTCGGGCCGAGCCAGAACCCGCCGTCGGCGCCTTCGGCTTTGATGTCGCGGCCGTCGACGAGCACGTCCGCGCCGTCGTCTTTCGCGATCTGGATGTAGGAGGCGATCTTGTCGCGGTGCACCTCGGAGACGATGGGGCCCATGTCGGGCTCCGTGTGGGTGTCGGTGGGGGTGCCGTCGCCGATGCGGAGCTTCGCGATGCGCTCGGTGACCTTCTCGATGAGCTGGTCGGCGACGGGCTCGATCGCGAGGACCACGCTGATGGCCATGCATCGCTCGCCCGCTGACCCGTAGCCGGCGTTGATGGCCTGGTCGGCGACGAGGTCGAGGTCGGCGTCGGGGAGCACGAGCATGTGGTTCTTCGCCCCGCCGAGCGCCTGGACGCGCTTCCCGTTCTTGGAGGCGGTCTCGTAGATGTACTGCGCGATGGGGGTGGAGCCGACGAACGAGATCGCGGCGACGTCGTCGTGGGTGAGGAGGCCGTCGACGGCTTGCTTGTCGCCGTGGAGGACGTTGAAGACGCCGTCGGGCAGGCCGGCTTCCTTCCAGAGCTCAGCGAGCCAGAGCGCCGCGGAGGGGTCCTTCTCGGAGGGCTTGAGCACGACCGTGTTGCCGACCGCGATCGCGATGGGGAAGAACCACATGGGGACCATCGCGGGGAAGTTGAAGGGGCTGATGATGCCGACCACGCCGAGCGCCTGCTTGATGGAGAACACGTCCACGCCGGTGGACGCGTTCTCGGTGAAGTCGCCCTTCATGATGTGGGGGAAGCCGGTGGCGAGTTCCACGACCTCGAGGCCGCGCTGGATCTCGCCGGCCGCGTCGGACACGACCTTGCCGTGCTCGGACGTGATGATGCGCGCGAGCTCCAGCTTCCGCTCGTTCAGCAGCTCACGGAA
>NZ_PSUA01000010.1:0-494773 GCF_002931575.1 Pseudoclavibacter sp. RFBA6 | reverse complement strand
CGAGCAGGGCGAGCAGCTGCTGTCGGTGTTCGACGCGCTGCTCTCGCCCCGGCGGAGGGTGGAGTTCCCGGCGGCGTCTGAGTGCGGGGAACCCCTCGCCCCTGCGCTAGGCGCCGACGGCTTCCCGTCAGTTGCCGACAGCGACGGCCACAGCTTCGGCGGCGCAATCAACGCGCTCGGAGACAGCGACAGCCGTGGACGAGCTGGAGCGGGAACCGCAGGCGGACGCCGAGGCCAAGAGGGGAACGGGTGCGGAGACGCTGACGGCGACGTTGAGGTTCCGTTGGTGGACCCGCGCTCGTTCGAGCAGCAGCGCATCGACGCGCTCACGATGGTCGTCCGCGCCTACGCCGAATCCCCCGACGCGCCCAGAAGCGGCGGCGAAGCCCCCACCGTCATCATCGTGACCACCACGGCCGGCATCGCCGGAACCGCGACCCGACCCGAAGACGTCCCCCACCTGGAGCGCACCGGGGAACCCATCCCACCCAGTGTCGCCGCGCAGCTGATGTGCGACGGGTTCATCCGCGTCGCGACCAGCAGCAGCACCGGGGAGATCCTCGACCTCGGCCGCAGACAGCGTCTCTTCACCACCGCCCAACGCCGAGCCATCGCCGTCCGAGACCGGCAATGCCGGGCACCCGGATGCAGCGCACCCGTGCGCTGGTGCGAAGTGCACCACGCCATGCCCTGGAGCGAAGGCGGACCCACCGACGCGAAACACGGCATCCTGCTCTGCTCCTTCCACCACCACGAAGTCCACCGCGGACGCCTCGCCCTCACCCACAGCAGCAAAGGGCGCTGGCACGTCGTCCCCGCGCTCGGACACCACGCCCCACGCAGAACCGCCCGCCGCCGCGGCTACACCACCAACAGCGCCCCAGCCGCCCGCCCAGCAATCAACCGAAGACTCTGAAACCACAGGCAGGGGACCCGGCAGCCGTGCCTCACGCGGTAGGCAGCGACTCCAACATCTGCTCCCAGGCGCGGTGGGCGCCGGGGCCGACGATCCCGAGCTGCGTCAGCACGACCACGCACTCCGATCGCGCGTCGTACACCTCCAGCGTGGACGTGGGACCATGCGGACCCCAGGACGTCACCAGCAAGCACGACCGAACGGCTGCGAGGTCGAGCTCCACGACCCCGTGGCCGAGCGAGACGACCAGCAGCGTCCGAATACGCTCCACAAGGTGCACCCGACCGGCGCTCAACTGCAGCACCGCCCTCGACGGCACACCGACGCACACCGGCAGCCCCACAGAACCCAAGTGCTCGAACACCGCCGCGACCAACGTCGCATCCACACGTCGACTGCTCCCAACGCGGCCAGCGCCCCGAACTTCACGAGCCGCGCCCGCACCACGACCGGTCAACGCCGCATGACGATCACGGACGCCCTCACCGAACACCGCATCAAGCTGAGCCAGCTGGTCTCCTTCGCGCCAGCCGGCATCCCCCAACGACGACAGCCGGACGTTCGCAAGCTGCACGTCACTCGGCCCGCGCGAACGACCGACACCGAAGAGAAGCTCCGCGTCTTCATCGGAATGCACGATCACACGGTGCACGAGGTCACCGTCACGGGAGAAGACAGAGAGGCTCGGCAGCGCACCCGCCCTCACGCCCGCACCCGGACGCGACCCGGTCGGCACCTCATCCTGCGCGACGACGGCCGCCCCCAGGAGCGACGGACGAAGCCGCAGCGTGATCCAGGCCGACGGCTGCATCAGGGCACCCCCGCAGGCATTCGGCAGGTCGTAGCTGCCGATCTGATGCATCGTGCACGCCTCGTTGCGCGTCGTCGCCGTGGCCGTGCCAAGGGCGACGAGCCCGCAGGCCAGCACCTCCGGCGTCAGCGCCACCTTCCGGAGCATCGTGTGCGGGGACGCGAGCAGTCGGTCCAGGGTCACAGCTCCGCGCTCGCCAACCCGCTCAGCGCGCCCGCCCGCAGCCCGCCCCCTGGCGACGCCACCGGGTCCACGCCGCCGGCGACGCGCACACGAGCAGTTCCCACCCGCCCCGCAGGCGTCACCCTGGCCCGCGGCGTCCTCCGCGGCAGCATCGGTCAGTACACGTCCCTCACGTAGCGCTTCTGGCGCTTCAGGGTGCCGACGTACTCGGCCGCCCCCTCTGCCGTCACACCCCGCTCACGAGCCACGACAGCATGCAGGGCATCGTCGACATCCCGGGCCATGCGCGAAGCGTCACCGCACACGTAGAAGTGGCCGCCCTCCTCGAGCCAGGCGTACAGTTCCGCGCTGTGCTCGAGCATCCTCGTCTGCACGTACACCTTCTCCGCCTGGTCGCGCGAGAACGCGAGGTCGAGGCGGTCGAGGACACCCCGCTCGCTGAGCCCGGTGAGCTCGTCTTCGTAGATGAAGTCGCTCTCGCGATGCTGGTCGCCGAAGAAGAGCCAGTTGCGGCCAGCCGCGCCTCGAGCCTCGCGCTCATGCAGGAACCCGCGGAACGGCGCGATACCGGTTCCCGGCCCGACCATGATCATCGGCGCGTCGTCGTCCGCGGGAACCCGGAAGGCGGCGTTCGGCTGCAGGAACAGGTGCACCGGGTCGGCGTCGCCGACACGATCGGCGAGGAACGTGGAGCAGACACCGCCGTACCGGCGGGCCTCGTTTTCGTAGCGGACCGACGCCACCGTGAGGTGGACGCGGTCGGGGCTCGCGAGGGGGCTCGACGAGATCGAGTACGCCCGGTGCTGCATCGGGCGCAGCAGCGCCGCGAACTCGTGCGCATCGAATGCGACCCCCTGCGCGGCCTTGAGGACGTCGAGCGTGTCCTTCCCCCACAGCCAACTGTCGAGCTGCGCCTTGTCGCCGCGCTGCACGAGCTCGGCGACGGCGCCGCTCGGCTCGCGCGCGGAGAGCTCCGCGAGCAGGTCCTTCGACGGTGCCGTGATGTCGAGCTCGCGTTCGAACGCCGTGCGCAGGCTGGACCCGTTCTCGAGCCCCTCGTCTCCCGAGAACCCGAGGTGTCCGAGCAGCTCGTCGACGAGCGCCGGCTCGTTGACCGGGACGACAGCGAGGGCGTCGCCCGCCGCATACGTGATGCCGCTGTCGCCGAGATCGAACTCGTAGTGGCGGATCTCCTTCGAGCTGCGAGGCCCGGAGAG
Organism: Pseudoclavibacter sp. RFBA6; assembly: GCF_002931575.1. Lineage (NCBI taxonomy): Bacteria > Bacillati > Actinomycetota > Actinomycetes > Micrococcales > Microbacteriaceae > Pseudoclavibacter > Pseudoclavibacter sp. RFBA6. The sequence continues at coordinate 491,646 of NZ_PSUA01000010.1, read as the reverse complement.
CACGCGGTTCACCGCGAGACGCGACGGGTACGGCGTCTTCTTGTTCCAGGGGGAGCGCACCCGAGCGGGGGCGGCCGCGGCGGCGGGAGCCGGGGCTGCAGTGTTCGGCTGCAGCGCAGCGAAGTGCTCGACGACCTCGGCGATCCACGCGGCGGCGGTGTCCTCGTAGTCGACGTCGCAGTCGACGCGCTGCACCACCCGCGTGGCGCCGAGCTGCTCGAGGCGGGTGTCGATGAGCTTGCCTGCCTGGCAGTAGTCGTCGTAGCTGCTGTCGCCGAGCGCCAGCACCGCGAACTTCGCAGACTCGAGGCGCGGCGCACCGTCGGCGGAGAGCTCCTCCCAGAACAGCTCCGCGTTGTCCGGCATCTCGCCCTCGCCGTACGTGGACGTGACGACGACGATGTTGCGTTCGCCACCGAGCGCCTCGGGCGACACCGAATCGAGCGGGGCGAGCGTCGCGGCGAGACCCGCGCCTCGGGCGGCGGCCGCGAGGTCCTCGGCCACGAACTCGCAGTTGCCGGTCTGCGTGCCGATCAGGATCTCGAGGGTGAGCGTCGCCGACTGCACCTCCTTGTCGGCGGTCGGGATCGCGGCCAGACCCGCCATGAATCCGGAGAGCCAGGCCTGCTGCTCCTTGGTGAACGGGGCGTCGACCGGGATGAACGGCGCGCTCATGCCAGACCTCCGGCAGTCGTCGCGAGGCCTGCCAATGCGGCCGAAGGCTGCTGGCGCTTCTCCGTGACGACGAGGTCACGGGCGATGTCCACCAGCGCTGCGGACGCCAGGATCTCGTCGGTGCCCACCGACTCGAGGAGGCGGCGGTTCTTCACGTTCTGATGCATGATCCATCCCGTCGTTCCTGGCGCGTCGATGCTGCGCACGTTGCGCAGTCGGAGCGCGTCCTTGTAGTCCTCGAGGCGCTTGGCGGCGATGAGGGCTGCCAGCGCAGTGTCCTCGAAGCGCTCGAGCTCCCCGCGCAGGTACTTGTTGACACGCTGCATGACGAAGAAGTCCTCGGTGAGGATCAGCTTCCGCGCCGCATCCACCACCCGAGGGTCGTCGGGTCCGCTCGCATCCGGAACGCGCGTGAGCGCGATGCCCTGCGAGATGTTCAACACGGCGTAGGAGGCGAGCAGAGCGAACCGGTCGTCGCGGTCCGCTTCGGAACCACTCGGCGTGCGCCCGCCGATGACCGGGTGAGCGCCTCGGTAGGCCTCCTTGAAGAGGCGGATGCGCTGGGTCGCGATCGACGTCGAGAGCTCGTCGAGGAGCTCCTTGCGCCCCTTGGCCGCGAGGATCTCGTCTGCGTCCTGGTAGAGGAGCAGCGCGCGCGGCATGCCGCAGAAGAACCTGCTGCGCTCCGCCTCCCAGTCGCCGAGGATCCGCTCGGCGAGCGGAGACCCGGTCGCGTCGACGTGCCACTGCAGCAGGAGCTTGATGGCTGCCTCGTGGAAGTCCCCGTGGCTCGTGTCGGTGATGGGGAACACCAGCAGCGAATCGGCACTCACGTTGTCGCGCGTCGACCCGTCCGCGTCGTACTGGTAGACGAAGCCGCCGCTCATCCCGTTGCCGAGGCCCTTGCCTGCGCTCCCGAGGTTGAGCACCGCTCCGTTGGTCATGTACTCGCACCCGAAGTCGCCGATGCCCTCGACGACCGCCGTGGCCCCCGAGTTGCGCACCGCGAAGCGGTCACCGGCCTCGCCCTGCACGAACGTGCGTCCGCCGGTCGCACCGAAGAGGGCGAAGTTGCCGATGAGCACGTTCTCGCCGGGCTGCGAGCCCCCTCCACCGGGGGAGAGGATGACGATGGTGCCGCCGCCCTGGCTCTTGCCGACGCCATCGTTCGCGGTTCCGGTGTGCACGAGGCGCATGCCATCGTTGCTGAACGCGCCGTACGACTGGCCAGCCGACCCCTGGGTCGTGACGGTCACGCTGCCGTCGACGAGGGAGCGCCTGCCGCGCTCGTCCTCGACGACCGAGGGAAGACCTGCAACGGTCTCGGCGTCGAGCTCGTAGTTGAGCATCCGCTCGATGTCGATGGACAGCTGCCCACCGACGGACTTGAAGCGGTTGCCCATCTCGACGCCCTCGATCCGGACCTCGGGCTCAGCCCGCTCGACGAGCGCGGCCCGGATCTGTTCGACGAGCGAGTCGTCGATGCTGAAGTCCTTCTCGAGGTAGATGGGGTCGGCGACGATCTTCTCCGGCACCTTCGCGAGCATGTCGCGCACGTCGAGGTCGCCGACGCTCGCGGGGTGCGCGAGGAGCTGCAGCAGGTCGCCGCGGCCCCGCGCCTCGCCGAGCGAGCGGAGGCCGAGGGAGGCGAGGATCTCCCGCACCTCGTGGGAGATGTTGAGCAGATACTGCGCGAGCGCGCGCGGGTCGCCGTCGAACACCTCCGGGTTCGTCGTAAGCCCGGCCGGGCACTTGATGTTGCAGTTCTTGGCCATGACGCAGCCGAGCATCATGAGCGCCGTCGTGCCGAACTCGAAGCTGTCCCCGCCGAGGAGCGCTGAGGTCACGACGTCGCTCGCCATCTGGTGGGCGCCCGAGCAGCGCAGCACGACCTTCTGCCGGAGTCCGTTCGCGAGGAGCGCCTGGTGCACCTCGGCGACGCCGATCTCGGCCGAGCGGCCCGCGTACTTGAGGCTCGTGACGGCCGCAGCCCCCGTGCCGCCAGTGTTGCCTGCGACGTTGATGACGTCGGCACCCGCCTTCGCGACGCCCACGGCGATCGTGCCGATGCCCTCCGACGAGACGAGTTTGACGACGACGCGAACTCTCGCCGCCTTGCAGTCGTGGATGAGCTGGGCGAGGTCCTCGATCGAGTACGTGTCGTGGTGCGGGGGCGGGGAGACGAGCTCGACGCCAGGGGTTCCGCCTCGGGCCGCGGCGATGTCGACCGTGACCTTGGGGGCGGGCAGCTGCCCGCCCTCGCCTGGCTTCGCGCCCTGGCCGATCTTGATCTCGAGCTCTTGCAGCATCGGGTCGGCGAGGTAGCCGGCCCAGATTCCGAAGCGACCGGAGGCGAACTGCTTGATGCGGGAGCCGCGGATCGTGTTGTAGCGGGTGATGTGCTCGCCGCCTTCGCCGCAGTTCGACATGCCGCCGACCATGTTCGTGCCGTGCGCGACCGACTCGTGGGCCGTCGCGACGAGCGCCCCGTGGCTCATGGCGCCGGAGGCGAGCGTGCGCGCGATCTCGTGCGCCGGCTGCACGTCGTCGAGCGAGATGCTGTCCGGGGCCGTCCTCAGCAGGCTCAGGACGCTGGAGGTTCCGGGCGCCACCCGGACCTCGAGCCCCGCATCCGTCGCCGTGGTCTCGATGATGGTCCCGCCATCCAGTGCGGTGAGCACCTGAGCGAGTGCGTCGTAGCGTTCGGCTTCGCCGTCGAGGGGACCCGTCAACGTGAGCCGGTACAGCTCGTTCTCGACGCGTTCGATCTCGAGTCCGCGCACTCGAACGTCGCTGTTGCCGTCGAGCGAGAACCGGCTCAGCTCGCGCGCGAACTCTGAGGGCGTCGACGCGAGGCGGACGTCGGCGGGCAGCGAGAGCACGTCGCGCAGCGCGGAAGGCCGGCGCGTGCGCTCCTGGATCGTGTTGGTGACGAAGTCGCGGTAGCCGGGGGTGATCTCGAACGCGTCGATCTGCTCGGGCGTGAGCGCCCCGTACCCGCTGTACGTGTAGGCCTTGTCGTCGAGCCCGAAGGCGTCGCCGAGCTGGCCGAGCGTGAGGAGGCGCAGGGAGTCGTGGCCGGGATGCGGCTCGGCGGCGGCCTCGCTCGGTTCCTTCGTCGCGGCCGCGCCTGGCGACTCGAGGGCACGAGGCTCCTCAGTCATGTCGATGAATCCGCGCACCGCCGTGGTCCCGAAGGAATGGCCTGCACCTTCCTGGCGCTCCTTGAAGAGGCCGAGGAGCGGGATCTGCTTCTCGTCCGCGACGGCGACGGCGCGCTCGTGCCACTCGGCGACCGCGAGGGCGATGCGCTCGAAGCGCACCCCGCCGACGGGTGCCGCGAGGTGCGGGAAGTAGTCGGCGAGCACGGGGTCCTTCGTGTCGAGGTAGTTGGGCTCGAAGAACTCGCCGCCGATGTAGCTCTCGACCGTGCACAGGCCGACGCGACCCATCGTCTTCATGAGCGACTTCTCCGCCGCCTTCGCGAAGCGCGCGACCGCGAGGTCCGTCTCCGTGATCGTGTCGACGGATGCGGCACCGCTCGGGTAGCGCTCCTCCGCGCGCAGGCGCACGCAGAGCGGGTAGACGGCGGCCGCGCCGAAGCCCAGGGCCGACGCGATGTGGTGCGAGGAGGGCAGCTGCCCGGACTCGGCGATGATCGAGACCCGGAGCCTGAGTCCCTCTCGGATCAGCCGCTGGTTGACAGCCGCGATGACCAGGATGAGCGGGATGGCCGCCGCATCCCTGGACACGTTGCGATCCGTGAGGACGGCGATGCCGCCCTGTGTCCGCGCGAACTCGGTCACGGCGTCGCAAACGCCTTCGACTGCGTCGCGCAGCGATGCGGCGTTCGCCGCGGCGTCGCCCTGCGCTGGCGTGTAGAGGATCTCGAAGCGCTCGAGCGGTGCGAGGCGCTGCTCTCGGAGCGCGACCATGTTGAGGTGGCTGAGGATGGGCGAGGGCACGACGATCTGCCTCGTGCGGTTGCCGCCGTCCGGCTTCGCTCCGAGGGCCACGCGAAGCGTCATCCCGTCGGCTTCGCGGATGCTGTCGAGCGGCGGGTTGGTCACCTGCGCGAATCGCTGCGAGAAGTACTTCGCGAGGCCTCCCTCCTGGTCGGAGAGCGCGTTGATCGCGTTGCCGTAGCCCATGGCCGAGATGCGCTCGGTGCCGTTCGCGAGCATCGGGTCCATCATGAACTTGAAGCTCTCCTGGTTGAGCGAGTACGCGACGTACCGGCCGGCAGGGGAGAGGTCGCCGTCGTAGCCGAGCGTGGTGCTGCCTCGGGTGATCTCGGGGAGCTCGATGTCCTCGATGTTGACTCTGGCCGCTTCGAGCTCCGCGCTGTAGTCGCGGCGCGCGGCGAGCTGCTCGAGTGCCTCTCTCGTGCGGAAGCTGCGTCGCTGACGGTGGTCGAAGTACAGCATCCCGCCAGCTTCGATGCGGCCGCGGCGGATGATCGTGCCCGGGGCGAACTGGATCTGTCCCGCCTCGGAGCTCACGACGAGGTAGTCGTCCGTCTCGACGGTGCGCAGCGGCCGCAGGCCGAGCCGGTCGAGTCGGGTGCCGATGATGTCGCCGTTGCTGAAGACGAGGGCGGCCGGACCGTCGTTCTTCTCCTCGTACAGGGAGAAGAACTCGAGCATGTCGCGCACCTCGGGGGTCAGCGTGCGGTCGTTCTCCCACGCGGGCGGCATGGTCGAGACGACCGCCTCCACGAGCTCGAGGCCGTCGTCGAAGACGCGGCTCTGGAGGGTCTGGTCGAACCGGCTGCTGTCCGACTGGCCGGGCGGATGCACGATGACGCGTCCGCGGGCCGTCGCGAGGGCGTTCTCGGAGAGGCGGTTCTTGCGGTCGGTGTTGAGCTCGCCGTTGTGGGCGAGCATGCGGAACGGCTGCGCCATGCTCGGGTGCGGTTCCGTGTTGGTCGAGAAGCGCGTGTGGAAGAACAGCGTGCGCACCGACTGGCGTTCGTCGAGCAGGTCGGTGAAGTAGGGGATGACCTCGTTCGAGTTGAGGCGCCCCTTGAGGGTCTGCGTGCGCGCGCTCAGCGAGAGGGGGTACAGGCCCTGGAGCGAGGGGTCCGCGTATGCGATGCCCTCGATGTCGAGGAGCGCGGTGTTGGCTGCTGCGTCCATCTCAGCTCGGCTCCATCCCTCCGCGGCCTCGAACACCCACTGCACGATGGGCAGCTGGTAGTGGGCCGCGGCCGGGCGTGCGACGGATGGGTCGACGGGAACGTCGCGCACGAGCACGGGCTCGATGCCGTTCGCCCGCAACGTGCTCGAGATGAGCTCGTGCGCGGCCTCGAGCTGTGCCTCGTCGCTCGGCATGAAGAAGTTGCCGACCCCGAAGAGCCCGGCCGTGAGCTGCCGTCCCACGAGCGCGCTGAAGAACTCCACCGACAGGTCGACGTTGACGCCCGCGCCGTCCCCGACACCTTCAGCCGACATCCCCCCGCGGTGCGGGATCGCGCAGAGCGCCTCGTTGCCGAGGCGGATGACGTCGTGGTGCTGGACGCCGTCCTTCCGCGTGATGAAGCCGACGCCACAGTCGCTCTTCTCGAGCTCGGGACGGTACAGACCGGTGATTTTTTGCGACACGAAGATGCCTCCAGGGGACAGCAGCGAGGGGAAAGGCGACGCGAACACTGCAACGTTGGAGGTTTCGTCTGCGGGAGTCGGCACTTGGTGCGGTGCGAGCTTCCCAGCGGCAAAGCGGTATACGTACGGTAAGGGGTGCCTAAGCCTGATGCAAGGCCACGCGCCGTGCGCGCGCGTGATCGCTGACCCACCACCTGGTGGGGCGATGGGTACGATCCGGAGCACGCACCCGCGTCAGCACCGACAGGAACAGGCACGATGAGCACCATCTTCATCACCGGGACTTCCACCGGACTCGGCCGTGCGGCCGTCGAGCTCTTCTCCGCCAGGGGCTGGCGAGTGATCGCCACCATGCGGGCACCGGAGAAGGAGATGGAGCTCGGCGAGCTCCCGGGAGTGACGCTCAAGGGGCTCGACGTGACGGACCCGGACGCCATCGTCCGCGTCGTGGCCGAGACGCTCGCCGAGGAGCCCGTCGACGTCCTCTTCAACAACGCTGGCTACGGGCTCGCGGGCCCGTTCGAGGCCGCAACGGACGAGCAGATCGTCCAGAACATCGCCACGAACCTCCTTGGCGTCATGCGCGTCACGAAGGAGCTCATCCCGCACTTCCGTGAGCGCGGCGCAGGCGTGATCCTCACGACGACGTCCATCGGCGGCAAGGTCACGATGCCCTTCACCTCCGTCTCCCACGCCGCGAAGTTCGGCGCCGAGGGCTGGAGCGAGGGGCTCTCCTACGAGCTGGCTCCGTTCGGCATCCGGGTCAAGACCCTTGCGCCTGGCGGCATCCGCACCGACTTCGGCGGCCGCAGCCTCCACCAGACCGCTCACCCCGACTACTTGGAAGCGCTCATCCAGGCGACGTCGCGGTTCCGGGACCCGTCGCGCGACTCGACGCGCTCGTCCGCCGAGCAGGTCGCCCAGGCCGCATTCGACGCGGTGACGGACGGGACCGAGCAGATCAGCTACGTCGTCGGCCAGGACGCGCAGGAGTACCTGGGCATGCGTGAGCAGCTCGGGCAGGCAGGCTTCGTCTCGGCATCCACGAAGCGCTTCTTCGGCTGAAGCGGTCGTGTCGGCTGAGATGATGGACGCATGAGCGAAGTCAAGACATACATGCGCACTGCCTCCGCCGAGGCTGATGCTGGCGAAGAGGCCCTCACGGAGGTCGTCGACAAGCTGGTGCAGCGCCTCGTCGAGGCGGGGGCCTCCGACGGCATCACGATCCCTCAGAGCGAGGTCGAGGTCGACGTGCTGGTCGACGACACTCTGAACCTCTGGGACGCGACCGCGACCTGGTCGGGAACCGGTGTGAGCTCCTCGGAAGCTGAGGAGACGGTCACGACGCTCGAGTAGCGCCGAGCACGGAGATCGAGAACGAGACAAGCCCCGGTTCGGCCAGTGATCAACTGGCACGACCGGGGCTTCCCGTCTGGTGCCGGCTGTGGGATTCGAACCCACACGCCCTCTCGGACAGAGCATTTTGAGTGCACCGCGTCTGCCATTCCGCCAAGCCGGCGCAACACCACGGACACAGTATCGTAAGCTCACTACGTGACTGAACAGGAAACCTCTCAAGCCCCGCGACGTGTTGTCGTCGCCGAAGACGAGTCGCTCATCCGGCTCGACATCGTGGAGATCCTTCGCGACAACGGCTTCGACGTTGTCGGAGAGGCCGGCGACGGGGAGACCGCGGTCGCCCTCGCGAAGGAGCTTCGCCCCGACCTCGTCATCATGGACGTGAAGATGCCGCAGCTCGATGGCATCTCCGCCGCCGAGCAGCTGTCGAAGGACAGCATCGCGCCGGTCGTGCTCCTCACCGCGTTCAGCCAGAAGGAACTGGTCGAGCGCGCGACTGAGGCGGGCGCCCTCGCGTACGTCGTGAAGCCGTTCACGCAGAACGATCTGCTCCCCGCGATCGAGATCGCGCTCGCGCGCCACGCGCAGCTCATCGCCCTCGAGGCCGAGATCTCCGACCTGAACGAGCGGTTCGAGACCCGCAAGCAGGTGGACCGCGCGAAGGGCCTCCTCACGCAGAAGATGGGTCTCAGCGAGCCTGAGGCGTTCCGCTGGATCCAGAAGGCGTCCATGGACCGCCGTCTCACGATGCAGGAGGTCGCGCAGGCGGTCATCCAGCAGCTCTCGGCCAAGAAGTAGCCGAGCCCCGATCAGCAGAAGCCCTCACGGCGCTGCCGCGGCGAGGGCTTCTTCGGCTCTGCGTGGGACTACTTCGCGGTTCGGATGAGGTTGGTGATCCGGATCGTGGAGCAGCGCTTGCCCGCCTCGTCTGTGACGACGATCTCGTGCACCGTCATGGAACCGCCGAGGTGGATGGCCGTGCACACGCCCGTGACCCAGCCGCTCACCGCGGATCCGGTGTGGGTGGCGTTGATGTCGATGCCGACCGCGAAGCGGCCGGGGCCGGCGTGCACGTTGGCGGCCATGGAGCCGAGGGATTCGCCGAGCACGCAGTAGGCGCCCCCGTGCAGCAGGCCGATGGGCTGCGTGTTCCCCTCGACCGGCATGACGGCCACGGAGCGCTCGGGGCTCAGCTCGACGCACAGGATGCCCATGCGCTCGGCGAGAGCGCCGAAGCCCCGGCCGTAGGTCACGTCGTGCTGGTCGGGGATGGCGAGCCCGTTGACCGTCGTCGGGGGCGTTTCCAGGTGACTCTTCACGCTTCCTCCTCGAAGAACGCCCCACAACACGCGCGCATCGGCGCAGTGTCTGGGGCGGCAAGTAGGCTGACCGTGTGTCAGCGCAAAATCAGCCTACCCTCATGGTCATCGACGGCCACTCGCTTGCCTTCAGGGCGTTCTTCGCCCTGCCGGTCGACAGCTTCGTGAACTCGGAGGGGCAGCACACGAACGCCATCCACGGCTTCGTCTCGATGCTCCTCAACCTGCTGCAGAACGAGAATCCGAGCCACATCGCCGTGGCCTTCGACATCTCGCGCAGCTCCTTCCGCACCCGCGAGTACCCCGAGTACAAGGCGGGCCGCGATGCGACCCCCGTCGAATTCAAGGGGCAGATCCCGCTGCTTCGCGACGCCCTCCACGCGATGGGCATCAAGACCGTCGTGAAGGAGGACTTCGAGGCGGATGACATCCTCGCGACCCTCGCACGCCAGGGGCGCGAGCAGGGGTTCAAGGTGCTTGTCGTCTCGGGCGACCGTGACTCCATCCAGCTCGTCACCGACGATGTCACGCTGCTCTACCCGTCGACGCAGGGTGTGACGAAGCTGACCCGCTACGACCCGGCGAAAGTCGAGGAGCGCTACAGCGTGCGCCCGGAGCAGTACCCGGACGTGGCGGCCCTCGTGGGGGAGAAGAGCGACAACCTCCCCGGCGTGCCCAAGGTCGGCGAGAAGACCGCGGCCAAGTGGCTCGCCCAGTACGGCTCCCTCCAGGGCATCCTCGACCATGCCGACGAGATCGGCGGCAAGGTCGGCGAGTCCTTCCGCGAGCACCGCGAGAACGCGGTCCGCAACCGTAAGCTCAACCGCCTCGTCGATGACGTCGAGCTGCCGGTCGCACCGGACCAGCTCACGCGCGGGTCGATCGACGCGGATGCCGTCCGCGAGATCTTCACGAAGCTGCAGTTCCGCACCCTGCAGGACCGGGTCCTGAAGCTCGCCGACGAAGCCGGTGACGACATCGCGCCCGCCGAGGCCGTCGCCGCGCCCGTTCGACCGGAGCTGCTCGACGAGGAGCTCGAGCAGTGGCTCGAGAAGGCCGTCGCCGCGACGCCAGAGGGCCTCGGCCTCGCGGTCTCGCACAACGCCGAGGGTGGCATCATCGCCATCGGCGTGTCGACTGCCGCCGAGGCGACCGAGCTCCGGTGGATCCCGGAGCGCGTCGACTACGCGCCCCTCGAGGCGTGGCTCGCGAGCGATGCCCCGAAGCTCATGTTCGACGCGAAGCCCCAGCTGAAGGCGCTCACCGTCGCCGGCCTCGCGGTCGGTGGCCAGGTCAAGGACGGGCAGCTCGCCGCGTGGCTGTACCGCCCCCAGAACGCCCCCAAGCGCCTCGCGGAGCTCGTGCAGATGCGACTCGACGAGCAGCTCCCCGAAGGCGACCCGAACCAGCTGCAGATCGGCGACGAGTCGTCGCTCGTCGCCAGCGACGCCTGGTACACGCAGCGCGCGACGACTGCCGCCCTCGGCATGCTCGAGCCAGGCACGCTCGACGTCTTCACGTCCATCGAGACGCCGCTGCTCGCCACGCTCTCGAGCATGGAGCTGCAGGGCGTCGCCATCGACCGCGACTTCCTGCAGGGCCTCGCCGACGACCTGACCGAGCGCATCCGCACCTACGAGCAGGAGGCGTTCGACGCCATCGGCGGCGCCGAGATCAACCTCGGGTCACCGAAGCAGCTGCAGGTCGTGCTCTTCGAGACGCTCGAGATGCCGAAGACCCGGAAGACGAAGACGGGCTTCTCGACGGATGCGGAGTCGCTCGCCGACCTCGAGCGCAACAGCCCGCATCCCTTCCTCGGTGCGCTTCGCAAGCACCGCGACTCCGTGAAGCTGCGACAGATCATGGAGTCGCTGCTCAAGGCCATCGACGAGAGCTCGCGCATCCACACGAGCTACCACCAGATCGGCTCGGCCACAGGCCGCCTGTCGTCGAACGACCCGAACCTGCAGAACATCCCGATTCGGTCCGACGAGGGTCGCCGCATCCGCCGCGCGTTTGTGCACGGACCCGAGTTCGAGTCGCTCCTCACCGCCGACTACTCGCAGATCGAGATGCGCATCATGGCGCACCTCTCGGGCGACGCCGCACTCATCGAGGCGTTCAACGCGGGGGAGGACCTCCACCGCTTCGTCGGCTCGCGCGTGTTCGGCGTCGACCCGGCCGACGTGACGCCGGCAATGCGCTCGAAGGTCAAGGCGATGTCCTACGGCCTCGCCTACGGCCTGTCCGCGTTCGGGCTCTCGAAGCAGCTGCAGATCGACGTCGCCGAAGCGAAGAAGCTCATGATCGACTACTTCGAGCGCTTCGGGAAGGTCCGCGACTACCTTCGCAACGTCGTCCTGCAAGCCAAGGAGGACGGGTACACGGAGACCATCTTCGGGCGCAGGCGCCCGTTCCCCGACCTCCACTCGACGAACCGCATCGCTCGGGAGAACGCCGAGCGCCAGGCGCTCAACTCACCCATCCAGGGGTCGGCGGCCGACATCATCAAGCGCGCCATGAACTCCATCGAGGACCGCATCCGCGCGGAGAACCTCTCCTCGCGCATGCTCCTGCAGGTGCACGACGAGCTCGTGTTCGAGGTCGCCGCCGGCGAGGGGGAAGCAATGGAGGCGCTCGTCCGCGACGAGATGGCCGCAGCTGCGGACCTCACCGTGCCACTCGAAGTGCAGATCGGTCGCGGCCCCAACTGGGACGAGGCCGCGCACTAGCCTGCGCCGCTGTCCGCCCCGACCCAGCTGTTGAGCGGGGATCCAGAGGGGCGAGCATAGGCTTGCGGGATGACGACTTCCGCTCTTCCCACCCAGAACACCAGTCAGCCACGACCGCAGACGGACATCGACCGGCTCGCGGAGGCCTGGGTCGCTACCGAGATCAACCTCTCGCCCGAGCTGCGCGTGGAGCTCGGCGCCGAGGGCGACAAGTCCGAGTACGGCGACCACTCGTCTGCCGCTGCACCCCGCAAGCGCGCCGCGATCGTCGAGGTGCTCGCGAAGCTGGACACGCTCACGGAGACCGACGAGGTCGACCGTGTGACGGCGCTCGAGCTGCGACGCAGTCTCGGGCTCGAAGTGGAGATGATCGACGCCAAGCTCCACCTGCGGGAGCTGTCGAACATCGCCTCTCCGGCGCAGGACATCCGCATGGTGTTCGACCTCATGCCGCGAGAGACGCCGAGTGACTTCGAGGACATCGCGCGGCGCCTCGAGAACCTCCCAGCGGCGGTCGAGGGCTACACGGAGCGCCTCGGCGCCGGCATCATGGCCGGTGTCGTGCCCGCGAAGCGGCAGGTGCGCGAAGTCGCCGTGCAGACCGGCGAGTACGCGGCCCCAGGGAACTTCTTCGAGCAGCTCGCCGAGTCGTCGCCCGCTTCCGGTGAGCTCTCGCAGGGTCTCCGTCAGCAGCTGCAGCGAGGCGCTGAACTCGCGTCGGCCGCCTACGCAGCGTTCACGACGTTCCTCGACGACGAGCTGCTGCCCGCGGCGAGCGAGACCGACGCCGTCGGGCGCGAGCACTACGCACTCGCCTCCCGCGGCTTCCTCGGTGCCGCCGTCGACCTGGACGAGACCTACGAGTGGGGCCTCGCTGAGCTCGCGCGGATGAAGGCCGAGCAGGAGGCGATCGCGAACGAGATCCTCCCGGGCGCATCCGTCGCAGAAGCCATCGCGCACCTCGAGCTCGATCCCACCCGCAAGCTGCACGGCAAGCCAGCACTCAAGGCCTGGATGCAGGAGACCAGCGACCGCGCCGTCGCCGAGCTCGCCGAGAGCCACTTCGACATCCCGGAGCCGATGCGCCGACTCGAGTGCATGATCGCGCCAACAGAAGAGGGTGGGATCTACTACACGGGCCCATCGGAGGACTTCTCACGTCCCGGGCGCATGTGGTGGTCCGTCACACCGGGCGTCACCGAATTCGACACCTGGCGCGAGCTCACGACCGTCTACCACGAAGGCGTCCCCGGTCACCATCTGCAGATCGCGCGCGCGACCCTGAACCGAGACCAGCTCAACACCTGGCGACGCAACAACTGGACCTCGGGGCACGGCGAGGGATGGGCGCTCTACGCGGAACGCCTCATGGAGCAGCTCGGCTACCTCGACGAGCCAGCCGACCGGCTCGGCATGCTCGACGGGCAGCGGATGCGCGCCGCACGCGTCGTCCTCGACATCGGTGTCCACCTCGGCAAGACGGTCCCAGAGGGCGACAAGGTGTGGGACTACGAGTACGCGCTCGACTTCATGCGTCAGCACGTGAACATGCCGGACGGCTTCGTGAAGTTCGAGGTGAACCGCTACTTCGGCTGGCCAGGCCAGGCGCCCGCCTACAAGATCGGTCAGCGCATCTGGGAGGAGCTGCGCGCGGAAGCCGAGCAGCGCGGCGGGGACGATTTCGATCTCAAGGCCTGGCACTCGCGGGCACTCGACCTGGGTGGCCTCGGCCTCGACACCCTCCGCGAGGTGCTCAGCACGGACTGACCTGGCCGCCACCGCTCGTCCGTCCCTGACGGCCAGCGCTCGAGCTGGGCGTCACCCAGGCGGCTTCGCCTAGGCTCGCGGCAGCGAATGCATCGACGCATTCGCTGCCGCGAATCCGAGGAGGCTGCGAGGTGCACCCCCAGAGTGGCGAGAGCGTCCGCCCCGATCAGGCAGCCGCCGCATCCGCCCATTCCCTGATCGACGCCGACGGCGGACGCAGCGGAGGCGTCGATCTCCGCTCGGCGGTCGCCGGCCTCCGCAGCGTCGTCCGCGAATCCTGGATCCGTTCGCTGCAGCTGCTCGGAAGTCCCGCGAATGCGAGGGCCCGAGACCTGGATGCGTTCGAGCCGCTCGCGGCCGCGCGCGAACGCAGCCCCCTCCAGCACGTGCTTCCCGTCCTCGACCGCCTGCTCGTCGAGCCTGCGAGAGACACCGGGCTCATCGTCGCCATCACCAACGAACAGGGACGTCTCCTGTGGGTGCGCGGGGACAGCGACACGCTACGCCGCGCGGAGCACATGGACTTCGTGGCGGGCGCCGACTGGTCCGAGGGAGCCGTCGGCACGAGCGCCCCCGGCACGGCCCTCGCGTCCGGCCGCGGAGTGCAGATCGTGGGCGCCGAGCATTTCGCCCCCGCTGTGCAGCTCCTCAGCTGCACCGCGGTCCCCATTCGCGATCCCCTTACCGGCCTCGCCGTCGGAGCCGTCGACCTGACGGGCGATGAAAGGGCGGTCGGGCCGCATTCCCTCGCGCTCATGCGCGCGGCCGTGGCCGCAGCCGAAGCAGAGATGCGGGTCGCCGCCCTGCTGGCCGGCGCCGCGGCTCGCACAGGCGGCCCATCCCTCCCGACAGCGCCGACGAACGGCGCCGCTGCTGCTAGGGTCAGCGCGCTCGGCGCCCATCGCGCTCGACTCACGGCACCGGGCATCCCGCCGCTCGAGCTCAGCGGCCGGCACGGAGAGATCCTGACGCTCCTCGCCGCGCGCCCGTCCGGGCTCAGCGCGGGGGAGCTTGCGCTTCGGCTCTATGGCGAGACGGCGAAGGAGGTCACGCTCAGGGCAGAGCTCGCGAGGCTCAGGCCGCTCCTCGCCGAACGCAGCCTCGATCTCGTGCCGCGCCCGTACCGAGTCGCAGAGGGGCTCATGAGCGATGCCGCCGAGGTCCTGCGCCTCCTCGCAGCGGGCGACGTCAGGGCAGCGGTTCGGATGTACCCCGGGGAGCTCCTGCCCGCCTCCGATGCGCCAGGCATCCGCGAACTGCGCGCCGAGATCTCGGCAACGCTCCGGGACCAGGTCCTCAGCACGGCGGACACGCCGACGCTGCTCGCCTACCTCGAGCTGCCCGAGGTCGCCCACGACTCCGACGCCTTCCGCACCGCCCTCGGCGTGCTCCCGCCTCGCTCGCCAGCCCGGTCCCGGTACGTCGCTCGAATCGAATCGCTCGAGTCCTGACGCGTCCCCGGCGCGCGTCGCCTGGGCCCTGCAACCCGATTGCAACGTTCCCCCTCCTAGTCTTCCGAGGAAGAGTTCCCCGGACAAAGGAGTCCCCATGACCGTCTACGCCAAGCCAGGAACCGACGGGTCCCTCGTCACGTTCAAACCGCGCTACGAGCACTACATCGGCGGCCAGTGGGTGCCGCCCGTGAAGGGCGAGTACTTCGAGAACATCACCCCGGTGACCGGCCAGCCCTTCACCGAGGTCGCCCGCGGAACGGCCGAGGACATCGAGGCCGCCCTGGACGCGGCGCACGCGGCCGCCCCCGCGTGGGGAAAGACGAGCCCTGCCGAGCGGGCCGTCATCCTGAACAAGATCGCCGACCGCATCGAGGAGAACCTCGAATACATCGCCGTCACCGAGACCTGGGACAACGGCAAGCCCATCCGCGAGTGCCTCGCCGCCGACATCCCGCTCGCGATCGACCACTTCCGCTACTTCGCCGGCGCCATCAGAGCGCAGGAGGGAACGCTCAGCCAGCTCGACGACAACACGACGTCATACCACTTCCACGAACCGCTCGGCGTCGTCGGCCAGATCATCCCGTGGAACTTCCCGATCCTCATGGCCGTGTGGAAGCTCGCGCCAGCACTCGCAGCAGGCAACGCGATCGTCCTGAAGCCCGCCGAGCAGACGCCCACGTCGATCCTCGTGCTCTTCGAGCTCATCGGCGACCTGCTCCCGCCCGGCGTCGTGAACATCGTGAACGGCTTCGGCGCAGAGGCCGGGAAGCCGCTCGCCTCGAACTCCCGCATCCGCAAGATCGCGTTCACGGGCGAGACGACCACCGGGCGCCTCATCATGCAGTACGCCTCGCAGAACATCATCCCCGTGACGCTCGAGCTCGGCGGCAAGAGCCCGAACATCTTCTTCGAGGACATCGCGTTGCGCGACGACGCCTACTACGACAAGGCGCAAGAAGGCTTCACGCTCTTCGCCCTCAACCAAGGCGAGGTCTGCACCTGCCCGTCCCGCGCCCTCATCCAGGACTCGATCTACGACCGCTTCCTGGAGGATGTGACGGAGCGCACCCGCAAGATCGTGCAGGGCAACCCGCTCAACACCGACACGCAGGTCGGTGCGCAGGCCTCGAACGACCAGCTCGAGAAGATCCTCAGTTACCTCGAGATCGGACGCCAGGAGGGAGCGAAGGTCCGCATCGGCGGCGCACGCGCGGAACTCGATGGCGACCTCGCGGGCGGCTACTACGTGCAGCCCACCATCTTCGAGGGCCAGAACAGCATGCGAATCTTCCAGGAGGAAATCTTCGGTCCGGTCGTCGCGGTCACGAAGTTCTCCGACTACGACGATGCGATCTCGATCGCCAACGACACCCTCTACGGTCTCGGCGCCGGCGTCTGGTCGCGCATGGGCAACACCGCGTACCGCGCCGGCCGCGACATCCAGGCCGGCCGAGTCTGGGTCAACCAGTACCACGCGTATCCGGCGCACTCCGCGTTCGGTGGCTACAAGTCCTCCGGCATCGGTCGCGAGAACCACCTCATGATGCTCGACCACTACCAGCAGACGAAGAACCTCCTCGTGAGCTACAGCGAGGACAAGCTGGGCTTCTTCTGATTCACGTTCCCGCCCGGCGTCCGAGCACTGATCGAGTCCTCGGGCGCCGGGCGTACGCTCACCGCACACGCGACACCCGGCCGCGCGTGCGACCGCACATCACGGCCGGACACATCGACAGAACGAGCGGGTGAGGACATGCAGAGTGAAGTTCGAGGCGACGTCGACGCACTGTCCGGGGGCGGCGCGCTGGCCTCGACCCCGACCATCGAGGGCGAGACCTTCTCTCGGGTCTCCTTCACGCCGGCAGCCGTGCAGATGATCTCAGCGCTCGGACGGCGCCACGGCCCGCTCATGTTCCATCAGTCCGGAGGCTGCTGCGACGGTTCCTCACCCATGTGCTATCCGGCCGGCGACTTCCTCACCGGCGACGCCGACGTCCTCCTCGGCACGACCGACATCCCCGACGCGGGGCGAGTGGAATTCTGGATGTCGCGCGAGCAGTTCGCGTACTGGCGCCACACCCGCCTCACCGTGGACATCGTCACGGGGCGGGGATCCGGCTTCTCGCTCGAGGCTCCGGAAGGCAAGCGGTTCCTGATCCGGTCGCAGCTCATGAACCCTGACGGCACGGACGCGGATTCGCTCGCCGTGTCCTGATCCGTGCGCGGACGCCCCGCCTCCCGGGACCGACTCGCCGCAAACGCCGGGGAACTCGCCGTGCGCGACACTTGCCCTCGCTTGACTTCCCCGACTAGGCTGACAGAGCACTTTTCTGTGTGCACGTATCCGCATTCCCGGATGAGCACCATCGTCCTCGACATCTTGCCGAGAGCAGCACATCCGGGCCGACTTATAGCCCACCTGGAGCATTACCTACATGACCACCACCACGACCGAAAAGGCAACCAAGCAGGTCGCCATCAACGACATCGGATCTGCTGAGGACTTTCTTGCCGCGGTCGAAGAGACGCTGAAGTTCTTCAACGACGGGGACCTCATCGAGGGCACCGTCGTTCGCATCGACCGCGACGAGGTCCTCCTCGACGTCGGTTACAAGACCGAGGGCGTCATCCCCTCGCGCGAGCTTTCGATCAAGCACGACGTCGACCCCACCGAGGTCGTTCAGGTCGGCGACACCGTTGAGGCCCTCGTCCTCCAGAAGGAGGACAAGGAAGGCCGTCTGATCCTGTCCAAGAAGCGCGCACAGTACGAGCGCGCCTGGGGCGACGTGGAGAAGATCAAGGAAGAAGACGGCGTCGTCACCGGCACCGTCATCGAGGTCGTCAAGGGCGGTCTCATCGTCGACATCGGCCTCCGCGGCTTCCTCCCGGCCTCGCTCATCGAGCTCCGCCGTGTGCGCGACCTCACGCCGTACCTCGGTCAGGAACTCGAGGCCAAGGTGCTCGAGCTCGACAAGAACCGCAACAACGTCGTGCTGTCGCGCCGCGCGCTCCTCGAGCAGACGCAGTCCGAGACCCGCTCGAACTTCCTCAACAACCTCCAGAAGGGCCAGGTCCGCAAGGGTGTGGTCTCCTCGATCGTCAACTTCGGTGCGTTCGTCGACCTGGGTGGCGTTGACGGCCTCGTGCACGTCTCCGAGCTCAGCTGGAAGCACATCGAGCACGCCTCCGAGGTCGTCGAGGTTGGCCAGGAGGTCACCGTCGAGATCCTCGAGGTCGACCTCGACCGCGAGCGTGTCTCGCTCTCGCTGAAGGCAACGCAGGAAGACCCGTGGCAGGTGCTGGCACGCACGCACGCCATCGGTCAGATCGCACCGGGCAAGGTCACGAAGCTCGTTCCGTTCGGTGCGTTCGTTCGCGTCGCAGACGGCATCGAGGGCCTCGTGCACATCTCGGAGCTGTCCAGCGGCCACGTCGAGCTCGCCGAGCAGGTCGTGTCGGTCGGCCAGGAGCTGTTCGTCAAGATCATCGACATCGACCTCGACCGTCGCCGCATCTCGCTCTCGCTCAAGCAGGCGAACGATGGCGTCGACCCCGAGGGCACCGAGTTCGACGCGGCGCTCTACGGCATGGTCTCCGAGTACGACGCCGAGGGCAACTACACGTACCCCGAGGGCTTCGACCCAGAGACCAACGAGTGGAAGGAAGGCTTCGACGCACAGCGCGAGGCTTGGGAGCAGGAGTACGCTCTCGCCCAGACTCGCTGGGAAGCGCACAAGAAGCAGGTCGCATCCGCAGCCGAGATCGAGCAGAACGTCAGCGCTGTCGCGCCGTCGAGCTCCTCGAACTCGTTCGCGAGCGAAGCAGCTGGCGCAGGAACGCTTGCCGACGACGAGTCGCTTGCCGCCCTCCGCGAGAAGCTCGCAGGGAACTAGTTCCCAGCAGCAGCAGCATTGCATCCGAAGGCCGGTCCCAGCTCTGGGGCCGGCCTTCGGCCGTTGCGGCTTGGGCCGTTGCGGGGAGGAGCCGCGCGGGCGTGCGGGCGCGTGTCAGCCGGTCGCGCCGCGCGTCGCATCCACATGGCAGACGCGAGCGCCGACGTCGGGACCCGGCTCCACTGCGCTTCCCGCGCGGATGTCGGCGCAGACGCAACGCCCGGCCGCTGAGAAGCGGCCGGGCGTTGTTGCGTCCCAGCGGGGCTCGTTCCGGTCAGGCGCTGAAGCCCGGGGCGGGCGGGACCGGGGGAGCGGCCGACCCCGACCTGGCGGCGCGGGCGTCGCGCACGCGCTTGAAGCTGCGGAACAGCAGCCAGGCAAGCACACCGAGCATTGCGAGCATGACCAGCACGAACAGCGGCACGAGAATCGCGGAGAAGAGCAGTCCGACGCTGATGGCGTCTTCGCCGACGCTCAGGATCGGGGCGGCTGCGCCAGCCGTCACGACGTTCGCGGCGGCACGGGTGCTGCTCTTGGTGAGGTGGGTCAGCAGAGCGATGCCGATCCCGATGACCACTGGCACCCACGCGTTGCTCGTGAAGAAGCTGGCCGGGTCCTGGATGGCTGCGGTCGAGCTGGCGGTGCCAGCCCCGAAGACGATGCCGCCTGAGGTCGGGCGGATGACCGTCTGGATCCAGTCGTTCACGTGGTCGAGCGCGGGGACCTTGTCGGCGACGAGCTCGAGCACGAGCAGCGCGCCGACGATTACGAGCACCCAGTCGTTGCTGAGCCAGGCCCAGCCTGCCGGCAGCGCGATGAGGTCGGTGAAGCGGGCGAGGAGCCCGATCCCGAGCAGTGGGATGAACGCGTTGAGGCCACTCGCCGTCGCGAGCCCCAGGCCGGTCAGAATTTCAAGCATGTGTCTCGTGCCTCCTGCGTCCCAGTCTGGCACGCGATCAGCCCGGAGGCGGGTCGTCCCGGGATGCCCCGGGGCCGCTCTCGGCCGGGGCGCAGTAGCGTTGGCCACACGACGCTGCCCGTCGGAGGGGCATGCGCAGACGAGAGGACGGCACATCATGGTCACCATCGCGCTGACCGGGGGGATCGGATCCGGCAAGACGACCATCGCCAATCGACTCGCCGAGCTCGGCGGCGTGATCCTCGATGCCGACATGTTCGCGCGCGAGGCCGTCGCGGTCGGCTCTCCAGCGCTTCGACAGATCGCCGCGCGCTTCGGACAGCAGGTGCTCCTGGCGGACGGCACGCTGGACCGTCCCGCACTCGGCGCGCTGGTCTTCGGCGACGAAGAGGCGCGCCGAGCGCTCAACGACATCGTGCACCCGGAGGTGCGTCGCCTCACGGGGGAGAGGCTCGAGGAAGTGCTCGCCGACGACCCGGCGGCCCTCGTCGTGCACGTCATCCCGTTGCTCGTCGAATCGACGAGCAACTACGACTACGAGGAGATCTGGGTTGCGGATGCGCCGGCCCGTACCCGAGAGGAGCGCCTCGTCGAGGGTCGCGGGATGACGAGGGAGGACGCGCAGGCACGAATCGCATCGCAGGCGAGCGATGACGAGCGGCGTCGGATCGCCGACGTTCTCATCGACACGAGCGCTCCTCTCGACGAGACGCTCGATCAGGTCGACGCCGAATGGCGCCGGCTCGCGGCCGCGGGCCTGCGTGCACCGGAGACGCAGACCTACGGGGTCTGACCGACACGCGTCCATCTGGTCCCGTGCGCGCGAGTGGCAGTGGGTTGACGGTGGGGCATGCGGCTCGTCGCCCCGGAAGGCGACCACCGCATCGGGAGGTGAGACGCACAAGCCTGGCCGGCCCTGCGTCGCGAGACCACCACCTTCCTCTCGCCAGACATCGCCGCCGCCCCTCGAGTCCGGAGAGGACGTCACCTCGTCGCCTCCCCCTCGAGAGCTCGGGATCCCTGCACGCAGCGGCACGGGGTGCGCCAGCGAGGCGATCGCTTCGGAACTGACGCCCCCGACTTCTTCACGACCAACTGCGGTCCGACGATCGCGGTGTTCCGATCCCCGGGCGACGATGCAGCGCGAATGGCCGCACCGGACGAAGACCGGTCGGCACTCGCCGAGCCTCCCTGCTGCACGGTCAGATGGGCTGGGAGCACCCAACGGTCACGGCTTCTCGGAGGTGACGCGTGCACTGGCGATCGACGGACGGCGCCAGGTCATCGCGGCGACGAGCGCCCCGAACGCCCTGCGGCAAGATCGACCCACTCAGTGCCGAGAGGGACGAGCGCGCCCCGGCCGGCGGTGACAGCCGCCACCTCGGCAGCCAGCAGCCCGCGCGCGCCAGGGGAGTCGGGAATGGCCAGGCTCAACATCGCTGTGGCTCCCGCATAGTCGGTTCCGGTCACGAGCGTGCCGCGGGCGCGGAGCTCGTTCTCCCACTGGCCCGCGGTGGCGTGCGGCGCTTCGAGTCCGAAGACCGCCCGTGCCTCGCGAGTCGCGAGTCGCGCGAGTCGCAGGGTCGCCGAGACGGACTCCGAGTAGGCGCGCACGAGGCCGCCTGCGCCGAGCAGGACGCCGCCGAAGTAACGGGTGACCACGGCGACGACGTCACTGAGGTCGGCCGAGGACGGGATGCCCCGCTCGCGCTCGTGCAGCACGAGTGCCTCGAGCATGGGGGTCCCAGCTGTCCCACCAGGTTCACCGTCGTCGTTCGAGCGCTGGACAGCTCGTCCGGCACCGAGCACAAACGCGCTGCAGTGATGGCGCGCCAGCCGATGTGCCGCCCGCCGATCGGAGATGACCGCCCTCGCCTCCGCTTCGCTCTCGACACGCTGGAGACGGCAGATGAACCGGGAGCGGCGGATCTCGATCTCGTTGTCGAGTGGGCCCAGGTCAGCGAGAACGCCGTAGCTCGGCGCCGAGTCGGCATGCCCGTTCGATGGTTTGCCCCCTGACTGTCCGGCGCGCATCCAGGCAGTCTACGGTGGCCCCTTCGTCTACCCAGCGGTCCTCAGACCAAACGTTCAGACCTGACTGACAAGGTTGGTCTTCCCCCGCACCGAACGGGACTCATCGACCGGGAGCAGCGACGTGCGCTCCCAAGAGAGGACTGAGATGACCACAACAGCCTCAAGCCAGCACACCGAGAACGGCGAGTACACCGTCCCCGGACTCTCGCTCGACAAGGGCCACGAGATCGGCGAACTCCTCCAGCTTCGCCTCCACGCCCTCAACGACCTTCACCTCACGCTGAAGCACGCGCACTGGAACGTCATCGGGCGCGACTTCATCAGCGTTCACGAGATGCTCGACCCCCAGATCGAGCTCGTCCGCGGGTACGCCGACGAGGTCGCGGAGCGCATGGCGACCCTCGGCGTCCCGCCGAACGGACTGCCGGGAGCGCTCGTCGAAGCTCGCACCTGGGGTGACTACGAGGTGTTCCGTGCAGGCACACGCCAGCATCTCGAGGCCCTCGATCACGTCTACGTGGGCGTCATCACCGACCACCGCGAGGCCATCAAGCGCCTCGACGACCTCGACCTCGTGACGCAGGACCTGGTCATCGGCCAGGTGTCCGAGCTCGAGAAGTTCCAGTGGTTCATCCGCGCGCACCTCGAGAACACGCAGGGCGTGCTCTCGAGCGAGGACTAGTCCGCGCCGGTTGCACTTCGGGGCCCCCATGATCGCGCAGAGCGCATCACGGGGGCCCCGAAATGTCGCAGCCGCCACGTACACTTGTTCTATGCAAGCAACACGCAGCGTCCGTCCTTTCGAAGTCGTCAGCGAGTACACGCCGAGTGGCGACCAGCCGAAGGCCATCGACGAGCTTGCGAGTCGCATCAACGCCGGCGAACCGGATGTCGTCCTGCTCGGCGCCACGGGAACCGGAAAATCGGCCACGACCGCGTGGCTCATCGAGAAGCTGCAGCGTCCGGCCCTGGTGCTTGCGCACAACAAGACCCTGGCGGCGCAGCTCGCGACGGAGTTCCGCGAACTCATGCCGAACAACGCCGTCGAGTACTTCGTCTCCTACTACGACTACTACCAGCCAGAGGCGTACGTCCCGCAGACCGACACCTTCATCGAGAAGGACAGCTCGGTCAACGAAGAGGTCGAGCGACTGCGGCACTCCACGACGAACTCGCTCCTGAGTCGCCGCGACGTCATCGTCGTCTCCACGGTCTCCTGCATCTACGGCCTCGGGAAGCCGGAGGAGTACTTCAACTCGATGCTCGCGCTCCATGTCGGAGACCGCATCCCGCGCCAGGAGCTGCTTCGCCGCTTCGTGACGATGCAATACCAGCGCAACGATGTCGCCTTCCAGCGTGGCACCTTCCGAGTCCGGGGAGACACGATCGAGATCATCCCCGTCTACGAGGAGCTCGCGATCCGTATCGAGATGTTCGGCGACGAGATCGAGGCGCTCACCGCCCTCAACCCGCTGACGGGCGACGTCGTACGCTCCATGGACTCCGTGAGCGTGTTCCCGGGCTCGCACTACGTCGCGGGGGCGGATGCGATGCAGCGGGCCATGGGACAGATCCGCGACGAACTCGACGACCGCCTCGGCGTCTTCGAGCGCGAGCAGAAGCTGCTCGAGGCCCAGCGGCTCCGCATGCGAACCTCCTTCGACCTGGAGATGATGGAGCAGATCGGCTTCTGCTCCGGCATCGAGAACTACTCGAGGCACATGGACGGCCGCGCGCCGGGCGAAGCACCGCACTGCCTCATCGACTACTTCCCGGACGACTTCATCACCGTCATCGACGAATCGCACGTGACCGTGCCGCAGATCGGCGCGATGTACGAGGGCGACGCCTCGCGGAAGCGCACGCTCGTCGACCATGGATTCCGCCTGCCGAGTGCCCTCGACAATCGACCGCTTCGCTGGGACGAATTCAGCGACCGCGTCGGCCAGACCGTGTACCTCTCGGCGACCCCGGGCAAGTACGAGCTCGCACAGGCAGACGGCTTCGTCGAGCAGATCATCCGCCCGACGGGCCTCGTCGACCCGCAGATCGTCGTGAAGCCGTCAAAGGGCCAGATCGACGACCTGCTCGAGGAGATCCGGGTCCGCGCCGACCGCGACGAGCGAGTCCTCGTCACGACCCTCACCAAGAAGATGGCAGAGGAGCTCACCGACTTCCTCGGCGAGAACGGCGTCCGCGTCCGCTACCTGCACGCCGACGTCGACACCCTGCGCCGGGTGGAGCTCCTCTCAGAGCTGCGTGCCGGACTCTACGATGTGCTCGTCGGCATCAACCTCCTCCGCGAGGGCCTCGACCTGCCAGAGGTGTCGCTCGTCGCGATCCTCGACGCTGACAAGGAGGGGTTCCTGCGCTCCAGCACGTCCCTCATCCAGACGATCGGGCGCGCCGCTCGAAACGTGACGGGCGAGGTGCACATGTATGCCGACCGCATCACCGACAGCATGGCGCAGGCCATCGAGGAAACCGATCGGCGACGCGACCGCCAGCTCGCCTACAACAAAGAGCACGGCATCGACCCGACCCCGCTGCGCAAGAAGATCGCAGACATCACGGAGTCGCTCATGCGCGAGGGGCAGGACACCGAGAACCTCCTCGCATCTCGCGGCAAGGGCGACAACAAACGGCAGACGACACCTAAACTCAAGCGCGAGGGTCTCGCCGCATCCGGCGCACGCGAGCTCGAGAACATGATCTCGGACCTCAACGCGCAGATGCTCGACGCAGCCAGCGAACTCAAGTTCGAGCTCGCCGCCCGCCTCCGCGACGAGCTCTCGGCGCTGAAGCAAGACCTCCGGACCATGGAACGAGCCGGGCACGTCACCAAGGGGTGACCGCGGCCGCGCGCCTCTGACGGGCGCACAGCATCCACACGAATAGAGAACCTGAAAGAGCTATGGCCGTCCTTCCTCCCTCCTCGCAGCTGCGCGTCCAAGGCGCCCGCGTCCACAACCTCAAGAACGTCGACCTCGAGATCCCACGCGACAGTCTGGTCGTCTTCACGGGCCTCTCAGGGTCGGGGAAGTCGTCGCTCGCCTTCGACACCATCTTCGCGGAGGGCCAGCGACGCTACGTCGAGTCGCTCTCCGCCTACGCGCGGCAGTTCCTCGGCCAGGTCGACCGACCCGACGTCGACTTCATCGAGGGCCTGAGCCCTGCGGTCTCCATCGACCAGAAGTCGACGAACCGGAACCCGCGATCGACGGTCGGCACGATCACGGAGATCTACGACTACCTCCGCCTGCTGTGGGCGCGCATCGGCGTGCCGCACTGCCCCGTCTGCGGGGAGGTCATCCAGCGGCAGACCGTGCAGCAGATCGCCGACCACCTCATGGAGCTCGAGGAGGGCACCAGGTACCAGGTGCTCGCGCCCGTCGTGCAGCAGAAGAAGGGCGAGTTCGTCGACCTCTTCCAGTCGCTCTCCGGTCAGGGCTACGCGAGGGCGATGGTGGACGGCGAGCGAGTGCAGCTCACCGACCCGCCCAAGCTGAAGAAGTCGTTCAAGCACGACATCTCGGTCATCGTCGACCGCCTGGTCGCCGCCGACGACGTGCTCGGCCGCCTGACCGACTCGCTCGAGACGGCGCTCCGCCTTGCGGACGGCCTCGTGCAGATCAACTTCGTGGACGCGGAGGGTGACGACGCGTGGACCACGTTCTCCGAGCAGCTCTCCTGCCCCAACAACCACCCCATCGCCCTCACCGAGATCGAGCCGAGGACCTTCTCCTTCAACGCTCCGTTCGGCGCATGCCAGACCTGCGACGGCCTCGGCACGCGCATGTCCGTCGACCGCGAGCTGCTCGTCGGCGACCCGCTCGACTCGATCGCGGACGGCGTCATCCTGCCGTGGAGCTCCCAGGGCAAGAGCCTCTACCAGTACTACGAGCGACTCCTCCTCGGGCTCTCCGAGCAGATCCAGTTCAAGCTCACCACTCCGTGGAAGAAGCTCCCGGAGGAGGTCCGCGAGGCGATCCTCGAGGGGCGCGAGTACGAGGTCAAGGTCAAGTACCGCAACCGGTTCGGCCGGCAGATGACCTACAGCTCCGGCTTCGAGGGCGTCATGCCGTACATCGAGCGCCAGTACGCCGAAGCGGAGACCGACGCGACGCGCGCGCGCTGGGCCCAGTACCTGCGCGAGATCCCCTGCTCGGCCTGCAACGGGGCGCGCCTGCGCCCCGAGGTGCTCGCCGTCAAGGTCCACGGCCGTTCGATCGCCGACGCGACGACGTTGAGCCTCGCCGACTGCCTCGACTTCATGAACACGGTCGAGCTCACCGACCGCGAGGCGAAGATCGCCGCCCAGGTCCTCCGAGAGATCCGCGCCCGCCTCGACTTCCTCATCGAGGTCGGACTCAGCTACCTCGACCTCGCTCGTGCCGCGGGCACCCTCTCCGGCGGTGAGGCGCAGCGCATCCGCCTCGCGACACAGATCGGGTCCGGCCTGACCGGCGTGCTCTACGTCCTCGACGAGCCGTCCATCGGGCTTCACCAGCGCGACAACCGACGGCTCATCGAGACCCTCATCAAGCTGCGCGACCTCGGGAACACGCTCATCGTCGTCGAGCACGACGAGGACACCATCCGCACCTCTGACTGGATCGTGGATATCGGGCCGGGAGCCGGCGAGCACGGGGGAGAGGTCGTGCACAGCGGCTCCGTCGCCGACCTCGAGAAGAACACCAGGTCGATCACGGGCGACTACCTCTCGGGGCGCATGGGCATCGAGACGCCCAAGAAGCGTCGGAAGTACGACAAGAAGCGAGAGCTCACCGTCGTCGGCGCCAGGGCCAACAACCTGAAGAACGTGCAGGTGAGCTTCCCCCTCGGCATCCTCACCGCGGTCACGGGTGTCAGCGGGTCCGGGAAGTCGTCGCTTGTGAACGACATCCTCTACCGCGTGCTCGCGAGCAAGCTCAACGGAGCGCGCGCCGTCGCCGGCAAGCACACGCGCATCACCGGTGTCGACCAGCTCGACAAGGTCATCCACGTCGACCAGAACCCCATCGGCCGGACTCCCCGCTCGAACCCGGCCACATACACGGGCGTCTTCGACCGCATCCGCACGCTCTTCGCGGAGACGAGCGAAGCGAAGGCGCGCGGCTACCTGCCTGGGCGCTTCAGCTTCAACGTCAAGGGCGGCCGCTGCGAGGCGTGCTCGGGAGACGGCACGCTGAAGATCGAGATGAACTTCCTCCCGGACGTCTACGTCCTGTGCGAGGTGTGCGGAGGATCGCGGTACAACCGCGAGACCCTGAGCGTGCACTACAAGGGCAAAAACATCGCCGAGGTCCTGCAGATGCCGATCGCCGAGGCCGCGGACTTCTTCGAGCCCATCACGGCCATCCACCGGTACCTCTCCACGCTCGTCGAGGTCGGTCTGGGCTACGTGCGCCTCGGGCAGTCGGCCACGACGCTCTCCGGCGGTGAGGCACAGCGCGTCAAGCTCGCAACCGAGCTCCAGCGCCGCTCCAACGGTCGGAGCGTCTACGTGCTCGACGAGCCCACGACCGGCCTCCACTTCGAGGACGTCCGCAAGCTCCTGAAGGTGCTGGGCGGACTCGTCGACAAGGGCAATACCGTCATCGTGATCGAGCACAACCTCGACGTCATCAAGTCCGCGGACTGGCTCATCGACATGGGGCCGGAAGGCGGCTCCGGTGGCGGCACCGTCGTCGGCGTCGGCACTCCCGAGAAGGTCGCTGGCATCGCGGAGAGCCACACGGGCCAGTACCTCAAGGAGATCTTCGACCGGGAGGCAGCTGGCCGCTGATGGCGAACGTCCTGCCATACCGTCCCGCGACGGGCGATATCCCCACAGCCCCCGGGGTCTACAGGTTCCTCGGGGACAACGACCGCGTGCTCTACGTCGGGAAGGCCAAGAACCTCCGCGCGCGCCTGAGCAACTACTTCGCGCCACTCGAGCGGCTGCACGAACGCACGCGGCACATGGTGACGACAGCCACTCGAGTCGAGTGGACCGTCGTACGCACGGAGACGGAGGCCCTGCAGCTCGAGTACACCTGGATCCAGGAGTTCTCGCCACCCTTCAACGTCAAGTTCAAGGACGACAAGAGCTACCCGTTCATGGCGGTCACGCTCGGCGACGAGGCACCGCGCGTCCTCGTCACCCGCAACCCGAAGCTCCGCGGTGCCAGGTACTTCGGTCCGTACCCCAAGGTATGGGCCGTCAACGAGACCATCGACCTCATGGTCAAGGCCTTCCCGATCCGAACCTGCAACGACTCGAACTACAAGCGCGCCATGCAAAGCGGTCGCCCCTGCTTCCCCGGCCAGATCGGCCGGTGCGGAGGGCCCTGCAGCGGGCGCGTGACGATCGCGGAGCACCGCCTGATCGTGAACGAGTTCGTGCGGTTCATGGAGAGCTACGACCGGAGCCTGCTGACGACGCTGCAGGAGGAGATGAAGCTCGCCGCCAGTGAGATGCGCTTCGAGGACGCAGCCAGGCTGCGCGACCGAATCGGGGCGCTCGAGAACGTCCTGGAGAAAAGCGCGGTCGTCCTGCCGGACAACGTCGACCTCGACCTGTTCGGCATCGCGGAGGACGAGCTGAGCGCGTCCGTGCAGCAGTTCACGGTTCGCGGCGGGCGCATACGCGGTGTTCGCAACTGGGTGCTCGACAAGGAGCTCGACACCGACCTCGGAACGATCATCGACCAGACCCTGCAGCGCGTCTACGGCAAGGACGGGCTCTTCCCGCCAGGCGAGATCATCGTGCCGGCGCTCCCCGACGACTCCGAGGCGCTGACCGAATGGCTCGAGGCGACCAGGCAGGCCAA
Organism: Pseudoclavibacter sp. RFBA6; assembly: GCF_002931575.1. Taxonomy (NCBI): domain Bacteria; kingdom Bacillati; phylum Actinomycetota; class Actinomycetes; order Micrococcales; family Microbacteriaceae; genus Pseudoclavibacter; species Pseudoclavibacter sp. RFBA6. The sequence goes on along the minus strand of NZ_PSUA01000010.1, from coordinate 463,073 downwards.
GGTGAACCTGCGAACGGCCCAACGGGGCCCGAAATCGGAGCTCCTCAAGACCGCCACGATCAACGCGATGGGGTCGCTCGCGCAGTACAAGCTCAAACGCAGCAGCGACTACGTCGCACGATCGGATGCGCTCACCGAGCTGCAGAACGCGCTGGGCTTGGCCGAGGCGCCGCTGCGCATCGAGTGCTACGACATCTCGCATCTGCAGGGCACCGGCATCGTCGGATCCATGGTCGTCTTCGAGGACGGCCTGGCGAGGAAGTCGCACTACCGGCGCTTCAACATCGCCTCGTCGACGGACGACACGGACTCCATCCGGCAGGTGCTCGCCCGGCGCCTCGCCTACCTGCGCGACGACGCGACGCCGGCTGACATCGTCGAAGACGCGGCGCTCTCCGCGGATCCCATCAAGGCGTCGACGCAGGAGTCCACGCGGGCCAAGTTCGCCTACCGACCGCAGCTGCTGCTCATCGACGGCGGAGTGCCGCAGGTCAACGCGGCGCAACGTGCGCTCGAGGAATCCGGGGTGCGCGGCATCGCCGTCGTCGGCATCGCCAAGCGGCTCGAGGAGCTCTGGCTGCCCGACGACGACTTCCCGGTCATCCTCCCTCGAGGGTCCGAAGCGCTCTTCCTGGTGCAGCGTCTCCGGGACGAGGCGCACCGCTTCGCGATCCGCCATCAGCGCACGAAGCGCAAGGCCGACATCGGTACGGTCCTCGCGGACATCCCGGGTCTCGGGCCGACGCGCGTCGCCGCACTCCTCAAGAAGTTCGGCTCGGTCAAGAGACTCCGGGCGGCCACCGTCGACGAGCTCACGAGCGTGCAGGGAGTCGGAGAGGCCACCGCGACCGCGATTACCGAACGATTCGCGCGAGAGCAATCAGCGGAAGCGTGAGAGACGTCCGCTCCGGCTATGTAGGCTGGTGTTTTAGTCCACGGGAGGTGACCTGCGCATGAGTTCGGCGGAGATCGACGGCGAAGGACGCCAGCACATCATGATCGTCACCGGCATGTCCGGTGCAGGGCGGTCAACGGCGTGCAAGGCGTTCGAGGACCTCGACTGGTTCGTGGTCGACAATCTGCCCCCGCAGATGATCAGGCCCCTCATCGAGGTCGCAGGCAAGGCGCGAGACTCGCTCCCGAAGCTCGCCGTCTCTGTCGACGTACGTGGCGGCCACCTCCTCGAGGAGTTCACCGCGCTCGTCGGAGGGCTCAGGGAGACGCACGAGGTCGACGTGCTCTTCCTCGATGCGACCGACGGAACGCTCGTGCGCCGGTTCGAGGCGGTCCGGCGCCCGCATCCCCTGCAGGGCAACGGAACGATTCTCGACGGCATCGCACGCGAACGCAGCCGCCTTCAGGAGATCCGCGAGGCGAGCGACATCGTCATCGACACCTCGGAGCTGAACGGTCACCAGCTGGTGACCCGCATCGTCAAGCGCTTCGGCGAAGCCGACCAGAACAAGGTCGCCGTGACGGTGCAGAGCTTCGGGTTCAAGTACGGCATCCCCACGGACGCCGATCTCGTCGTCGACATGCGCTTCCTGCCGAACCCCTTCTGGGAGCCGGAACTCCGCGCCTTCAACGGCCGGGACAAGCGTGTCTCCGACTACGTCTTCGACCAAGAAGGTGCAGACGAGTTCCTGACCCACTACATTGAGATGCTTGACCCCGTGCTGCGGGGTTACGAACGTGAGAACAAGCGGCACGTGACGCTCGCCGTCGGATGCACCGGTGGCAAGCACCGCTCGGTCGCCATGACCGAGCGCATCGCGAGCCTGCTGCGCGAACGTGATGACACGATCATCAGCGTGCGGCACCGCGACCTCGGTCGCGAGTGACTCTCGTTCCATCTCGCATTCGCGACGACGCTTCGTCGCGCCCACTCACTCTGATCCATGGAGGTACCCCGGTGACGCTCACCGCCGATGTCAAGCACGAGCTTCTGCGCACGCGCGCAGCCACAACCCAAGCTCGTGCTGCCGAGGTCGCGTCGCTCCTGAGGTTCGCGGGTGGCCTGCAGCTCATCTCGGGGCGAATCGCTGTCGAAGCGCAGCTCGACTCCGAGATGCTCGCCCGACGACTCGGCCGAGAGCTCCTCGAGCTGTACGGCGTGCGAGCGAAGATCTCCATCGTCGCCGGCTCCGGTGCCAGGCCGGGGGAAAGCTACCTGCTTCGAGTCCTCGAGAACGGTGAGACGCTCGCCAGGCAGACGGGGCTCATGGATGCGCGACGACGCACCGTGCGCGGGCTCCCGAACCGGCTCACCACCGGCAGCCAGGACGACCTGACTGCCGTCTGGCGCGGCGCGTTCCTCGCGGCCGGATCCCTGACCGATCCGGGCAGGTCTGCGTCCCTCGACATCATCACCCCGAACTCCGAGACCGCGATGGCGCTCGTCGGCGCCGCCGGACGGCTCGGCGTCTCGTCCAAGGCCCGCGAGGTCCGTGGCGTGCACCGCGTCGTCATCCGCGACGGAGATGCGATCAGCGCGATGCTGACCGTCATCGGAGCCCACGCGACCGTCGAGAGCTGGGAGAGCCTCCGGCAGCGCCGCGAGACCCGGGCGACCGCCAACCGGCTCGTGAACTTCGACGATGCGAACCTGCGGCGCTCCGCCCAGGCTGCGGTGACGGCCTGCACGCGCGTCGAGCGGGCGCTCGAGATCCTCGGCGAGGGAGCTCCGGACCACCTCAAGTACGCGGGGCAGCTGCGCCTCGCGCATCGCGAGGCGTCCCTGGACGAGCTGGGGCGCTACGCGGATCCGCCCATGACGAAGGACGCCGTCGCCGGCCGCATCCGTCGCCTCCTCGCGCTGGCGGACAAGCAGGCATCGGACCGGGGCATCCCCGGCACGGAGTCCAACCTGCCCGTGCTCGACGAGCTCTGATCACCGCGCCGAACCGCTCTGCCCGTTTGGTCACCTCCGCGCCCGCCCATGGGACTAGGCTGACGATGTTGAACGGGCCTGTCCAGCAGACCGTTCCCACGATTTCGGTGCGATGGTGCACCCGGCCGCTTGTGGCCACACAGTCCTGTCAAATCGGAGAAACAACAGGAAAAAGGAGCATCACGTGACGAAAATCGCCATCAACGGTTTCGGACGCATCGGACGCAGCTACGCACGCGCACTGCTGCAGGATGACAACACCCTCGAGCTCGTTGCAATCAACGACCTCACCGACAACAAGACCCTTGCACACCTCCTCAAGTACGACTCCACGGGTGGCAAGCTCAAGAACGACATCTCGTTCGACGACGACGCCATCTACGTCGACGGCAAGAAGATCACGGCCACGGCCGAGCGCGACCCCGCCAACCTGCCCTGGGCAGAGCTCGGCGTCGAGATCGTCATCGAGAGCACGGGGCACTTCACCGACCCCGACAAGGCTCGCGCGCACATCGCTGCTGGCGCCAAGAAGGTCATCCTCTCGGCCCCCGCTTCCGGACCGGCCCCGACGTTCGTCTTCGGCGTGAACCACACCGAGTACGACCCCGAGAATGACGACGTCATCTCGAACGCGTCGTGCACGACGAACTGCCTCGCGCCGCTCGTGAAGGTCTTCAACGACAAGTTCGGCATCGAGTCGGGTCTCATGACCACGGTCCACGCCTACACGTCCGACCAGAACCTGCAGGACGGCCCCCACAAGGACCTCCGTCGTGCACGCGCGGCCGCACTGAGCATCATCCCGACGTCCACAGGTGCTGCGAAGGCCATCGGCCTGGTCATCCCTGAGCTCGCCGGCAAGCTCGACGGCTTCGCACTCCGCGTGCCCACCGAGACCGGCTCGATCACCGACCTCACCGTCGTCTCCAAGACGCCTGTGACCGTCGAGGAAGTCAACGCCGCGTACAAGGAAGCCGCCGAAGGCGAGTTCAAGGGCCTTCTCATGTACAACGAGGAAGACATCGTCTCGCGCGACATCGTCGGAGAGAACCACTCCTCGATCTTCGACGCGCCGCTGACCAAGGTCATCGGCAACCAGGTGAAGCTGTCGTCCTGGTACGACAACGAGTGGGGCTACACGGTTCGCCTCGTCGACCTCACCGAGTACGTCGCGAGCAAGCTCTAACCACTTCGGCAACAGAGGAAGGATCGCCAACATGGCGCTTCGCACAATCGAGAGCCTTGGCTCCCTCACGGGAAAGAAGGTCATCGTCCGCTGCGACCTGAACGTGCCGCTGAAGGAGGGCGTGATCACCGACGATGGTCGGATTCGCGCCTCCCTCGGCACGCTCCGCCTCCTCCTCGACCAGGGTGCGCAGGTCATCGTGATCTCGCACCTTGGTCGGCCCAAGGGGGCACCTGAACCGCAGTACTCGCTTGCTCCGGCCGCCTCCCGGCTGGGCGAGCTCCTCGACATCGATGCCCCTCTTGCGGCTGACACGGTGGGTGAGGACGCACAGCGCCTCGTCGGCGGTCTCGAAGACGGCCAGCTGGTCGTCCTTGAGAACCTTCGCTTCAACCCGGGTGAGACGAGCAAGGACGACGCCGAGCGTCGAGCCTTCGCCGAGCAGCTCGCGAGCTTCGCGGACGCATTCGTCTCGGACGGCTTCGGAGTCGTGCACCGCAAGCAGGCCTCGGTGTACGACCTGCCCCAGCTCGTGCCGAGCGCTGCAGGACTCCTCGTGGCGAACGAGCTCGAGGTGCTCGAGCGTCTGACGTCGGCCGTCGAACGGCCGTATTCGGTGGTGCTCGGTGGTTCGAAGGTGTCCGACAAGCTCGGAGTCATCGAGCATCTCCTGCCGAGGGTCGATTCGATCCTCATCGGCGGGGGAATGCTGTTCACGTTCCTAGCGGCCCAGGGGTACAAGGTCGGCTCCTCGCTCTTGGAGTCGGACCAGCTGGACACCGTCCGCGGGTACCTGGCGGACGCAGAGCAGCGTGGAGTCTCCATCGTGCTGCCGAGCGATGTCGTCGTCGCCGCGTCGTTCTCGGCTGACGCCGAGCACGAGGTCGTTCCCGCTGACGGCATCGAGGACAGCAGGTTCGGAGCGTCCGGGATCGGACTCGACATCGGGCCCGAGACGGCCAAGGCGTTCGCCTCGGTCATCCGCGACTCGAAGACCGTTTTCTGGAACGGGCCCATGGGCGTGTTCGAGTTCGCCGCGTTCGCTGAGGGGACCCGTTCCGTCGCAGACGCGCTGACCGACGTCGACGGCCTCTCGGTTGTCGGTGGCGGCGACTCCGCAGCAGCCGTGCGCACGCTCGGCTTCGCGGATGACAGATTTGGCCACATCTCTACTGGTGGCGGTGCCAGCCTCGAGTTCCTCGAAGGCAAGCAGCTGCCCGGATTGCAGGTTCTCGGATGGTAACGACTCGCACCCCGCTCATGGCGGGCAACTGGAAGATGAACCTGGATCACCTCCAGGCCATCGCGTTCACGCAGAAGCTCGCGTGGGCACTCAAGGACGCGAAGCACGACTTCGACGACGTCGAGGTGGCGGTGTTCCCTCCCTACACCGACCTGCGGAGCGTGCAGACGCTCGTGGACGCCGACAAGCTCTCGCTGAGCTACGGCGCCCAGGACGTCTCTGCACACGACTCGGGCGCGTACACGGGTGAGATCTCGGGCGCGTTCCTGAGCGCGCTGGCCTGCACGTACGTCATCCTCGGCCACTCCGAGCGGCGCACGTTGCACGCCGAGACCGACGAGGTCGTGGGAAGCAAGGTCAAGGCCGCGCTCAAGCACGGCCTTGTGCCAGTCATCTGCGTCGGCGAGACCTCGGAAGACCTCGAGAAGTTCGGCGCAAGCGCCGTCCCCGTCGCTCAGCTGAAGGCTGCGCTCGAGGGCGTCGAAGGCACCCCGAACCTCGTTGTCGCCTACGAGCCGGTCTGGGCTATCGGCTCAGGACAGGCCGCGACCCCCGAGCAGGCGCAGACCGTCGCCAAGGCGCTCCGCGATGCACTCGAGGAGCTTCTGGGCGAATCGGTGGCCGCGGCGACGCGCATCCTCTACGGCGGTTCCGTGAAGTCGGACAACATCGCGGGCTTCATGCGCGAGCCCGATGTCGACGGTGCACTCATCGGCGGCGCGAGCCTGAAGGTCGACGAGTTCAGCGCCATCGCGCGGTTCCGTCAGCACGTCGGTTCCTAGTCGCAAACCGCAACCATCTATACTCGGACGTGGCCTGTTCACTCAGGTCACGTCCGAGTCCGTTCATCTGAGAGGGATTCCGTGGATATTCTCCTCGTCATCCTGCAGGTCGTGTTGGCCATCACCAGCGTCCTGCTGATCCTGTTCATCCTGTTGCACCGCGGACGAGGCGGCGGACTCTCCGACATGTTCGGCGGGGGCATGGGGTCGAACCTCGGCGCCTCCGGTGTCGCCGAGAAGAACCTGAACCGCATCACGGTCACCCTCGCGGTCATCTGGCTGCTCGCCATCGTCGCCATGGGGATCATCACCCGTATCCAGACGGTCGTGGTGAGCTAGGTGGCACAGGGGGGCTCAGCAATTCGAGGGTCGCGTGTTGGTGCCGGACCCATGGGGGAGATGGACCACGGAGTGCACGCTGCGCGCGTGTCCATCTCCTACTGGGATGCGCTCGGCAATGAGACCGTGAGGCACTACTCTGCGGAAATCGCAGAGGACGACATCCCCGAGCTCATCGACTGCCCGATCTCCGGCCTTCCGGCTGGCCGCGACAGGGACAACCCGCCCGCGGCGACGAAGGTCGCGCCGTACAAGACGCACCTCGCGTACGTCAAGGAACGACGGACGAACGAGGAAGCAGAACGACTCCTCGACGAGGCGCTCTCGAAGCTGCGCGAGCGTCGCGGGAAGACGACCACCAAGAGCTGACGCGCCCGCGGTCCCGAGAGGCCGGTGTGGCAAGCACGGTGAAACATGGCTCCGGCCGAGAGTGTTCCTCTCGGCCGGAGCCATCGTCGTCTCATCCGAGGTGGCGTCAGCCGAGGGCTTCTGCAGCGCCTGCATCGAGCAGCAGGAGCGTTTCGAGGCGGCCGGTCGCAGCGCCGAGGGGCGATTCCTCAGCCGTGACCCCTTCCGTGGAGGCCAATCGCACCGCCGCCGCCTTCTCGGCACCCGTGACGACCGCCCAGACGCGAGCCGCCTCACGAATGGCGGGCAGTGTGAGCGTCACCCGCTCAGGTGGGGGCTTCGGCGAGTCGCGGATGCTCTCGACGAGCGCAGCCGCGGTTTCGAGCCCGGCCGTGCCGGGGAACAGGGAGGCGGTGTGACCGTCGCCTCCCGCGCCGAGAAGCACGAGGTCCAGGGACGGGATGCCTCCTGGTACTCCATCGGCTGGAGGAACGAGCGCTCGCAGCTCAGCCTCGTATGCGACGGCAGCATCATCGAGCGTCTCACCGCTGTCGCTCGCGAGCGTCGCGTGCAGCCGTGCCTGCTCGAAGCCGGCCGCGCCTTTCAGCGCATCCGCGACGGCGACGACATTTCGGTCGTCGTGACCCGTCGGGACGAAGCGCTCATCGGCGAACCACACATGCACGCGTGTCCAGTCTAGCCCGGCGCGCGCCATCTCGACGACGAAGGCGGGGAGCACTTTCGTCGCGACGGATCCACCGCTCACCGCGACATGCAATTCTGCCGTGGTCGAGGCGACGAGCTCGACGAACCGGCGTGCAGCGTCGTCTGCAACCGCTGCGACGGACGGCTCGACGTGGCGGACCCGTGTCGCCTGCGTCATTGGCTTTCCTCGCCGGTCTCCTCAGCCACGTGAGCACGTGCTTCCGCTGCGGCGGCCGCAGCAAGCACCTCTCCGAACACCCGGTCGGGTCCAAGGGAGCGCAGCTCTTCGGCAAGCACGTCGGGGAGGTCTCGAACCGGCATCGGGATCTTCTGCTCCGGCTGGCCTGGCTGTGTCAGCACGACCGCCGAGTCGCTCACACGCTCGAACGTGACGACGCCGCTCGGACGGGTGAGCTTGATCGCGCGCAGCTGCGCGCGTCCGAGTTCCCGGTCCGTCGCCTGCGCGACGTGAACGGGAACCTGCAGTGCGAGCTGCAACCACGCAGCCATGAGGAGCGTCGAGGTCTGCGAGGGGCGGCCGATGACCTCCACCTCCTGGATGGGCTCGTACGGCGGCTGATCCAGGACGGCCGCGATCTGCGCGCGCCAGCTGGTCAGTCTCGTCCATGCGAGGTCGCTGTCTCCGTCACAGAACCCCGCCGCGAGCTTCGCCACGGTTTCCTCACCGTTCGGTGAGCTCCCCGAGTCGACGATGCGGAGCTGTGCAATGCGGCCGAGCGACGACGCGCTCGGTGCGCCGAGAGCTGAGTCGGGCCACCAGGCCACCACGGGAGCATCGGGCAGGAGGAGGGCCTGGACGAGGGTCTCAGGGTCGTCAGAGGCGGGCCCGGAGACGTGGAGGACGATGACCTCGCTCGCTCCGGCGTCACCGCCGACCCTGATCTCCGCGTCCATGTTCGAGACCTTCGCGTCACGGTCGACGACGTGGATGACGATGACGCGCATCGGGTGCTCGCCGGATGCCGAGTTCGCGGCTGCGATCGCCGCCTCGCCTCGCCGCTCACCCGTCGAGATGACGAGCGTGAGCACGCGCCCGAGCGCGACTGCTCCGCCTTCCTCTCGCATGGAGACGAGTCGCTTCGAGACGGCCGAGGTCGTCGTATTGCCGAGTTCGATGATCACGGGCGCCTCCAGGTGCGGCCATCGCGGGCGAGCAGGGCCGTGGCCGAGGCCGGGCCCCAGCTGCCGGGTTTGTAGAGTTCGGGTTGTCCCTGCGTGGCCCAGTACTCCTCGACGGGATCGAGGATCTTCCAGGAGAGCTCGACCTCCTCGTGGCGGGGGAACAGGGGAGGGTCGCCGAGCAGCACGTCGAGGATGAGGCGCTCGTAGGCCTCTGGGCTCGACTCGGTGAATGCGTGCCCGTAGCCGAAGTCCATGGTCACGTCCCGCACGTGCATGCCGGAGCCGGGGATCTTCGAGCCGAAGCGGATCGTGACGCCCTCGTCCGGTTGGACCCGGATGACCAGCGCGTTCGGACCGAGCGAGGTGCGCTGGGCTTCGTCGAAGAGGTACAGGGGGCCCTGCTTGAACGTGACGGCGATCTCGGTCACGCGACGACCGAGCCGCTTGCCTGTGCGCAGGTAGAACGGCACGCCGGCCCAGCGACGGGAGTCGAGCTCGACTCGGAGCGCCGCGTAGGTCTCGGTGGTCGACTTGGGGTTCATGCCGTCCTCTTCGAGGAAGCCACGCACGAACTCGCCGCCCTGCCAGCCGGAGCCGTACTGGCCGCGAGCCGACGCGAGCGACAGGTCGTGGGGGAGGCGAACGGCCGCGAGGGCCTTCTCCTTCTCCTGGCGGAGGTCCTTCGCGTTGAACGAGAGGGGTTCCTCCATGGCGGTGAGGGCGAGCAGCTGCAGGAGGTGGTTCTGGATGACGTCGCGTGCGGCGCCGACGCCGTCGTAGTAGCCGGCGCGGCCGGATACGCCGATGTCCTCGGCCATCGTGATCTGGACGTGGTCGACCGTGTTGGCGTTCCACAGCGGCTCGAACATGGAGTTCGCGAAGCGCAGCGCGAGGATGTTCTGCACCGTCTCCTTGCCGAGGTAGTGGTCGATGCGGAAGATCGCGTCGCTCGCGAAGACGGACTCGACGATGCTGTTCAGCTCTCGCGCCGAGGCCAGGTCATGGCCGAACGGCTTCTCGATGATGACGCGCCGCCACGAATCCTGACGTTCCTCGGCGAGCCCGGATCGGCGCAGCTGTGTTGTCACCTCGGGGAAGGAACGCGGCGGGATCGAGAGGTAGAAGGCGTGATTGCCCCGCGTGCCCTGTTCGTTGTCGAGCTCGTCGAGGACGACCTTGAGGGAGTCGAACGAGGCGTCGTTGTCGAACTCGCCGGAGACGAAGCGGATGCCCTTGGCGAGCTGCGTCCAGACGTCCTCGTTGAAGGGCGTCCTCGCGTGCTGTTCGACGTTCTCCTTCACGAACGCCCGGAACTCGTCGTCGGACCACGGACGTCGAGCGAACCCGACGAGACCGAACGACGGGGAGAGCAGACCGCGGTTGGCGAGGTCGTAGACCGCGGGGAGCAGCTTCTTCCTGGAGAGGTCTCCCGTGACTCCGAAGATGACGAGGCTTGACGGTCCCGCGATGCGGCGCAGGCGCCCATCGTCGATGGACCTGAGGGGGTTGTTGTCCGCGCTGATGTCGACTGGCGTCACAGCGTCGCCTCCTTGTTTTCTAGGCACGGGGTTGCGTGCTCCCGTGTGTGTCCTGCAGACACGAGCGCGGGGATGCGATGGTGCTCGCATCCCCGCCTCGCTGATCGGTCAGCGCGAGATGGCGCCGAGGAGTGCGTCGAGTCCGCTGCCGGATTCGCCGAGGTCGATGCGCAGCACTGGCTGCCCGTGCGACTCGAGCACGGAGGCATCACCGGCAGCCTGCGCCGAGATGAGCGTGCCGAAGGTGAAGGGACGCTCGGGGATCTCGAGGTCGTTCTTCTCAGCGGATGTGATCTGCAGGAACGCGCCGACCTTCGGTCCGCCCTTGTGGAACTGCCCGGTGGAGTGCAGGAAGCGAGGCCCCCACCCGAAGGTGACGGGTCGTCCTGACCGCTTCGCGAGCTCGTCACGAAGAGCTTCGAGGGCACTGAAGCGGTTCCGGTCGACGTATGCCTGCACCGAGAGGTAGCCGTCCGCTGGGATGAGCGCCACGAGGGCGTCGATGGCGCCTGCGAGCGTGCTCTGGCCGGCGACGACGGTCTCGCTGCCGCGCACCTCGACGCCCTCCGAGACGAAGGCGGCCGGCGTTGGCTCCGGCGTCGCCTCCAGGAGTCCGCGTGCGGCGACCTTTGCCGACTCGACGTCGGGCTGGTCGTATGGGTTGATGCCGATGACGGCTCCCGCGACAGCGACGGCGGTCTCCCAGAGCACGAACTGGCCCCCGAGCGAACCGGAGACGGTGATGTCGTCGCCCCCTGCCGGGGTCGCCTCGGCGTCGGCTGCCACGCGAACGAGCTGCAGGTCAGCCGGGCGCGCGTCGATCTCCGGAGCACCAGGGGTGAGGACGACGGGCAGGATCCCGAGGTCGTCTTTTCCGGTCGACTCGGCGATGAGCTGCTCGACCCAGTCGCCGAAGCCGACGATGGATGTGCCGTCGTCGACGATGCCGAGGAATCGCTTCGCGGCGATCGCGGCGCCGAGGACGAGGGCAGGGTTGCTCTCGTCGTCGATGGCCACGGCCGTCGCGGCTACGCCGGCGTCATCGAGGAGGTCGGCGATGTCGACGCCGGCCAGTCCGGATGGCACGAGCCCGAACGCGGTCAGCGCAGAGAAGCGCCCTCCGACGTGCGGGTCGGCCAGGAACACGCGGTAGCCGGCCGCCCGCGAGGCTTCCTCCATGGGGGAGCCGGGATCGGTGACGATGACGACTCGACTGGCCGGGTCGATGCCGGCCGCTTCGAACGCGCTCACGAATGCTCGGCGCTGCGAGTCGGTCTCGACCGTGGAACCGGACTTGGACGACACGACGATCGCCGTGTGCTCGAGGTCCTCTTCGACTGCCGCGCGAACCTGTGCGGGGTCGGTGGAGTCGAGCACGACGAGCTCGACGCCCGCGGTGCGCGTGATGACCTCGGGGGCCAGGGATGATCCGCCCATCCCGCAGAGCACGAATCGAGTGATGCCGGCCGATGCGAACTCGTCCCGGAGCGCGACGATGCCGTCGACGAGTTCACGTGAGATCTCGTGCGCGCGCGTCCAGCCGAGTCGGATTGCCGACTCGGCTTCGGCCTCCGGACCCCAGAGCGTGGCGTCCTGCGCGAAGAGGCGCGAGGCGAATCGCTCGGCGACGAGCTCGCCGACCTTCGCGGCTGCCGCCGCGTTCGCGGCACCTGCGGCGCTGACCTTGATGCTCATGGCGATTCCCCTAGGCCTTCGCCGCGGCAGCCTTGAGCTGCGAGTCGACGGTTTCCTTGAGCTCCTGCCAGGACACGATGAACTTGTCGACGCCTTCGGTCTCGAGCTGCTCTGTGACCTCGACGTAGCTCACGCCGAGCGCCTCGAGTTCGTCCAGCGTCGTGTTGGCGGCGTGGGCGGTTCCCGCGATGGTGTTGCCGGTGATGACCCCGTGGTCGGCGACGGCTTCGAGCGTCTTCTCCGGCATCGTGTTGACCGTGTTGGGCGCGACGAGCTCGGTCACGTAGAGCGTGTCGGGCAGTGCTGGGTCCTTGACGCCTGTCGAGGCCCAGAGCGGGCGCTGCACGTGCGCGCCCTCGGCGAGCAGCAGCTTCGCGCGCTCGCTCGAGAACTCCTCTTCGAAGGCTGCGTAGGCGAGGCGGGCGTTCGCGAGAGCTGCACGGCTCTTGAGCGCGGTCGCCTCGTCGCTGCCCGCGGCCACGAGTCGCTTGTCGATCTCGGCGTCGACGCGCGAGACGAAGAAGGAAGCGACGGAACGGATCGTCGACAGGTCGTGCCCACGTTCCCTGGCCTGCTCGAGGCCGGACAGGTACGCGTTCACGACCTCGCGGTAGCGGCTGAGGCTGAAGATCAGCGTGACGTTGACGCTGATGCCGGAAGCGATGGCCTCCGTGATGGCGGGTAGGCCTTCGACGGTCGCCGGGATCTTGATCATGGCGTTCTTGCGGTCGACGGTGGCCCAGAGGCGCTTGGCCTCCTCGATCGTCGCTGCGGTGTCGCGGGCGAGCTCGGGGGAGACCTCGATCGAGACGCGCCCGTCGAGTCCGTCGGTGGCCTCGTAGATCGGCAGGAAGAGGTCGCACGCGGAGCGGACGTCGTCGGTGGTGATCTCGAAGATCGCCTCGTCGATGCTCGCGCCGCTGGCCTGCAGCGCGGCGACCTGCGCGTCGTACGCATTGCCCTTGCTGAGGGCCCCGGCGAAGATCGTCGGGTTCGTCGTGACGCCGACGATGCCGCGCTCGGCGATGAGGCGCTCGAGCGCGCCCGACTCGAGGCTTGAGCGCGAGAGGTCGTCGAGCCAGATGCTGACGCCGGCCTCGGCGAGTGCTGCTGTGGGTGTTGAGGTCATTGGTGGTGTTCCTTCGCGTAGCTGGTGAGGAAGAGCTGGGGCACGCCCGGGAGCGCTACTGGGCGAGCGACTCGAGCGCCGCGTCGACGACGGCCTCTGCCGTGATGCCGTACGCCTTGTAGAGCTCTGGCTGGTCTGCGGATGCGCCGAACGTCTCGATCGAGATGCTGCGGCCCTTCGGTCCCACGAACTGGAGCCATGGCAGTGCGAGCCCTGCTTCGATGCTCACGCGAGCTTCGACGGCAGCCGGGAGGACGTGCTCCCGGTAGGCGGCGTCCTGCTCGGCGAACCACTCGAAGCTCGGGACGGACACGACGCGCGTGGGGTGTCCCTGCTCCTGGAGCGTCTCACGTGCCTCGAGGGCGTACTGGACCTCGGACCCGGTGGCGAGCACGATGACCTCGGGCGTGCCGCCGGAGGCTTCTGCGAGGACGTAGGCGCCCCGCTTCGTTCCGGCGGCGGAGCCGAATTCCTGCTCGTTGGCGTCTCCGGATCCGCGTGCGATGACGGGGAGATCCTGCCGCGAGAGGATGAGGCCGGTCGGACCGCCTCGGCGGCTCACGACCTCGAGCCAGGCCGCCGCGGTCTCCGGTCCGTCTGCCGGGCGGACGACTGCGAGGTTCGGGATCGCGCGGAGCGCCGTGAGGGACTCAACCGGCTGGTGCGTCGGGCCGTCGCCGCCGAGGGCGATGGAGTCATGCGTCCAGACGAAGATCGACGGGATGTTCATGAGCGCGGCGAGGCGAACCGAGGGACGCATGTAGTCGCTGAACATGAGGAACGTGCCGCCGAACGCGCGAGTCTTGCCGTGCAGCGTGATGCCGTTGAGGATCGCGCCCATGGCGTGCTCGCGGATGCCGAAGTGCAGCACCCGCCCGTAGGGGTTGCCGGTCCAGCTCGACGTCGAGAACTGCGAGGGGATGAAGGACGCAGCGCCGTTGATGGTCGTGTTGTTGGAGCCGGCGAGGTCGGCGGATCCGCCCCAGAGCTCGGGGAGCTGGGCGGCGAGCGCGTTGATGGCCTCACCCGACGCCTTGCGGGTGGAGACCTTGGCCACGCCCGCGAAGTCCGGCAGTGCGTCGGCGATGCCCTCGGGCAGCTCGTCTGCCTCGAGTCGTTCGAGCAGCTCGGCACGCTCGGGGTTCGCGCTCTTCCAGGCGTCGAAGCTCTGCTGCCACTCGGCGCGCACGGGAGCGACCCGGTCGGCGAGTCCTCGCGTGTAGGCGAGCACGTCGTCGGCGACCTCGAAGCTCTGCTTCGGGTCGAATCCGACGAGGCTCTTGACCGCCTCGAGCTCGGTCTCGCCGAGTGCCGAGCCATGGATGCCGCCCGTGTTCTGCTTGGTCGGGCTCGGCCAGCCGATGATGGTCTTGAGGACGATGATCGACGGGCGTCCGGTCTCGGCCTGGGCCTGGAGTGTTGCGTCGTGCAGTGCGGAGAGGTCTTCGTGGTACTGCTCGCCAGCCGTCCAGTCGACCGTCTGGACATGCCAGCCGTAGGCCTCGTAGCGCTTGGCGACGTCTTCCGTGAAGGCGATGTCGGTGTCGTCCTCGATGGAGATCTGGTTGGCGTCGTAGAAGACGATGAGGTTGCCGAGCTCCTGGTGGCCCGCGAGCGAGGAGGCCTCGCTCGTCACGCCCTCCTGCAGGTCGCCGTCGCTGGCGATGACGTAGACCCGGTGGTCGAACGGGCTCTCCCCGGGGGCGGCCTCAGGGTCGAAGAGTCCGCGTTCGAAGCGCTGCGCGTAGGCGAAGCCCACTGCGGAGGCGAGCCCCTGGCCGAGTGGACCCGTCGTCATCTCGACGTGATCGGTGTGTCCGAACTCAGGGTGTCCCGGCGTCTTCGAGCCGAGCTGGCGGAGCTGCTTGAGGTCGTTGAGCTCGAGACCGAAGCCGCCCAGGTAAAGCTGGCAGTACTGGGTCAGCGAGGAGTGTCCCGCCGAGAGGATGAAGCGGTCGCGACCGATCCAGTGCGGGTCCTTCGGGTCGACCCGCATCACGTGCTGGTAGAGCAGCGTCGCGAGGGGGGCGAGGCTCATCGCCGTGCCAGGGTGCCCACCCTTCGCCTTCTCAACTGCATCCGCCGCCAAGATCCTTGCTGTGTCGACTGCACGTCGATCGAGCTCAGACCACTCAAAATTCGTCACACTGCGTCCCGTCGTCGTTGGGAAAGGGCCGCCTCACAGCCTATCGCGACGTCGGGTCCGCGCGGGGGGAACGCCGTCCAGTTCTCGATCATGTTTCTCCGTGCGACGGCGTCACGGTCGGCGGTGGCGGCTGTGACGTGCTGGCGCGCCCGGAGATTGGGAGCTGTTCTCGGCGAGACCGGATAGAATTGCCAGGAGATTTCGAGCGAAGAGGACTTGGTGGCTTTGTCTGTCGATGAACTAGTGGCTGTCGCACCCCCGCAGCGAGCGTCTTTGGGGCGGAAGGCGAAGGCCTACGTGGCGCTGACGAAGCCCCGCATCATCGAGCTCCTCCTCATCACGACGGTGCCGACGATGTTCCTCGCGGAGGGCGGCGTGCCGAATCTGTGGCTCGTCCTCGGCGTCGTGCTCGGCGGAGCGATGTCAGCAGGCAGCGCGAACGCATTCAACTGCTACATCGACCGCGACATCGACCGCCTGATGAAGCGCACGGCGAAGCGCCCGCTGGTGACGGGGGAGCTGACGGATCGCGAGGCGCTCGTCTTCGCGTTCGCCCTCGGCATCCTGTCGACGGTGGTGCTGTGGCTCGTCGCCAACCCGCTGACCGCGGCGCTCTCCGTCGGCGCCATCCTGCTGTACGTTGTCTTCTACACGATCGTGCTCAAGCGCCGCACCGAGCAGAACATCATCTGGGGCGGCGTCGCGGGCTGCATGCCCGTCCTCATCGGCTGGGCAGGCGTCACGAACTCGCTCGACTGGGCGCCGTTCGTGCTGTTCGCCATCATCTTCCTCTGGACCCCCGCCCACTACTGGCCGCTCTCGGTCAAGTACCGCGACGACTACGCGAAGGCGAGCGTCCCGATGCTGTCGGTCACCGAGGGGGAGCTGTCGGTCTCGCTGCAGACCGTGCTCTACGCCTGGGCCACCGTCATCTGCTCGCTCCTGCTCGTCCCGGTCGCGGGCATGGGCTGGCTGTACACGTCGGTCGCGGCGCTCTCGGGCGCATGGTTCCTCTACGAGGCGCACGTGCTGTACTACCGCACCATCACGGGCAAGGGCGGAAAGCCGATGAAGGTCTTCCACCTCTCCATCACCTATCTCACGCTGGTCTTCGTGGCCGTCGGCATCGACCCGCTGATCTCCTAGCGCGGCGGGTAGCAGCCCCTGTGATCGGCCCGGCGGAGCAAGCCTCCCGCCCGGGCCGATTCCTCTGTTCCCGGTTCTCGTCGAGCTGGACGCACGCGGCGTACGCGCGAACGAATGAGCAAGCCCCGGCGAGACACGGTCTCGCCGGGGCTTCTGCGGTCGCCTCGGAGCCGGCGCGAGGTCAGGCGCGTTGCGGGCGTCCCTCGCGGCGGATGGTCGCCACCGCGGTCGTCGCGACGGCGATGGTCGTGACCGCGAGCACCATGTGCACGATCACGAGAGTGATCGGGAGGCCTGTGCGTGCCTGCCAGATGCCGACCGCCGCCTGGGCGACGATGAGGGCGAGCAGGCCGAGCGAGACCCTGCGCGTCGCCGGGAACCTCCGTACCGCGGCCAGAGCGGCGAACGCGAGAGAGCACGCCAGCAGGATGTACGCGGGCCAGGAGTGGACGTGCTGCATGACGACTGGGTCGAGCCCGTTCCTCGAAGCCGCCGAGTCTCCCGCGTGCGGGCCGGACCCTGTGGTGAGTGCGCCGACGAACACCGTCACCCACACCCACACGTTGACGACGACGGCGAGCGTCAGCACGAGACCCGCCCGGCTGACGTCGAGTCGCGTTCCGGACTCTGGCACCGGCTCACCGCGTCGAACACGGAAGAGCAGGACGGCGGCGATCGCGACGATGAGGCCGGAGATGAGGAAGTGGAGTCCGACGATGTCCGGGTTGAGGCCGGTGAGCACGGTGATGCCGCCGACGATCGCCTGGACGATGATCAGCACGCCGATCGAGAAGGCTGGAACGGCGAGACGCATCCCGCGCGGGCGCACCCTGAGAACCGCCAGGAACAGCAGCAGGGCGATGACGCACAGGATGAACGTCAGCAGACGGTTCCCGAACTCGATGACACCGTGGATGCCCATCTCCGGCGTGTTGATGAGCGATTCGTCCGTGCAGTACGGCCAGGTGGGGCAGCCGAGACCGGAACCTGTGAGTCGGACGAGCCCACCCGTGCCGACGATGGCGATGTTCGCGATCAGGCTCGCCCACGCCAGGAACCGCGTGTAGCGCGTGATGCCGGTTGGCATCACTCGCGCACGGAGGGCGTCCGCTCGTGGGGGACGGACGGGAGCGACTTGCGCGGTCACGAGTTCCTTTCAGACGCCTGGCTTGTCTGGCGTAGGATAGAAGGTGTTGTCTTCGCTCGGGACGTGTGCCCGAATCGCGGCGCAGGGAACAATGGAGGCCCTTCGCGGGTTCCATTCTACGAGAGGTAGACGCACGCCGTCTCCCGAGCGACCGCGGGCCCACCGGCCGGAGACCCACGTGCGAGACGAACGCCGGCGAGAAGCCGGACACGCGGCAGCACGTGCACAACGACTTCAGAGATGAGAGAGACGAGGCAGACATGTCAGATGTCCTGATCGATCGCCCAGAACTCGAGGGCCTCGGCCGCTACGAGTTCGGCTGGGCAGACTCCGACGTTGCGGGATCGTCCGCGAAGCGAGGCATCAGCGATGCCGTCGTCGCCGACATCTCGCGCCTGAAAGACGAGCCGGAGTGGATGCTCAAGACGCGTCTCAAGGGCTACAAGATGTTCGAGCGCAAGCCGATGCCGAACTGGGGTGCAGACCTCTCCGGTATCGACTTCGACAACATCAAGTACTTCGTCCGGTCGACGGAGAAGCAGGCCCAGACGTGGGAAGACCTGCCCGACGACATCAAGAGCACGTACGAGAAGCTCGGCATCCCCGATGCAGAGCGCCAGCGCTTGGTCGCCGGCGTTGCGGCCCAGTACGAGTCCGAGGTCGTCTACCACCAGATCAACGAGGAGCTCGAGAAGCAGGGTGTCATCTTCATGGACACCGACACGGCTCTCCGTGAGCACCCCGAGTTCTTCGAGGAGTACTTCGGCACCGTCATCCCCTCGGGCGACAACAAGTTCGCCGCTCTGAACACGGCCGTCTGGTCGGGCGGCTCGTTTGTCTACGTGCCGAAGGGCGTGCACGTCGAGATCCCGCTGCAGGCCTACTTCCGCATCAACACGGAGAACATGGGTCAGTTCGAGCGAACGCTGATCATCGCGGACGAGGGCAGCTACGTCCACTACATCGAGGGCTGCACGGCTCCCATCTACAAGTCCGACTCCCTGCACTCAGCGGTTGTCGAGATCATCGTGAAGAAGAACGCACGCGTGCGCTACACGACGATCCAGAACTGGTCGAACAACGTCTACAACCTCGTCACGAAGCGCGCGATCGCCGAAGAGGGCGCGACGATGGAGTGGGTCGACGGCAACATCGGCTCGAAGGTCACCATGAAGTACCCGTCGATCTACCTGGTCGGCGAGCACGCCAAGGGCGAGACCATGTCGGTCGCCTTCGCGGGTCCCGGCCAGCACCAGGACGCCGGCGCCAAGATGATCCACATGGCTCCGTACACGCAGTCGTCGATCACGTCGAAGTCCATAGCGAGAGGTGGGGGACGAGCCGGCTACCGAGGCGAGGTCCGCATCGATGCCAAGGCTCACCACTCCTCGAACAGCGTCGTCTGCGACGCGCTGCTCGTCGATACGCAGTCCCGCTCTGACACGTACCCCGCGATCGACATCCGGGTCGACGATGTGCAGCTCGGCCACGAGGCGACCGTCACGAAGGTGTCCGAAGAGCAGCTCTTCTACCTCATGAGCCGCGGACTCCCCGAGACCGAGGCCATGGCCATGATCGTCCGCGGCTTCATCGAGCCCATCGCTCGCGAGCTGCCGATGGAGTACGCGCTGGAACTCAACAAGCTCATCGAGATGAGCATGGAAGGATCGGTCGGCTAGATGACGACGCAGGTGACGAGCGAGCAGATCAACCCGCTCGGTCTCAACAAGCACAGCCACGGGCCCGGCTCCGAGGTACCGGTGCAGACGAGGTCGGAGCGCTTCACCTCCTTCGACTTCGCCGACTTCGCGCCGCTCAGCGGCCGCGAGGTCGAGTGGAAGTACACCCCCGTCGCGAAGCTCGACGCGCTCATCAACGGCACGCTCACCGGAACCCGCTCCGAACTCGAGTTCTCGGAGACCGAGGGCGTCTCGGTGAGCTGGATCCCGCGCTCGGACGCGCGCATCGGTTCCGCAGGGAAGCCGGAGGACCGCGCATCCGCCAACGCCTGGACGAACTTCGGCGAGGCGCTCCTCGTCGAGGTCTCGGGCGAAGACGACAAGCAGTTCGTCCTCGACCGCAAGGGCTTCGGGGACGCCGCACTCGCCGCCCATGTCGTGATCGACATCAAGCCGCACGCCAGTGGTCTCATCATCCTCCGCCACACGGGCGAGGCGACGGTCGCCGAGAACGTCGAGATCCTCGTGGGCGACGGCGCGAACGTCACGGTCGTCTCCATGCAGGAATGGGAGGACTCCGCGCAGCACCTCTCGACGCACTTCCTGTCCGTTGGGCGTGACGCGTTCATCAAGCACATCGTGGTCTCCCTCGGCGGTGGCATCGTGCGGCTCAACCCGGCGCTCCAGCTCAACGCGCAGGGCGCGGATGGCGAGCTCTACGGGCTCTACTACTCCGACGCCGGCCAGCACCTCGAGCACCAGGTCTTCGTCGACCACAATGCGCCGCACACGCGCAGTCGCGTCAACTACAAGGGGGCGCTGCAGGGTGAGGGCGCGCGTGCCGTCTGGATCGGTGACGTGCTCATCCGCCGCAACGCACCAGGCACCGACTCCTACGAGCAGAACCGCAACCTCGTCCTCTCGGAGGGGACGCGCGCTGACTCGGTCCCGAACCTCGAGATCGAGACCGGCGACATCGAGGGCGCGGGGCACGCATCTGCGACCGGTCGCTTCGATGACGAGCAGCTCTTCTACCTGATGAGCCGTGGCATCTCCGAGGCCATGAGCCGTCGCCTCGTGGTGCACGGCTTCCTCAACGAGATCGTCCAGCAGATCGGCAACGAGGAGATCGCAACCCACCTCCGGGACGCGCTCGAACGCGAGCTCAACGAGGGCGCAAGTCCTCTGCTCGTCGCTGAGCGATGACCTCGGTGCGTCTCTGCGCGGCAGACGACGTGAAGGTCGAGGCGCCGCAGCGCTTCGAGATTGAGGGGCAGGCCATCTGCGTCGTCCGGGACTCGGCCGGTGAGCTCTTCGCTCTCGGGGACCGATGTTCGCACGGAGACATCTCGCTCGCCGAGGGCTTCGTGGAGGACGACTCGATCGAATGCTGGGCGCATGGCTCCCAGTTCTCGCTCAGAACCGGGTGGCCACGCACCCTCCCCGCCTACGAACCAGTGCCCGTGTACCGCCTCCAGGTGCAAGCGGGCGACATCTACATCGACCCCACTCCAATCTTCGAGGAGAAGAGCTAGCACATGTCCACGCTGCAGATATCCGACCTCCACGTCACGGTCGAGACCGACCAGGGCACCAAGGAAATCCTCCGCGGTGTCGACCTGACGATCAACCAGGGCGAGATCCACGCCATCATGGGCCCGAACGGCTCAGGCAAGTCGACGCTCGCGTACACGATCGCGGGCCACCCCAAGTACGAGGTGACGAGCGGCTCGATCACGCTCGACGGCGAGGACGTCCTCGAGATGTCCGTCGACGAGCGGGCGAAGGCCGGCCTCTTCCTCGCTATGCAGTACCCCGTCGAGATCCCCGGTGTGACGGTGGCGAACTTCCTGCGCACCGCGAAGACCGCCGTCTCCGGCGAGGCACCGCCCCTGCGCCCGTGGCTCAAGGAGGTCAAGTCCTCCATGTCCGCACTGCGCATGGACCCGGTCTTCTCCGAGCGCAACGTCAACGAGGGCTTCTCCGGTGGCGAGAAGAAGCGCAACGAGATACTCCAGCTCGAGCTCCTCAAGCCGAAGTTCGCCGTCCTCGACGAGACCGACTCAGGCCTCGACGTGGATGCGCTCCGCATCGTGTCCGAGGGCGTCAACCGCGTCAAGGAGAACACCGGCCTCGGTGTCCTGCTCATCACGCACTACACGCGCATCCTGCGGTACATCAAGCCCGACTTCGTCCACGTCTTCGTCGCCGGCAAGGTCGCCGACCAGGGCGGTCCCGAGCTCGCCGACCGCCTCGAGAACGAGGGGTACGACCGCTACCTCGCTCAGCAGGTCGAGGCGTAGGATCTCGCCATGGCACTGACGACACTCGAAGCGACACGCTACGACGAGATCGAAGAGGCGCTCAAAGAGGTCGTGGACCCTGAGCTCGGCGTCAACATCGTCGACCTCGGTCTCATCTACGATCTGAACTGGGACGACGACTCCGACGCGCTTGTCATCTCCATGACGCTCACCTCCGCGGGCTGCCCGCTGACCGACGTCATCGAGGCCGACACGGCCCAGGCGCTTGACGGCGCCGTCGAGCGCTTCGTCATCAACTGGGTCTGGATGCCGCCGTGGGGTCCCGAGAAGATCACCGACGACGGGCGCGACATGATGCGCGCCCTCGGGTTCAACATCTGACCCGCGTCCGACCGTGATGAGCCCCGCCTCGGCGGGGCTCATTCGCGTCTCGTCTAGACTGGGCAGGTTGTCGGCTACGGGGCCAGCCCGGTCGACTCCGGCGTGGACCTGACACCCGCCTCTCAGCACTGCACTGCTCGCCCCGCTCACCACCGAATGGATGCACTTCTTGCTCGCCGTACACGACCTCGAAATCACCATGGGTGCCCGCACCCTCATGTCGGGAGTCAACTTTCGTGTTGCCGCTGGCGACAAGATCGGCCTCGTCGGCCGCAACGGCGCCGGCAAGACGACGCTGACGAAGATCCTGGCGGGAGACACCCTGCCGACGGCGGGGAAGATCGAACGCCGAGGTGAGATCGGCTACCTCCCGCAGGACCCGCGAAGCGGCGACCCCACGCAGACAGCCCGCACGCGCATCCTGGACGCCAGAGGACTCGGCGAACTGCGTCTCGGCATCGACGAGGCGACCCTCGCGATGGCGGACGGGACCCCCGCCGAGCAGGAAGCCGCGATGAAGAAGTACTCGCGCCTCGACGACAGGTTCCTCGCGCTCGGAGGCTACGCGGCCGAGGCTGAGGCTGCAGCAATCGCCAGCAACCTCAAGCTGCCGGACCGCATCCTCGACCAGGAGCTGCAGACGCTCTCGGGTGGACAGCGTCGGCGCATCGAGCTCGCCCGGATCCTGTTCTCCGGCGCGGAGACGATGCTGCTCGACGAGCCCACGAACCACCTCGACATCGACTCGGTCATCTGGCTGCGGGAATTCCTCAAGGGATATGCCGGCGGGCTCATCGTGATCTCGCACGACGTCGAACTGGTCGGCGACACGGTCAACCGCGTGTTCTACCTCGACGCGAACCGCCAGGTGATCGACGTCTACAACATGGGCTGGAAGCACTACCTGCGCCAGCGCGAGGCCGACCAGGAGCGCCGCAAGAAGGAGCGCGCCAACATCGAGAAGAAGGCGACCGTGCTGCAGCAGCAGGCCGCCAAGTTCGGCGCCAAGGCGACGAAGGCCACCGCAGCCCACCAGATGGCGCGTCGTGCGGAGAAGATGCTCTCGGGCCTCGAGGAGGTCCGCGTCGCGGACCGCGTGGCGAAGCTGCGCTTCCCGACGCCCGCGGCCTGCGGCAAGACCCCGCTTCGGGCATCGAACCTCTCGAAGTCCTACGGATCACTCGAGATCTTCACCGCGGTCGACCTTGCCATCGACCGAGGTTCACGCGTCGTGATCCTCGGGCTCAACGGTGCGGGCAAGACGACGCTTCTGCGCATGCTCGCCGGCGTGGACGAGCCGGACACGGGCGCGCTCGAGCCAGGCCACGGCCTCAAGATCGGCTACTACGCCCAGGAGCACGAGACGCTGGATGTCGCCCGCAGCGTCCTCCAGAACATGGTGAGCGTCTCGAGCCACCTCACGGAGACCGAGGCGCGCAAGGTGCTCGGCTCATTCCTGTTCTCCGGAGATGACGTGCACAAGCCGGCGGGGGTCCTCTCCGGCGGCGAGAAGACGCGACTCGCACTGGCGATGCTCGTCGTGTCCAGCGCCAACGTCCTGCTCCTCGACGAGCCGACGAACAACCTCGACCCGATGAGCCGTGAGCAGATCCTCGATGCGCTTGCGCATTACGAGGGCTCGGTCGTGCTGGTCAGTCACGACGAGGGCGCTGTCGAGGCCCTCAACCCCGAGCGGGTGCTCATCATGCCGGACGGAGTTGAGGATCACTGGACGCCCGACTACTTCGACCTCATCACGATGAACTAGTCACGCACGCCCGGGGGAGCTCCTGCCACGCCACGAAGCGCATGCCCGACGGGCATGCGCTTCGCTCGTGACAGGGAACTGGCGCGGTCAGGCGCGGTCAGGCACCGGCGCGATCGAGGAGCTCGTCCTCGATCTCCGCGTCCGTCCTGCGTCGGCGGCCAGCTCGTTCGCGTTCGCGGGCGAGGGCCTCCTTGACCTTCGGGTCATCCGGGTTGCGGTCGCGGTATTCGGCGCGGAGTCCGAAGATGAGGCCGAGGAGCGCGATGATCGCGAAGATGATCCACTGGAACGCGTAGGACAGGTGATTTCCCTCATCCAGCGCGGGTTTCGTCGTCAGCGCGCCGGTCTCCGCTGACGGCCGTTCGGCGGACAGCAGGCCGTATGCACCCGTGTACACGCGGTCGGCGCCGAGCTCTTCGGCGAACTGCGGCAGGTGGATGGTCGCGATCTGCCCGGCAGGAGCGCTGCGTCCCGGAATCTCGGGTTCGCCCGGTTTGAGGCGTGCCACCACCGTCGCATCGCCCTCGGGAGGTGCCGGCACGTGGTCGGGGGAGTCCTGCGCGTCGCCGGTCGGGATCCAACCGCGGTTCACGATGAACACCCGTCCGTCCTCGGTCTCGAAGGGCGTCAGGATCTCGAAGCCGGGGAGGCCGTTGTGGGGCCGAGACCGGGCCAGGAGCTGCTCGTCGGTCAGGTATCTGCCCTGCAGGAGCACCGGCGTCCACTCCTGGTTGATCGAGAACGCGTCGAGCGACGCGAGCTCCGAGCCGATCGGAACCGGTTCCCGGTCGAAGTTGCCGGTGATGCGGGCATTCTCGGAGACCCGCTCGTCCCGGCGTTCGAACTGCCAGTGGCTCAGGAAGCCGCACGCGATGGCGAACACGACGAGCAGGCCCAGGTAGCCGAGCCAGCGCTTTGACAGCGCGAAACGCCAACGACGCTCGCCGCTCACGCGCGCCCATCCTCGTGGTCGGTCGCCTCGGTAGCGATCGCGGAGGCACTCACGGGGAAGTCTCGCTGGCGGAGGAAGTCCTCGAGGTAGCCGGCGTGCTCGCCACAGGCGAGCCACACCTTGCGGCGTGTCTCGTCGTGAATGCGGGGGTTGCGCCACTCGAGGCGCGTCGTCGCATCAGCGCTGCAGGCCGCGCGCGAGCACCGAGGCTCCGCCTCGGCCGCGTTCAGACCGCCGCTCTGCAGGGCCCCGAGCAGGTCGAAGCCGTCACGCATCCGGCTTGCCTCGCCGCTGGAGGAAGCTCGGCCGCTCCACCCTGCGTGTTCTGCGCTGCGTCGCGGCGTTGGCGATGACGACGGCGAAGTAGGGGAGGAAGATGGCTCCGGCCGCGAACACGAACATCCAGGGGCCGCGTACCCAGATGAGCGCGACGAAGCACGCCACCCTGATCAGCATCATGATGGTGTACTTCTTCATGCGGGCGGCGCGCTCGTCGTACTCGCTGTCCGCCATGGAGGTGACGTTCGTTGTATGTGATCGCACGGTGGCAGGTGCTCCTCTCGGCGATCTGCTCAGCTTACTCCTCGCCCCTAGACTGGAGCTCACCGTCTCAAGGGAGCAGCATGACCCAAAGAACCGTCCTCGTCACGGGAGGAAACCGTGGCATCGGCTTCGCCATCGCCGCACACTTCGTCAGCCTGGGGCACCGCGTCGCGGTGACCTCGCGCTCGGGGGAGGGCGGGCCGGAAGGCGCGCTCACCGTGCAGGCCGACGTCACCGACTCGGCAAGCGTCGATGCAGCGTTCAAAGCCATCGAGCAGGAGCTCGGGGCCGTCGAGGTGCTCATCGCCAACGCGGGCATCACGAAGGACAACCTCCTCCTGCGCATGTCGGAGGACGACTTCCAGCAGGTCATCGACACGAACCTGACGGGTGTCTTCCGCGTCCTCAAGCGCTCTTCGAAAGGCATGCTCAAGGCCCGATTCGGGCGGGTCGTGTTCATCTCGAGCGTGGTCGGGCTCTTCGGCTCGCCCGGTCAGATCAACTACTCATCGGCGAAGGCCGGCCTTGTCGGCATGGCGCGCTCGCTCACGCGCGAGCTCGGCTCACGCGGCATCACGGCCAACGTCATCGCGCCGGGGTTCATCGAGACGGAGATGACGGCCGTGCTGCCGGAGGACACGAAGAAGGAGTACCTCTCGCAGATCCCCGCGGCGCGCTACGGCAGCGTTGACGAGATCGCGAAGACCGCGGCGTGGCTCGCAAGCGATGATGCCGGATACATCTCCGGTGCCGTCATCCCCGTCGACGGCGGACTCGGCATGGGGCACTAGCGGCGGGCCCCCGGAGAACTGACGAAGGGCCGACCGGATGCGTGCATCCGGTCGGCCCTTCGTCTGTGCCGTGGCGGTCAGCCCGCGAGGCCGAGCACGTGCAGCACCTGACGCATGTCGCGATCCGGGAGGCTCACGTGAGCCTGCTCGCGCACGACCGGCTTCGCATCGAACGCGATCGAGAGTCCTGCCGCCGACATCATGCCGAGGTCATTCGCGCCGTCGCCGATCGCGATCGTGCGTGACGGGTCGACGCCGAGTTCGTCTGCCCACTCGAGCAGCGTGTCGCGCTTGGCCTCGCGACCGATGATGGGGCCCGAGACTCGGCCGGTGAGCCTGCCTTCGATGATCTCGAATCGGTTGGCTCGCCACCGGTCGAGGTCCAGCCTGGCAGCGAGGTCGTCGAGGATCTCGTGGAACCCGCCGGAGACGGCGGCGATGTACCCTCCTGCGGCGTGCACACCCGAGACGAGCTCTGGGACGCCGTCGGTGACGACGACCCGGTCGACGACCGAGGCGACGTCAGCCGCGGACACGCCTTCGAGCAGCGCGACTCGATGCCGCAGGCTCTCTTCGAAGTCGAGCTCGCCTGCCATGGCCCGTTCCGTCACCTCGGTGACCTGGGCGGTCACACCCGCGTAGTCGGCGATGAGCTCGATGACCTCATCCTCGATGAGGGTCGAGTCGACGTCGAGGAGGACCAGGAACGGGGCGCGGGTCAGCGTGCCCGACGTCACGGCTCGACGATCCCGAACTTCTCCACGACGGTGAGGCCCGAGTCGGTGACCGTGAATCCGCGACGGAGGTCGTGCTCGCGGTCGACGCCGACGGAGGCACCCTCCTTGACGATGACGTTCTTGTCGAGGATCGCTCGCCGCACGACGGCACCGGCCTGCACGTTGACGCGATCGAACAGGATCGAGTCGACAACCGCGGCCCCTGACTCGACGTTGTCCCACGGGCCCAGCACGCTGCGCTCGATGTGGGCGCCCGAGATGACGGAGCCGAGGGAGATGATCGAGTCGATCATGGTGCCCGTCGACCCGCGGCTGTCGCGGACGAACTTCGCGGGCGGCGAGTTCAGCTGCTGCGCGAAGATCGGCCACTTCTCGTTGTAGAGGTTGAAGATCGGCAGCGTGGAGATGAGGTCCATGTGCGCGTCGTAGAAGGAGTCGATCGTGCCGACGTCGCGCCAGTAGTCGCGGTCGCGGTCCGTGGAGCCGGGAACCACGTTGTCCTTGAGGTCGTACACGCCGCAGTCACCCTGCGCGACGAAGCTCGGGATGATGTCCCCACCCATGTCGTGCTTCGAGTCTTCCAGCGTGGAGTCGCGGATGACCGCTTCCACGAGCTTGTCTGCCGTGAAGACGTAGTTGCCCATCGACGCCAGGATCTCGCCGGGACTGTCCGGCAGGCCCTGCGCGTCGTCCGGCTTCTCGAGGAACTCACGGATGAGCGTGCGGTCGTCCGGATCGACGTCGATGACCCCGAACTGGTCGGAAAGGGAGATCGGCTGGCGGATGGCGGCGACCGTCGCGCTCCGACCGGAGGCGATGTGCGCCTCGATCATCTGCGAGAAGTCCATGCGGTAGACGTGGTCTGCGCCGACCACGACGACGATGTCCGGCGACTCGTCGTTGATGAGGTTCAGGCTCTGCCTGATCGCGTCGGCCGAGCCCGAG
Organism: Pseudoclavibacter sp. RFBA6; assembly: GCF_002931575.1. Classification (NCBI taxonomy): domain Bacteria; kingdom Bacillati; phylum Actinomycetota; class Actinomycetes; order Micrococcales; family Microbacteriaceae; genus Pseudoclavibacter; species Pseudoclavibacter sp. RFBA6. The sequence continues at coordinate 435,576 of NZ_PSUA01000010.1, read as the reverse complement.
AACCAGCGCTTGCCGAGGCGCTGCTGCGCAGGCACCGAAGCGACGTAGGAGTTGAGCATGGCCGGGAGACGCCACGTGTGCGAGACGTGCCTGTCCAGCGAGTGGGACTTGTACTGCGTCAGGACGACGATCTTGTGAAGCCCGGAATTCACCAGGTTCGAGAGTGCGAAGTCAATGAGTCGATACTGGCCTGCGAAGGGCACAGCGGGCTTTGCCCGGTCTGCAGTGAGCGGCATGAGCCGCTTCCCCTCACCGCCAGCGAGAACGATGCCGAACACCTTTGCCTGTGACATGACTCGAGCTTAGGGGTTCCCAGCCCCGCTGTACTACCGTGTAGCCCGTGAGAGTAGATCTGGTAACACGCGAGTATCCACCGGCCGTCTACGGCGGGGCTGGAGTCCACGTCACCGAGCTCGTCAAGGCGATGAGGCGCGACATCGACGTCAACGTCCGCTGCTTCGGCGACGCGCGCGATGAGCAGCAGACGTACGCCTACACGACGCCGCCAGCGCTGCGTTCGGCGAACCCGGCGCTCGGCTTCCTCGGCACCGACCTCGAGATCGCGAACGACATCCAGGGTGCCGACCTCGTGCACTCGCATACCTGGTACGCCAACGCCGCAGGCCACGTCGCGAAGCTGCTGCACGGCATCCCTCACGTCATCACGGCGCACAGCCTCGAGCCGCTGCGTCCGTGGAAAGCGGAGCAGCTGGGTGGCGGCTACCGCCTCTCCAGCTGGATCGAGCAGGTCTCCTACGAGCACGCCGACCGCATCATCGCGGTGAGCCACGGCATGCGAGCCGACATCCTGCGCGCCTACCCGAACCTGGACCCCGACAAGGTGGAGGTCGTCTACAACGGCATCGACCTCGATGCATGGCAGCGGGTCGAGGACCCGGAGGCGGCGCGCGAGCTCGGCATCGACCCCGACCGACCGGCAGTGGTCTTCGTGGGACGCATCACGCGGCAGAAGGGCCTTCCCTACTTTCTCCGCGCGGTCCGCGAGCTCCCCCCGGAGGTCCAGGTCATCCTGTGTGCCGGAGCACCGGACACCCCCGAGATCGAAGCCGAGGTCGCCGCCCTCGTCGCGCAGCTGCAGACCGAGCGCGACGGAGTCGTCTGGCTCGCGAGGCATCTCAGCAAGCGCGAGATCATGACGGCGCTCTCCGCGTCGACGGTCTTCGCGTGCCCGTCGATCTACGAGCCGCTCGGCATCGTGAACCTCGAAGCCATGGCCTGCGGCACGGCAGTCGTCGGAACCGCGACCGGCGGCATCCCCGAGGTCGTCGATGATGGCGTCACGGGTCGCCTGGTGCCGATCGAGCAGGCGACTGACGGAACCGGAACGCCGCTCGACCCTGACAAGTTCGTCGCCGACCTGGCTCGAGTCCTCACCGAGGTCGTCAGCGACCCGGAGACGGCCGCTCGCTACGGGAAGGCCGGGCGAGAACGCGCCGAGCGAGAGTTCACCTGGCGTCGCATCAGCGACGAGACCATCGCCATCTACGAGCAGCTCGTTGGCTGACGCGGTGCGCCGCCGAAGCCTCGGCGCGAGCCGCGTTTAGGCTGGGGCATATGGCAACGGTTCTCGAATTCAACGACGCTACGGTCGTTCGCAACGGTCGTCCGATCCTCGACCATGTCACCTGGAGTGTCGACGAGACGGAGCGATGGGCGGTGCTCGGCCCCAACGGAGCCGGCAAGTCCACGCTGCTCTCGCTCGCATCCGCGACGCAGCACCCGACGACAGGCGAGGTCGACGTGCTCGGCGAGCGCCTCGGGCGGACCAACGTGTTCGAGCTGCGCCCGCGCATCGGCGTCGCCTCGAGCGCGATGGCCCGCCGGATCCCGGGAGACGAGAGCGTCATCAACGTGGCGCTCACGGCCTCCTACGCTGTGACGGGCCGTTGGAACGAGGCCTACGAGGAGATCGACGAACGTCGCGCGCAGCGAGTGCTCGAAGAGTGGAGTCTCGGCGACTTCGCCGAGCGCGACTTCGGCACGCTGAGCGACGGCGAGCAGAAGCGAACCCTCATCGCCCGGGCCATCATGACCGACCCCGAGCTGCTCCTGCTCGACGAGCCGAGCGCATCGCTCGACCTCGGGGCCCGCGAGAACCTCCTCGCCGCTCTCTCGAGCTTCGCGCAGAGCCCCTTCGCCCCCGCCATCGTCATGGTCACGCACCACGTGGAAGAGATTCCCGTCGGCATCACTCACGTGCTCCTGCTGCGCGAGGGCAAGGCCGTCGCCGCAGGCCCAATCGCCGAGGTGCTGACAAGCGCGAACCTCGAGAACACGTTCGGTCTTCCCCTCCACGTCACGAACACTGCTGGCCGCTACACGGCCCGCGCGTCGCACTGACACCCACGGGCCCCGATCTGCTAAGGTTGATCCTTGGCTCAGGACCCGTGGTCCGATTCTGCTCACCAAACTCGTTGAAGGAACCCTTATGAAGGCTGACGTCCACCCCACCTACAACACGGTGGTGTTCAACGACCTCGCATCGGGAGAGAAGTTCCTCACCCGTTCCACGGTCTCGAGCGCCAAGACGATCGAATGGGAAGACGGCAACACGTACCCCGTCATCGACGTCGAGATCTCCAGCGCATCGCACCCGTTCTACACGGGCAAGCAGCGCATCATGGACTCCGCCGGCCGTGTCGAGAAGTTCAAGAACCGCTACGCCAAGTTCGGCGGCGGCAGCAAGTAGTCCCGTCTGCGTCGCAGACGAGCTCACCGCTCACGCGAAAGGGCGGCACCGTTTCGGTGCCGCCCTTCTGCGTTCCCGCCTGCCTCACGCGAAGCGTGCACCCAGGCCCCGCGAGGCCGACCTGGGGAGCGTCAGGCCGGCCCGGGCCAGCTGGCGCAGCATCAGGACGCCGTGCGAACCGGCCACGCGCCGTCCGCGGTGAAGTCCGGATCGCGGTTGGCTCGCATGTAAGCCTCGAAGTCCCTGGCCTGATCAGCCGCCCACGTGACCTGCTTCGCGTGGAGCTCAGGGAGCTCGACGTCGAGCTCCGCTGGATACTTGGCTGCGAGCGCAAGCGCGAGCTGGCCCGCCGCGACGGCGTCGTCACCGGCCGAATGGGCGTCGATGAGCTCGACACCGTAGAAGATCGACGTGTCCGTGAGGGTGCGCTTGCCCTTGCGGTAGCGGTCGAGCGCGCGATCGATGACGAGAGGGTCGACCACCTGCTCCGCGAAGACGACCGGCTCGATGCCGTGGCGCGCGCACTCCCGAGCGAAGAGCGTCAGGTCATACGGCGCGTTGTAGATGACGAGTGGCACTCGATGACGCGCGATCCAGTCGAGGGCAGCCCGCAGCTCGGTGACGACCTCAGCGGCAGGTCGCCCCTCCGCCTGCGCGATCTCCGTCGTGATGCCGTGCACCGCCGCAGCACGCTCCGGGATGGGGATCCCGGGGTCCGCGAGCCAGTCCGTGCCGCGCTCGACCGTGCCCTCCCCGTCGATGAGCCCCACGAACGCCGTGACGATCCGGTCGTTCTCGACGTCGATGCCCGTCGTCTCGAGATCGAACACCGCGACCCGCTTCGTCCACTCGGTCATAGCTTCCTCATCCCGCCTCGAGATCCTGGTGCAGGAACAGCGTCCCCGCCGAGCGCGAACGCGCCTGAGCACGGCCTCCCGCCCTGCTCGGTACACTCTTGCACGATGCCTTCCTCCGCTCCTGCAGCCACTCCCGGGTCCCCGTCGCTTGCCCACGCCGAGCGCATCCTGGGCTCAGCATGCGCGTGGTGGGAGGTGGGGCCCACCGCCGAAGACGCCGCGGCCACGGTCGTCCTGGTGCATGGCTTCCGCGGCACCCACCACGGCCTGCTACCGGTCGTGAATCGTCTCCCGCACGTGCGCTTCATCGCCCCCGACCTCCCGGGGTTCGGAGAGTCGGAACCGCTGTCGCGCGGGCACACGCTGGACGACTACTCAGCGTGGCTGCAGGCGTTCCTCGAGCAGGTCGATCCGCACGGCGACGCGATCGTGCTCGGGCATTCGTTCGGCTCGCTCGTGATCTCCAGGCGGCCGTCCGCGATCGGGGAACGGCCGCTCGTGCTCGTCAACCCGATCGCATCACCGGCTCTGGAAGGGCCGCAGGCGATCCTCACCCGACTCGCGATCTTCTACTATTGGCTCGGCTCGCGCCTTCCCGCCACAGCAGGTCGGATGCTGCTCTCGCATCCGCTCATCACGCGCATCATGAGCGAGGTCATGGCGAAGACGAAGTCCAAGCCGCTCAGGGCCTGGATCCACGCGGAGCACGAGCGTCACTTCTCCGACTTCTCCGACCGCGAGACCCTCCTCGCGGCATTCCGTGCCTCGGTCTCGGATTCGGTGCTCGCGCACGCCGCTGAGCTTCCGGCATCCACCGTCCTCATCGCCGGTGCGCTCGACGACATCGCTCCGCTCGAGGCGCAGCTCGAACTCGCCCGACTCGCCGACGTGCCACTGCACGTCATCGCGGGCACCGGACACCTGGTGCACTACGAGACGCCGATCGCCGCTGCGCGCCTGCTCGCCGACGTCATCGCCGACGCACGACCAGGCACTCCGATGGAGCGCGCGAGGTGAAACTGCTCTTCGACTGCCGCTACGTGCGCATCGATCGTCACGACGGCATCTCGAGGTACTCGGCCGAACTCGTACGAGCCCTCTCCGCGCTCCACCCGGTGACCATGCTCATCTCGGACGAGCGACAGCTGCACATGCTGCCAGACCTGCCGCACGAGGTCATCGGTGCGCCGACTTCGCCCGCCGAGCCGTTCGTGGCCCGCGAGATCAACCGGCTCAGACCCGACGTGGTCGTGAGCCCGATGCAGACGATGGGGTCGCTGGGGCGGCGCTACGGGCTGATCCTGACCATCCACGATCTCATCTACTACGAGCACCCGAGACCGCCGCAGTTCCTGCCCTGGTACGTGCGCGCGCTGTGGCGCGTCTACCACCTGTCGTTCTGGCCGCAGCGCCTGCTGCTGCGAGGAGCGGACCAGGTTGCGGTCGTCTCCGCGACCACGCGCGAGCTGCTGCGGGCCAAGCGGCTGACCCGGCGCCCGATCCCGCTCGTGCCCAACGCGCCGGATCCAGCATTCGCGTCCACGCCGAGGACGGCGCCTCCGAACGAGCCCAGCCTTCTCTACATGGGTTCGTTCATGCCGTACAAGAACGTCGAGACCCTCGCTCGTGCCATGCGCGACCTGCCGGGATGGCGCCTCCACCTGTGCTCGAAGGTGGATGCTCGGACCCTGGCCGCACTCGAGGCGCAGGCGCCGGCGGGGTCGATCGTCGCCCACCAGGGCGTCAGCGACGATGAGTACCGCGCACTCCTCGCGGGTGCGACGGCGCTCGTGACAGCATCGAAGAGCGAGGGGTTCGGACTGCCGCTCGTCGAGGCGATGTCGGCCGGCACCCCCATACTGGTGAGCGACACACCGATCTTCCGCGAGGTCGGGGGGACGGCCGCCGGATACTTCCCTGCAGAGGACGCGGGTCTGCTCGCCACCATGGCCAAGCGCCTGCAGGCCGATCCAGGAGCGTGGCGCTCCGCCTCGGCAGCCGGCGTCGCCCGCGCGGCCGACTACGCGTGGGAGCGGTCGGCGGCGGCACTGCTCGACGCCTGCCGACAGGTGGCTCAGCGACGGCGGAGCTGAAGCAGCTCGCCGGTTCTCAAGAGTCGGAGGTGAGTCTGCCCGCGAGGTCGACGAGCGACTCGGAGGTGCCACCTTCGACGTACACGGAGGCCAGGTGGCCGATCGCGGCGTCACCGCGGTTGAACAGGACGACCGGCTTCTTGGCCGCGGCGGCGCGGTGCACGAGCCGCCGCCCGGTGTTGACGACCAGCGACGTCCCCGCGACGAGCAGCGCATCGGCCTCGTCGACGAGCTGGCGGGCGCGCTCGGCGACGGACGGGCGCACGACGTCCCCGAACATGACGACGTCGGGTTGCAGGATGCCCCCGCAGACCGGGCACGAGGGAAGCTCGTCGATCTCGGCACCGCTCGCCTCGGCGTCGCCGTCGGGCCGGCTGCTGGCGTCCGCCGCGAGTTCGGCGATGCCGGGGGAGGACGCCAGGATGTCGGCAAGCAGGGCAGCTCTCGATATCTCGTGGCCGCAGCGCGTGCAGCTCGCCGTGCGCATGCTGCCGTGCAGCTCGACGACGTTGCGGCTCCCCGCCCGCAGGTGCAGGCCATCCACGTTCTGGGTGGCCACCCCCGCGGCGGCCCCGTGGTGCTCGAGCTCGGCGAGCGCGAGGTGCCCGGCGTTCGGTTCCGCGCCGGAGAACCGGGCGGCGCCCAGGGCGGCACCCGCCCAGTAGCGTCGACGAGTCGCCTCGTCCGACATGAACTGCTGGATCGTCATGGGGGAGATGCGCGGCGCCTTGCCGTCGCCGCGGTAGTCCGGGATGCCGGAGTCGGTCGAGAGCCCCGCGCCCGTCAGCACCGCGAAGGTGCGATCCGACAGGAGGTCGGCAGCGCGGGCGAGACCCTCCGCCCGCGTCCGAGCAGCCCTCGCCGCGTCCGCTTCTGACAGGATTGCCTCCATGCGTCTGACCCCTCTCCAGTCGACCGATTGGCCACGTGCGACCCCATCCGTCCGCTCACTCGAACAGTCTGGACTCGACGACTATTCCCGGCTGACCGATGTGGCCCTGCGTCGTCGCCTCGAACCGGAGGGTGGCCTGTACATCGCCGAGTCGCCAAAGGTTATCGAGCGCGCCTTGAGGGCCGGCCACACTCCACGGTCGCTCCTCCTCATGGAGCAGTGGCTGCCGACCGTCGAACCGCTGCTCGAGCGGTTCCCCGATGTCCCCGTGTACGTCGGCTCGAGCGAGCAGCTCGAGCAGCTGACCGGGTTCCGCATGCACCGGGGCGCGCTCGCTTCCATGCATCGGCCGTCATTGCGCGGTCCGGCGGAGCTCCTGGCTGACGCGAAGACGGTCGTCGTGCTCGAGGACCTCGTCGACCACACGAACGTCGGCGCTGTCTTCCGTGCGGCGGCAGGCCTCGGTGCTGACGCCGTCCTCGTGACCCAGGAGTGCGCGGACCCGCTGTACCGCAGGAGCGTGCGCGTCAGCATGGGGACCGTCTTCCAGGTGCCGTGGACTCGGCTGCCAGCCTGGCCGGACGCGGCGACGCTCTTCGCCCAAGCCGGCTTCGATGTCGCTGCGCTGGCCCTCGATGACGACGCGGTGTCGCTCCGCGACTACGCCGCCAGCAGACCGGAGCGCACCGCGATCCTGCTGGGCACGGAGGGGGATGGTCTCAGCCGTGGTGCCCTCAGCGCCGCGACGACGACGGTCACGATTCCCATGCTCCACGGCGTGGACTCGCTGAACGTCGCCGCGGCGAGCGCGGTCGCGCTCTACGCGCTCACGGGATAGGCGGAGCGGCGTCCGTTCCGAAGGAGAAGGGCTCCGCGAACGGGCGCTTGGCGATCACGTTGTCTCCGGACGACTCGTTCCGGAGGCGACGCAGCACCCACGGCACGAGGTGCTGCCTCGCCCACACCATGTCCTGCGCCCTCGCCTCGCGCCACCTCGCCGGCCGTGCGGGTGCCGGCTGCATGGCGACGAGGTCGTTCTCGACGTTGAGCGCCGCGAGGACCATGCGCGCCACCTCGTGGTGTCCGTAGGAGTTGAGGTGCAGGCGGTCGCTGACCCACATGCTTGGCCGCTGGATCGAGCGAAGCGCCCACTGGTCGGCGACGATGCAGTCGTGGTGCTCGGCGATGCCGCGGACGTGCTCGTTGTAGATGGCGATCTTGCCGCGCATGGACGAGAAGACGGGCGCGAACTTCGTGTCCACCCCGGTGAAGACCACGACGGTCGCGCCTGACTCGCGCAGCGACCCGACGAGCCGCGAGAAGCGAGCCGCGATGGCATCCGGGTCGGCGCCAGGGCGGATGATGTCGTTGCCGCCCGCGGAGACGGTCACGAGGTCGGGCTTCAACTCGAGGGCCGGTCCGAGCTGCTCCTCGACGATCTGGTCGAGGAGTCGCCCGCGGATGGCCAGGTTGGCGTAGGCGAAGTCGGTGCGATGCGCGGCGAGCTCCTCGGCAACGCGGTCGGCCCAGCCGCGGAGCCCGCCAGGCGCGGTCGGCTCGGGATCGCCAACCCCCTCGGTGAAGGAATCGCCGATCGCGACGTAGCGGCCCCAGGGAATGAGTTCGAGTTCTGACATCTCGCTGCTGCTCTCCTCGATCGGATCTGAAGACCAAGCCCTCGCCGGCTGAGACTTCCTGCTGGTGGTCGAAGCCCTGGCGAGTACCGTGGTCAGCATGCCAGCTTCAGACCCGAGATCCATTTTGGCCGATGAGCTGCTCGAGGTGCTCAACCAGCGCGCGAGCCGCTACGACGCGGAGAACTCGTTCCCGACCGACGACCTCGAGGCGCTGCGCGAAGATGGCTACCTGCGATTGCTGGTTCCCCGCGATTTCGGGGGCACAGGCGCCACGCTCGAGCAGGCCGTGAGGTGCCAGGCGCGTCTCGCGGCCGCGGCACCCGCGACGGCCCTTGCCGTCAACATGCACCACGTCGTGGCGGGCATCGCCCGCGCGCGGCACGAATCCGACGACGATGGCCTCGACTGGATGCTGCGCGAGATCGTCGCGGGGGAGACGTACGCGCTCGCGATCTCCGAGATCGGCAACGACGCCGTGCTCTACGACTCGAATGTGCGAGCCGAGCCGGAGCAGGGCGGCGGCTACCGACTGCACGGCATGAAGATCTTCACGTCGCTCTCGCCGGTCTGGACGAGGCTCGTCACCTTCGGACGCGACGACACCGGTGCGGAGCCCGCCCTCGTTCACGGCGTGCTGCGGCGGAATGACGACGGCGTGCGCATCCACGACGACTGGGACACGCTCGGGATGCGCGCGACGCAGAGCTGCTCGACGTCACTGGACGGCGCGCTGATCCCGGCCGACCGTGTCATCGCCCGCCTCCCCGTCGGGCCGAACGGCGAGCCGCACATCTTCGCGGTGCACTCGAACTTCCTCCTGCTGGTCGCCGCCTGCTACGTCGGTATCGGGGACAGGGCCCTCGAGCTCGCCGTCGACGCCGCGAAGCACCGGAGCAGCTCGACCCAGGGAGGGATGCGGCTCGCCGACGATGTGCAGGTTCGAGAGGAAATCGCCAGAATGAGCATTCGACAGCTCGCAGCGCGTACCCTCGTTGAGTCCATCGCACGCGATGTCGACGAGGGGGCACCGCACGGTGACACCTGGTTCGCGCGCCTGACGATGGCGAAGTACGAGGCAGTCGCGGCCGCGGCCGCCACGACGCATGATGCGCTCGGGATTGTCGGAGGCAGCGGCTACCGTTCCGGACATGAGCTCGCGCGACTGCTGCGAGACGTGCTCGCTGGCGGGCTGCACCCGTCCAACGAGCGCGCCGTGCGCCGGTTGCATGCCGGGCACCGCCTCGGCCCCATCCAAGACCCACCAACCAGCCACTGACGGACGACAACCGACGGGCTGACCCTGCCTGATGTGTGAAAGGAACTCGACGCAGCTATGACCGAACGCGAGGCCGTCCAGGAAACGCACTCCTCCAGCCACGACGGCACCCGCTACGGTCACCAGGTCGGCACGTTCGCGGCCGAGCACCTCTCGCCCTCCTTCCCGCAGCGAGCACCCTGGGGAACGGCGGGCAGGCTCCGAGCCTGGCAGGCCGAGGCCCTCGACGTGTACTTCGAGAGCGAGCCAAGAGACTTCCTGGCATCTGCGACACCGGGCGCTGGGAAGACGACGTTCGCTCTGCGACTCGCGACCGAGCTCCTCCAGCGGCGCTCAGTGGACCGCATCACGATCGTCGCCCCGACCGACCACCTCAAGACGCAGTGGGCGGAAGCCGCAGCTCGGGTCGGTATCCGCATCGACCCCCGGTACGGCAACAACCAGGGCATCCATTCGCGTCAGTTCCACGGAGTGGCCGTCACGTACGCGCAGGTCGCCATGAAGCCGAGCGTGCACAGCCACCTGACGGCGTCGGGTCGCACGCTCGTGATCCTCGACGAGGTCCACCACGGTGGAGACGCGCTGAGCTGGGGTGACGCGATCCGGGAGGCGTTCGGCCATGCCGATCGACGCCTCTCGCTCACGGGCACCCCGTTTCGCTCCGACTCCGCGCCCATCCCGTTCGTCACGTACGCGCCCAACGAGGACGGCATCCGCACCTCCCTGACCGACTACTCGTACGGCTACGGGCGAGCGCTCGAGGACGGCGTCGTCCGCCCCGTGCTCTTCATGTCCTACGCCGGCAACGTGCGCTGGCGCGACACGCAGGGCGAGGAGATGTCGGCCGGCCTCGCGGAGGACAACACGAAGGACATCGTCTCGCAGGCGTGGCGCACCGCCCTCGACCACGAGGGGCAGTGGATCCCCCAGGTCCTGCAGGCCGCAGACCAGCGCCTCAGCGAGGTGCGCCAGGAGGTGCCGGACGCGGGTGGCCTCGTCATCGCGACCGACCACGCGGCGGCCAAAGGGTACGCGGCGATCCTGAAGACCATCACCGGCACGAAGCCCGCGCTCATCCTGTCCGACGACAAGGGCGCCTCGGACCGCATCACCGAGTTCTCGGCGAGCGATGAGCGATGGATGGTCGCCGTGCGCATGGTGTCCGAGGGCGTCGACGTGCCGCGACTCGCCGTGGGCGTCTACGCCACCAACGCGTCGACGCCGATGTTCTTCGCGCAGGCCATCGGCCGCTTCGTGCGCGCCCGCAAGAAGGGCGAGACGGCCACGGTGTTCGTGCCGAGCGTGCCGCAGCTCACCAAGCTCGCGCACGCCCTGGAGATGGAGCGCAACCACGCGCTCGATCGACTCGCGGACGCCGACGATTCCAGGGCCCCGGAAGAGGACATGATGGCGGCCGCCGAGCGGCCGGACAAGACCTCCGACGAACTGGGCAAGTTCACCTTCGAGGCGATCTCCAGCGAGGCGCTCTTCGACAAGGTGCTCTACGACGGCGGCGACTTCGGCTACGCGGCAGAGGTCGGCAGCGAGGAGGAGCTCGAGTTCCTCGGCCTGCCTGGCATCCTCGACGCAGACCAGGTGCGCTCCGTGCTCTCACAGCGGCAGGCCAAGCAGGGACGCATCCAGGAATCGCGCGTGAAGGCCGGGCCGCCGGCCCCGGCGCCGCCGCAGGCGCTGCACCGGACGTTGAAGGAGCAGCGAACGCTGCTCAACAGTCTCGTCTCCGTCTACGCGAAGCAGTCGGGGGAGCCCCACGGCATCGTGCACGCGGAGCTGCGTCGCAGCTGCGGAGGTCCGGCTGTCGGCCAGGCCACCGTGTCGCAGATCCAGGCGCGCATCGACGTCCTGCGGCGACGCTTGCGCGCCTGAGACGAGAAGGGACGCCCACCTCGGTGGGCGTCCCTTCTCGAACGCAGGGTGGTAAGAGCTACGCGGAGTGTCCACCCCGGTGCACGCGTCCGCGGATCTTCACGACGAGGAACCAGACGATGGCACCCGCGACGAGGGCGTACACGAGGTACTTGAGCGCGTCCGCGTAGATGAGGATCTGCTCCCACGCGTCGCCGAGCAGGTAGCCGGCCATGACGAAGATGGTGTTCCAGATCGCGGAGCCGGCGAGCGTCAGCAGCCCGAATTGCAGTGCGGGCATGCGCTCGATGCCAGCCGGTATCGAGATGAGGCTGCGGAAGATGGGCAGGAAGCGGCCGAAGAACACTGCTTTCCTGCCGTGCTTCTTGAACCAGTTCGTGGTCTTGACGACATCAGCGGCGTCGACGAGTGGAATCTTCCGGGCGAGCCAGACCATGCGGTTGTGACCCAGCCAGCGGCCCAGCCAGTAGAGCGCGTAGGCGCCGACGACCGAGCCGATCGTGGTCCAGATGATCGCCTCGACCACCGAGAACTTGCCCTGGTGCGCGGCGAGGCCGGCGAGGGGGAGGATGATCTCGGACGGGATGGGTGGAAACAGGTTCTCGAGCGCGACCGCGAGGCCGGCTCCCGGGGCCCCGATCGTCCCCATGATGTCGATGGCCCAGTCGGAGATCACGCCGAAGAAGCCGCCCGAAGCTTCTTCGACGGCGCCGCCGCCTGAGCTGGCGGCGTGCAGGAGGGCGGTTGCGAGGCCGGGCATGGTTCGAGGAGGTCCTTCTCGGTCTGTGAGCATCGACGCAGTCGACGGGCGAATCGCTCGTCAGTGTCCTGCATCCCCAAACTACCGGAAGGGTCCTCTCCAGCCTGTCAGCTGTGTGGTGCGCCGAGCTCGTGCCAGATGCGGTTCCGGTACACGACACCTGCGTTTCCGCGTTCGGAGCCCGCTCGCCTGTCGCGCGCTTCGAGCACGTCGAGGACGACCAGCACCGCGCCGTCGACGTCGAGCGTGCTGCGGATGCGCCCTCGCGCCCACCGCTGCACGGCGCTGTAGTGCGGCTCACCGCTCGGCAGGTAGCTCCAGCTGTCGCGGTCCGCGAAGCGGTCGACGCCGCTTGTGGCGGCCACCTGGGCTACGGGAAGCGACTCCTCGTCGATGAAGTGGACCAGGACGCTCTGGGCCCGGAGGATGCCCGGCGTCGCCGACGACGCCTTGGAGAGCGAGAAGGCCACGAGTGCTGGCGACGCGTTCACCGAGGTGAGCGACGTGATCGTCATCGCGACCGGACCGGCGTCGCTCTGCGCCGTGAGGACCGCGACGCCGGAGGGATGCTGGCGGAAGAGCGATCGGAAGCTCTCGGAGAGCTCGGTCTGGTCGATCTGCGCGTGGTTCACGAGCGATGTCGGTTCAGCTGACACGGTGCACTCCTGGGATGACGGGGGATGGGCCAACACCGAGCGTCACGCGACGAGCGCTTCCTCGCAAGCGAAGGTTGCCGAGTGTTTCGCTCCGCGGCATCTCGCTACGCGCGGAGTCAGCGGGTCGGATCACGGTGTCGTCCCGGAGAAGCGGTGTCGCCACGGAGAAACACGAAAGGCCCGGGAGAAAACTCCCGGGCCTTTCAACCTGTGCGCGAGGGGGGACTTGAACCCCCACGCCCTAATACGGGCACTAGCACCTCAAGCTAGCGCGTCTGCCATTTCCGCCACCCGCGCAGGTTGTGCTGTTGAGCACGAGGAGAAACATTACCAGGATTCCGGCGAAACGCGAATCGAGGCCAGAACACGTGCATCCCGGGCGCGTCGCGCGGCGTCGTCGGGGTGCTGCTCGGCGGTAGCGTTGGGGCATGGCTGACTCCCTCGAACTCGACCCGACCGTCACGACGACCCAGGACCTCATCCGCCTCGACACCACCAACTACGGCGAGGGTCGCTCGAAGGGCGAGACCCAGGCGGCGCAGTACCTGGAGGCACGGTTCACGGCTCTCGGGCTGGACGTGACCACGATCGAGGCCGCCCCGGGACGTCCGAGCATCTTCACGCGGGTCCCCGGCCGCAACGCGGCGAAGCCGGCGCTGGTCGTGCACGGGCACACCGACGTCGTGCCGGCCGAGGCGGGCAACTGGAGCGTCGACCCGTTCGCGGGGGTCATCGAGGACGGCCTCCTGTGGGGGCGGGGGGCCGTCGACATGAAGAACATGGACGCCATGATCCTGACCGCGGTCGAGGAGATCCTCAGCGCGGGGGAGCTCCCCGAGCGCGAGCTCGTGCTGGCGTTCTTCGCCGATGAGGAGAACGGCGGCCAGTTCGGCTCCGAGCCCATCGCGCGAGACCACCCCGAGCTCTTCGCGGGCGCGACCCAGGCTATCTCCGAGGTCGGCGGCTACTCGATCACGGTCGGCGGCAAGCGCGCCTACCTGCTGCAGACGGGGGAGAAGGCGCTCCTCTGGCTGCGCCTTCACGCGAAGGGACGGGCCGCACACGGCTCGCGTGTCATCCCCGCCGAGGAGAACGCCGTGACGCGCCTGGCCCAGGCCATCGCGAAGCTCGGCTCGCACGAGTGGCCAGTGCTGCTCAACGACACGACCACGTCCATGATCACCGAGCTCGCGCGCCTCCTGGACGTCGACCCGCAGGAGACCACACCGGGTGCGATCGTTCTCGCGACGGGCAGCGCGTCCGGGTTCCTCACTGCCAGCCTCCGGTCGACGACGAACCCGACCATGCTGAGCGCGGGCTACAAGCACAACGTGATCCCCGAGTCGGCGAGCGTCGCCATCGACGCGCGCCCCTTCCCTGGAGCCGAGGACGAGCTGCTCGCGGAGATCCAGGCGATCGTCGGCGACGACATCGAGATCGAGACCGTGTTCCGCGGCATCGGCACCCAGGCCCCCGTCTCCGGCCCCATCGTCGATGCGGCGACAGCGGCCCTGCAGCGCCACGACCCCGAGGCGGTGGTGGTCCCGTACTTCCTCTCAGGCGGCACAGACAACAAGGCCCTCGCGACGCTCGGCATCGATGGCTACGGCTTCGCGCCGCTGCGACTGCCTGCGGGCATCGACTTCCCCGCGATGTTCCACGGCGTCGACGAGCGGGTCCCACTGGAGTCGCTGGTCTTCGGCCGCAAGGTGCTCGGCGACTTCCTGCGCAGCTACTGACGGCACCCGGCGCGAGCCGAGGTCGCGACCCCCACCCACGCGGCTCGGTTCGCGCGACCGCGGTCGGCCGGCGCATCACCCACGACGCGGGGTGCCCTCCGCGGGCGGCACCGGTTTCGTGTTAGCGTGCGCCGGGCCCGACGTGACCTCACCGCGGCCCGCAGCTGGAAATCTCTCTCGAAAAGGCAGTGGCAATGAACTGGTTTGACGCCGTGATCCTCGGTCTCGTGCAGGCGCTCACTGAGTTCCTGCCGATCTCCTCGAGCGCGCACATCCGCATCGTGGGCGAGTGGATCGGCGTCCAGGACCCGGGCGCGACCTTCACCGCCATCATCCAGCTCGGCACCGAGGCAGCCGTGCTCGTCTACTTCTGGGGCGACATCAAGCGCATCATCTCGCGGTGGTTCGCCTCCCTGCGCGGCAGCGTTCCGCGCACCGATCCTGATGCGCGCATGGGGTGGCTCATCATCTTCGGATCGATTCCCATCGTCGTGCTCGGCTTCCTGCTCCAGAGCCTCATCCGCGACCAGTTCCGGTCGCTCTGGATCGTCGCGTTCACGCTCATCATCTTCGGCGTCATCCTCGGCCTCGCCGACATCTTCGGCAAGCGCGCGAAGGCACTCCAGGACCTCAACACGAGAGACGGCGTCGTCTACGGATTCGCGCAGGCGCTCGCCCTGATCCCCGGCGTCTCACGCTCGGGCGGCACGATCACGGCGGGGCGCATCATGGGCTACGACCGGCCGTCCGCCGCAAGGTACAGCTTCCTGCTCGCCATCCCCGCCGTGTTCGGCTCGGGCTTCTACGAGCTCGTCTCCGCGTTCGGCGAGGCGGAAGGCGCCGAGGCACCGGTGGTCGGCACGATCATCGCGACGATCATCTCGTTCGTCGTCGGCCTCGTCGTCATCAAGTACCTGATGGCGTACCTCAACAAGGGCAGCTTCCTCCCCTTCGTCGTCTACCGGATCGCGCTCGGAACGCTCATCATCATCCTGCTGTCGTTCGGCCTCATGGACCCGACCGGCGGTGCCGCCTGATTCGGACACGCTGATGATGTTCGCGCGGGGCGGGTGAGGCTGGGGCGCGACATAGGATGTTCCGGTGCGAACCGTTCCCTCGTGGCCCATCCCTGCAGTCCCCTCGGTAGCCGGCAGCGGCGGTGGTGCGATCCGGGTCTTCGATTCCGCGAGCGGCCGCGTCCAGGACACGATCACCCCCGACGGGATCGCCACGCTGTACGTCTGCGGGATCACGCCATACGACGCGACGCACCTGGGGCACGCGGCCACCTACGTCGCCTTCGACACCCTCGGACGCGCCTGGCGCGACGCGGGCCTCGAGGTCCGCTACGCGCAGAACATCACCGACGTGGACGACCCGCTGCTCGAGCGTGCGGCGAAGACGGGACGCGACTGGCAGGACATCGCCGCGTCGCAGACCGACCTCTTCCGGTCCGACATGGCCGCGCTGCGAGTGCTGCCGCCTGACGCCTACGTACGCGTGCAGGACAGCATCGAGGAGACGGGCGCAGCCATCGAGGCGCTCATCGAGGCGGGGCTCGCGTACCGGGTCGAGGTCGCCGCAGATGCCGAGCCCGCCGCCACCACTCCGTTGGGCGACGTCTACTACGACGTCGCCGCGGCGGAGGCCGCAAGCGACTGGAACATGGGGGATGTCTCCGGGTACACGGCCGCGGAGATGGAAGCCGCCTTCCTCGAGTTCGGGGGCGACCCCGACCGGGCAGGCAAGCGCGGGCCCTTCGACCCGCTCCTCTGGCGCAGCGCGCGGGCGGGCGAACCAGCGTTCGAGAGCGCCGTCGGCCTCGGGCGCCCCGGGTGGCACATCGAATGCTCCGTCATCGCCACGAGGACCCTCGGTGCCCCGATCTCCGTGCAGGGCGGTGGGCGCGACCTCCGCTTCCCGCACCACGAACTGTCCGCGGCGCACGCCATGTCGCTGCTCGCCGCCGACTCGCACGGGACGCCGGCGGACTTCGCGCGCGCCTACACGCACGCCGGCCTCATCGCCTATGACGGCACCAAGATGTCGAAGTCGCTGGGCAACCTGGTCCTCGTCTCACGACTCACCGCGGCCGGGGTCGCCCCCGGGGCGATCCGCCTCGCGCTCCTCTCGCACCACTACCGAAGCGACTGGGAGTGGACCGACGAGGAGCTCGAGGGCTCGAACGTGCGCCTGCAGGAGTGGCGCGAGCGCGCGGCTCGGGCATCTCACGACCCGCTGGCGCCTGAGCGGAACGGCGTCGTCCAGCGAATGCGCGACGCCATCGCCGATGACCTCGACACCCCTCGCGTCGTCGCGATCGTCGATGAGTGGGTCTCGTCGCCCCCTGCCGCGGGAGACGCGGATGTCGTCGCGCTCGTCGACGCCCTGCTCGGGCTGGACCTCACGACCGACTAGCGGCGGAAGGATGCGTGCTCGACGGACCGCCGAGCGCGCATCCGCCTGAGCGGGACGCTCGTGGCCGGCTAGGCCGGACCCTCCTGGCCGCCGTCGGCGTCCTGGTCCTCAGCTCCGCCATCGCCACGCTCGGGATCCACGTCGGGCCTCGACTCGGTGTCCGATTCGGCCCCATCGTCACCGGCAGTGGTCCGTCGTTCGACGCCCATGGGTCGCTGCGGAGTCCCCGAGAGGTCCGTGGGGAACGCTGCCGGGCCGGGCTGCGGCTTCTTGTCGGCCGCCTGCTCGAGGAAGCGCTCGAACTCCTGCGCGATGGCCTCGCCGGAGGCCTCGGGCGCCTCGACCATGTCACGGGTCCGCTCGAGGTAGCCGACGTACTGGGCGATCTCGTCATCCTGCGCGGTCGCCTCGGTGACCTCGGACTCCCACTCGGCGGACTCGGTGACGAGGTCGCCGTGGGGGATCGAGACGTCGACGATCTCGGTCAGCCGGTCCACCAGCGCCAGGGTCGCCTTCGGCGAGGGGGAGTGGTGCGCGTAGTGCGGCACCGAGGCCCAGAGCGAGAGCACGAGCATGCCCCGCGAGCGTGCCTCCTCGCCGATCGCCGAGAGCACGCCGGTTGGTCCCTCGTACTCGCTGCGGTCGATGTCGAGCTCCTCGCGCACGGCGGCGTCATCGCTCGACATGAAGATCGTGATGGGGCGGGTGTGCGGCACATCTGCCAGCAACGCGCCAACGAGCACGACGCGCGTGATGCCCTCGCGCTCGCACAGATCGACGACGTGCTTCGTGAAGCTCCGCCACCGCAGCGTGGGTTCCGGGCCGATGAGCACGAACACGTTCTCGCCGTTGTCCGAGCTCACAGAGAGGCCCGCATCGGCGGCCAGCTCCGTGCTCTCGACGGCGGGATCGGCCTTGTCGGCCTCCGGCAGAGGAGTGCCGCTGAACGACACGCTGGGCCACTGGATCTTCCGGACGCCCTCGGTTCCCGCGCGCATCACGGGCCGGTGGATGGAGTAGTCGAAGAACGACTCGTCGTCGATGTCCTCGATGAGACGGTCTGCGCCGATGGCCTCCTGCAGTGCCCGGACGGCGCTTGATGCCGCATCGCCCGCGTCGTTCCAGCCGAGCAGTGCGACCACGAGCAGTCGGCCCCGCGCGAATGGTGTGGTGGCCTCGCTGTGTTCCGTCACCGTGCTCCTCGCCATGCATGAAGTGTTGTCCCAGGATACGCGCCGGGCGTCGATGGGCCGCCTGCCGCCCCGTAGACTGTCGCCCCGTGGCTCCTTCGAATCTTCCCGACGCCGTCCTCTGGGATATGGATGGCACCATCGTCGACACCGAGCAGTACTGGCAGACGGCCCAGCTGAACCTGCTCGCCGACCACGGACTGCCTCCGCTCACCGAGGAGCAGGAGCTCGGCATGGTCGGGTCGAGCATGGCGGACGCATCTGAGTTCTTCGCGCGCCTGGGTGTCGACCTCGCGCCTGGCGAGATCGTCGACCACATGAACTCGACCGTCATGGCGAGCATCCTCGCCGAGCTGGCCTGGCGGCCCGGTGCACTCGAGCTGCTCGGTGCTCTGCACGCGGCGGGAGTCCCGAACGCACTCGTCACGAATTCGACGCGCGTCCTCGCCGACGCCGTCGTGTCGACCCTCGACACCCCTCTGTTCGCGATCGTCATCGCAGGGGATGAGGTCGAGAACGGCAAGCCGCACCCGGAGCCGTACCTGCGCGCCGCAGCGCAGCTCGGGGTGGCGCCCGGGCGGTGCGTGGCCGTCGAGGACTCCCGCCGCGGTCTCGAAGCCGCGCGTGCCGCAGGATGCGCGACCATCGGCATCCCGCACGGGCAGACACTCGAAGCACATCACGCGCACCTCGTCACGGCGACCCTCGAGGGCATCACGCCAGAGGCGCTCGGCGAGCTCATCGAGCAGGTCGCTCGCGAGACGACGCAGCGCGAGAACGCACACACGGCAGCAGACGCCGCCCCCGCAGAAAGCGAAGCACAGCTATGACCGAGACCGACATCGGCGGACCCTTCCGCGCGGGCGACCGCGTGCAGCTGACCGGCCCCAAGGGGCGTGTCAGCACGCTCTACCTCGAGCCAGGCAAGCGGTACTTCATGCACAAGGGCATGATCGACCACGACACCATCATCGGCGTCGATGAGGGCTCCGTGATCTCCGCGACGGACGGCGGCCAGTACCTGGCGCTGCGTCCGCTGCTCGAGGACATCGTCATGTCGATGCCGCGTGGGGCAGCGATCATCTACCCGAAGGATGCAGCCGCGATCCTGGCGAAGGCGGACATCCGGCCCGGCGCTCGCGTCATCGAGGCCGGGGTCGGGTCCGGGGCGCTGTCGCTCTGGATCCTCCGCATGCTCGGCGGCACCGGATCGCTCACCTCGTTCGAGCGCCGCGAGGAATTCGCCCAGGTGGCCGAGGGCAACGTCGTGAGCGTGATGGGGGAGAAGCCTGAGAACTGGAACCTCGTGCTCGGCGACCTCGCCGAAGCGCTTCCAGAACAGCACGCTGACGGGACCGCCGACCGCGCCGTGCTCGACATGCTCGCGCCCTGGGAGTGCCTCGACGTCGTCGCCGACGCGCTCAAGCCGGGTGGGGTGCTGCTCTGCTACGTCGCGACCGTGACGCAGCTGTCGCGCGTGGCCGAGGCGATCCGTGCGACGGGTCTGTTCACCGACCCAAGCGCCGACGAGACGATGGTGCGAGGCTGGCACGTCGAAGGCCTCGCGGTGCGTCCAGACCACCGGATGATCGCGCACACCGGCTTTCTGCTGACCGCCCGCCGCCTCGCGGACGGCGCGATCCTCCCCAACCTCAAGCGACGGGCCTCCAAGTCCGACTTCAGCGATGAGGATGTGGAGATCTGGACGCCGGGCTCGCTCGGCGACCGTCAGGTGAGCGACAAAGTCCTCCGCAAGCGCGCTCGGCTGGCCCAGCGCGGCGCGGCGATCACCGCCGAGAAGGGGCGCGATCAGGCCCCCGACGTGGCAGGGGCAACGGATGCTCCCGCCACCAGCACGGAGACCGAGGGAGAGAGCGAATGATGCGCACACGTACCCGACTCGCGGGGGCCGCCCTGACAGCTGCTGCCGTCGCCGTCGCACTGACCGGCTGCGTGACGTGGCCTGAGAGCGAGCTCGACGCGGACGCCTGCGAGCTGCCGGGCGTCGACGGCGCCGCTTCGGCGAGCGTGTCGGCCGACGGCGCCTTCGGCGAGCTGAGCGGAGCGGCGCTCGCACACCCGCTCTCCGTGACGTCGCTCGAGACGACCCGCGATGGAACGGGAACCGGCGACCCCGTGACCTCATCGGGCGTGGTGCGAGCCAACTTCGAGCTGCTGGACGGTGCGGACGGAGAGGTGCTGGTTCCCTACAGCCCGACCGTCGCGAGCGAGACCGGCAGCGCAGCGCCCACGAGCGTCGCGACGATCGCGAACACCTTCCCGGGTCTGGCCGAGGCCATCGAGTGCTCGCAGACGGGCGAGCGCGTCGTCGCCGTCATGCCCGCGAGCGTCCTCTTCGGCGAAGCCGCCACATCGGTCGGTGTCGACCCGGCCATGACGATCGTCGCCATCGCCGACGTGCTCGATGTCTACCCATCGAGTGCTGGCGGCCGGATCGCGGCCCCCGCTGACGGCATCCCGGCAGTCGTCACCGCACCCAACGGCACCCCGGGCGTCACGATGCCAGCGCAGGACCCGCCAGCCGCACCCAAACGGCACGTCCGCATCGAGGGCTATGGCTCCCCGGTCGCCGAAGGACAGCTCGTCACGATGCAGCTCTCTGCGTTCGACTGGACGACCGGGGAGCAGGTCGCATCGACCTGGACCCCAGGCAACAACGTCCTGCAGCTCACGACTGCGGCCACCGATGGCCTCTTCGGGCTGAGCGAGGAGATCGTCGGCACCCCCGTCGGCTCGCAGCTCGTCGTGGTCCTCCCACCCGAGCGGCTCGCCTCCCAGCCTGGCCCGCTGAACGCCTCGGCCACGCAGGGGCGCACCCTCGTCTTCGTGATCGACATCCTGGCCGCCGAATAGGCGTCCGCTCCACCTCCAGAAGCACCTCCCACCCCACGCAAGGCGGATTCATGCAACGACGACTCCCCGCGATCGCCGCGGCCGTCCTCCTCTCCCTCGGACTCGCCTCGTGCGCCGGCAGCTCGACGCCCGTAGCGAGCGGCGACGCGCTCAACGGTGTCGAGGTCACCGGCGAGTACGGTGCCGCTCCCGCCGTGACGATCGGCCAGGTCTCCGGGCTCGGCGAGGAGATGGAGCGCCGCGTCGAGGTCGAGGGCGACGGCGAGGAGATGACGCTCGATTCGACCGTCACCGCCAACCTCACGGTCTACGACGTCGGCACGCAGGCGGAGCAGAGCCCCTACGGGCCCCTCGGCCAGGTGCTCGACCTCAGCGATGAGGGCATCCCCGGCTATCTCAGCGGCCTGTTCGACGGCGTGACCTCGGGCTCGCGCGTCGTCGCGCTCATCCCGTCTGCGCTGCTCCTGGAGGGCACTGCAAACGCGGGCGCGACGGACACGCCCCCGGCACTCGTCGTCGCCGATGTGATCGAGGTCCCGGAGACGCGTGCGACTGGCGCTGAGCAGGCACCCACGCAGGAGCTCGTCACCGTGACCGACGCGGCTGAGGGGGCACCGCAGATCACGATCGCGGAGGGCGCAACGGCACCAGACGAGCTCGTCCTCGACACGCGCAAGCTCGGCACCGGAGCCGTCGTCGCCGAAGGCAGCTCCGTCGTCGTGCAGTACACGGGTGTCCTCTTCGCAAACGGGGAGAAGTTCGACAGCTCCTGGGACCGCGGGCAGCCAGCCCAGTTCTCGACCACGGGAGTCGTCGACGGCTTCGCGCAGGCGCTCGTCGGCCAGACCGTCGGCTCGCAGGTCATCGCCGTCATCCCACCGGCGCTCGGCTACGGCGACCAGGCAAGCGAGACGATTCCCGCTGGCTCGACGCTGGTCTTCGTCGTCGACATCCTCGGCACGATCTAAAGTCGAGGCGTGACGCACGAGCGAACAGACCGAGCGAAGGCCCCCGCGGCTGCGGAGCGCCAGTTCTCGCTCATCCTCGCGCTCCTGACCACGGAGCGCGGGCTGACGAAGAGCGACGTCTTCCAGACCGTCCACGGCTACGCAGACGACAGCCGCGACAGCACGTCACCCACGGCTGCGGCGGCGCGCGAGAAGCGATTCGAGCGCGACAAGGCAGAGCTGCGTGACCTGGGGGTGCCTCTCGAGGTCATCGATGACCCATCGGCGGCCGGCAACAACCAGCTGGTCCGCTACCGCGTGCCGCGAGGTGGCTTCGCGATGCCCGCCGGACTCGAGTTCGACGCCGACGAGACCTCCCTGCTCAGCCTCGCGGCGCAGGTGTGGCGCGAGGGGTCCGTCTCGCAGGAGTCGAGGCGGGGCCTCATGAAGCTCAAGGCGCTCGGTGCCCAGACGCACGAGGACCTCATCGGAGTGGCGCCGCGCCTGCGCGCCCGGGACGCCGCCTTCGAACCGCTCTCCGCAGCCATCGAGCAGGGACGGACCGTCTCCTTCTCCTACTCGAAGCCCGGCGACGACGGGGCCGGCGTCCGCCGCGTCGAGCCGCTCGCGCTCGTCTTCGCCGACGGCAACTGGCTCCTCGTCTCCTACGACCTGGACCGCGCATCCGAGCGCATGTTCCTGCTGTCCCGCATCGTGTCCGCACCGCGACAGATCGGGAGCGCCGACGTGTCGCGGTACCCGGGGGTGACCGCGGAGCAGCACGCGGCGAGAGCCCTCGAGAAGCTGGCGGAGCTCGCCGGCAGACAGCGCGCGAGGCTCGAGGTGCGCGAAGGGTCCGACGCCGAGGTCCGCCTGCGTGGTGACACGCGAGCGACGTCAGGGCCCTGGCTCGAGGTCGAGCTCGGCTACACCGACGTCAGCCTGCTCGCAGACCGCATTGCGTCCTTCGGCCCAGAAGTCAGGGTCATCTCACCGCCAGAGCTCAGACGCCTCGTCGCCTCGAGGCTGGCCTGGGTCGTGTCGGCCCACGCCGGAGTGCCCTCGTGAGCCCGTTCGTCTCGGCTGACCGCCTCGCGCTCCTCGTCTCGCTGGTCCCGTACCTCCGCCAACAGGACGAACCTGTGCCCGTCGAGACAGCCGCCACCCACTTCGGCGTCAAGCCCAAGCAGGTGCGCGACGCCGTGAGGCTCATCGCCGTCTCGGGGACCCCGGGAGATGCCGGCGTCTACAGCCACCTCGACCTCTTCGACATCAACTGGGACGCGTTCGAGCTGCAGGACCTCATCGAGGTGACCCACTTCGTCGCGCTCGAGGAGGCACCGCGCATGTCGAACCGCGAAGCCGCCGCGGTCATCGCGGGGCTCGGCTACCTCAGAAGCCTGCCGCGCCTCGTGGATGAGTCCCGCATCGACACGCTGCTCGGCAAGCTCGGGCCAAGCGGGGCGGCGCCCCACTTCGCCTTCGGGACGACGGGGGAGCATCCGGCAGCCAGGGATGCCGTGGCCGCAGCAATCGCGACGAACAGACGGCTCCGCTTCCGGTACCGCAGAGAGGATGGCGTCGAGAGCGTGCGTCACGTGGACGCGTTCACGCTCGAGACGCTCGGCGGCGACCTCTTCCTGCACGGCTGGTGCCTGGAGCGCGACGCTGAGCGGGTCTTCCGGCTCGACCGCATGCGGGACGCTGTGGTCACCGACGTCCCCGTGCCGTCGCGTCCAGAGGCAAAGCGGGGAAGGCCGATCTTCACGCCGAGCGACGACCACGTGGTCGTGAGGCTCGAGGTCGGCGCCGCCGTGCTGCCGCTCGTGCGCGACTACCTCCCGCCGGGCGAGCCGGTTCCGCAGACGGATGCGCGAGGTCGGGCCGTCGTCGACGTGCGCATCGCATCCATGCAGCATCTGGCACGCCTCGTCGCCGGGAACGCGGGCGAGATGCGCGTGCTCTCACCCGACTCCGCGCGAGCCGCCGTGCTGCAGTGGGCCACCGACGCGCTCCGCGATCATCACGAAGACTAAATCTGGACGCGAGTCCAGGGCTGCGGCCTGGCGATTCACCTCAGAGCAGGTATCGTTGGAGTCACTATGCCGTGGTGGAGTTGGGTTCTCATCTGGGTGGGCCTCGTGCTCGTCCTGCTCGCAGTGCTCGGCGCGCTCGGCTACTGGCTCTTCAGGAAGGTCGTCCTCCTGCAGGGCGAGCTGGAGAAGTTCGAGGTTCTCCTCGAGGCGTTCGAGAAGCGTGCGCAAACGCTCGTCTCGTTCACGCCGCCACGGAGCAACGCGATCGTGCGCGGTCTCCGCGATGTCCAGGTCGAGCGGGGTGCGCTGAGAGAAGCGCTCGACGAAACCAAAGAACAGCGCCGCGAGCAGCGCCTTCAGCACGGCCGCGACCTGACGACGGCAGACCCGTCTCAATTTGAACACCTTGTGAAAGGCAACTAACATCATGCCGAATCTGACTGGCCCACACCTCATCATCATCCTGGTGATCGTCCTGCTGCTCTTCGGTGCTCCGAAGCTTCCCGGCCTCGCGAAGAGCATCGGGCAGTCGATGCGCATCTTCCGCGGCGAGGTCAAGAACATGAAGAAGGACGACGAGGTCGACGTCCCGCCGGCCGCCGACGTCTACTCGCAGCCCGCCGCCTCGAGTGCGCCGGCAGCACCGCAGGCACCAGCGGCCCCCCAGGCCCCAGCGACCCCTCCCGCGCAGAACTCGGCCCCGGCCGCGCCTGCCTCCGAGGCACCCGCCGCGCCCAGCACGGACGCCAGGGGCAACACGGGCACCTCCAACTGACGTGACCGTTCAACCCGAGGGAGCTCCGCTGTCGGTCGAGCCGGCCAAGTCGAAAGCGAAGAAGAGCCGGAAGCGCGACCCTGACGGGCGTATGCGACTCGCGGAGCACCTCATCGAGTTCCGCAACCGCCTCATCATCGCGGCCATCGGCATCGTTCTGGGAATGGTGGGCGGCTTCCTGCTCACCGACTGGGTGTTCAACCTCATGGCCGCACCCATCCACGACATCGCCGAGACACGGGGCCGCACCGCCGACCTGAACTTCCAGAGCGTGACGGGGGCGTTCGATCTGCGTCTCCAGATCTCGCTCGGCCTCGGTGTCATCCTGTCGTCGCCGGTCTGGCTGTACCAGATCTGGATGTTCATCGTGCCCGGCCTCAAGAAGAACGAGCGCTGGTACGCGATCGGCTTCGTCGGCACCGCCATTCCGCTCTTCCTCGCCGGTGTCTGGGTGGCCTGGATGCTCATGCCCCGCATCGTCGAGGTCATGGTCAGCTTCGCACCGGAAGACAGCTCCAGCCTCATCAGCGCTGGTGACTACTACAAGCTGATCATGACCCTCTGCATCGCCGTCGGCATCGCGTTCGTGCTTCCCGTCGTCTTGGTCATGCTGAACTTCGCGGGCATCATCACGGGTTCGGCGATCCTCAAAGGATGGCGGACAGCTGTCCTTCTCGTCGCCCTGTTCGCGGCCATGGCGACCCCGTCGGCCGACGTCCTCTCCATGTTCTTCCTCATGGCTCCGATGCTGGGTCTCTACTTCCTCGCCGTCGGCATCGCGATGATCAATGATCGCCGCCGCGCCCGCAAGCACAAGAGGTTCGAGGCCGACCTCGCGGCAGCCGAAGCGTCCGCTGCATGACCCAGAGCCCGTCAGAGCGCTTCGCCGCAAGCAGGGCGCGCGCCAAGCTGCAGCAGTTCGAGCTGTTCAGGCGCGAGCTGAGCTTCGACCTCGACGAGTTCCAGATCGCGTCCTGCGCGAGCGTCGAGGCGGGCCGGAGCGTGCTCGTGGCAGCCCCGACCGGTGCAGGCAAGACGGTTGTCGCCGAGTTCGGCGTGTTCCTCGCGATGCGACAGCCGAACGCGAAGATCTTCTACACGGCACCCATCAAGGCGCTGAGCAACCAGAAGTTCAGCGAGTTCGTCCGCCGGTACGGCGAGAGCGAAGTGGGACTGCTGACGGGCGACGTCAACATCAATCCGCGGGCCCGCATCGTCGTCATGACGACCGAGGTGCTCCGCAACATGCTCTACGCGGGCAGCGACCTGCTCGACGACCTCGCCTACGTCATCATGGACGAGGTCCACTACCTCGCGGATCGCTTCCGCGGGGCCGTCTGGGAAGAGGTCATCATCCACCTCCCCAGCGAGGTGCGTCTCATCTCGCTGTCGGCGACGGTCTCGAACGCCGAGGAGTTCGGTGACTGGCTGCAGACCGTCCGGGGTGACACCGACGTCATCGTCTCCGAGGAGCGGCCGACCCCGCTATTCCAGCACGTGCTCGTCGGCCATCGCCTCTACGACCTCTTCGAGACCCGCGATGGCGACATCGCGGACCGCGTGAACCCCGATCTGGTGAGGGCGACTCAGGGCGGCGGTGGTCGACGCGAGGACGGCCGCGACCGTGACCGCGTCGGGAGGCGCGGGCGGGGGAGCAGCTGGAAGGAGCAGCGCTTCCAGGCGCCGCGCGCCGACCGTGCCGGTCTGACGAAGATGCTCGACGACGCGGACATGCTGCCCGCGATCAACTTCATCTTCAGCCGCAAGGGCTGCGACCAAGCCGTGTCACAGGTGCTCCGCGCCGGCGTCTCGCTGACGACCAGGGAGGAGCGCGACGAGATCAGGTGGATCGTCGAGGACCGCTGCCGCAACCTGCTCGACGAGGACCTCGGAGTGCTCGGCTACTACGAGTGGACGGAAGGTCTCGAGCGGGGCATCGCCGCGCACCACGCCGGCCTCCTGCCGGCCTTCAAGGAAGTCGTCGAAGAGCTCTTCCAGCGGAAGCTCGTGAAGCTCGTCTTCGCCACCGAGACGCTCGCCCTCGGCATCAACATGCCCGCCCGGACGGTGGTCCTCGAGAAGCTCGAGAAGTTCAACGGCGAGTCGCGCGTGCCGATCACGCCAGGCGAGTACACCCAGCTCACGGGCCGGGCTGGGCGTCGAGGCATCGACGTGGAGGGGCACGCAGTGGTGCAGTGGGTCGGGGGGATGCACCCGCAGGCGATCGCCTCGCTGGCCTCCCGTCGTTCGTACCCCATGAACTCAAGCTTCAAGCCGACCTACAACATGGCGGTCAACCTCATCGACCGCTTCGGTCGCGCTCGCACGCGCTCGGTGCTCGAGTCGTCGTTCGCGCAGTTCCAGGCTGATCGTGCCGTCGTCGACCTGGCTAAGCGCGTTCGACAGCAGGAGGAGGCGCTCGCCGGCTACGAGGACGGCATGAAGTGCCACCTCGGCGACTTCTTCGAGTACTCGCGCATCCGGCGAGAGCTGAACGATCTCGAGCGGAAGCGCATCCCGCACGATGAGGCGCACCAGCATGCGGCTCGCGAGCGGCGGCAGGCGAAGCTCAACCAGCTGCAGACCGCGCTCAAGCGCCACCCCTGCCATGTCTGCCCCGACCGGGAGCAGCACGCGCGCTGGGGCGAACGGTACTGGAAGCTGAAGCACGAGAACGACAAGTTCACCCGGCAGATCGAGTCCCGCACGGGGGCCGTCGCGCAGGTCTTCGACCGGATCACGGAGCTGCTGCTCGAGCTCGGATACCTGGCCCCCGCAGATGGCGGCGACAGGGACCTGGCGGTCACGGCGCACGGGCGCACGCTCGCGCGCATCTATGGCGAGCGCGACCTGCTCATCGCCGAGTGCCTGCGTCGGCAGGTCTGGAACGAGCTGAACCCGCAGCAGCTCGCCGCGATGGCTGCCGTGCTCGTCTACGAGCCGCGTCGAGAAGAGGAGAGCCTCGAGGAGTACCAGCTGCCGCGCGGCGCCTTCCGCGGGGCGATGCAGACGACTGAGAAGCACTGGCAGGGGTTGGATGAGCTGGCCGAGCGCTTCCGGGTGCCGCGTTCGTCCAGACTCGCGACGAACCTCGCGCCAGCCATCTTCCACTGGGCGCACGGTGCTGAGCTCGAGCGTGTGCTCGACGAGTCGAATCTCGCGGCCGGCGACTTCGTGCGCTGGTGCAAGCAGGTGCTCGACGTCCTCGACCAGATCGAGAAGGTCGCCGAGGGCACGTTCGCGACCACCGCGCGCCAGGCCGCGAACAGCGTGCGCCGCGGGATCGTCGCGTACTCGGGGGTTGGGTGAGGTCCTTCTGGCTCTCGCTGCTCGCCGCCGTCGCCGGCGGACTGCTGCTGAGGGCCGCGTTCCCCGGACCCGCGCTGTGGCCCCTCGCCTTCGTCGGCACAGCCCTCGTGCTCTGCTCGCTCATGCACCGCTCCGCCGGCGGCGCGTTCCTCGTGGGCCTCGCGTCGGGGCTCTCGTACTACTTCCCGCTCATCGCCTGGGCGTCTCTGTTCCTCGGCCCGGTGCCGTGGAGTGCCCTCAGCATCCTCTCGTCGCTGTTCTGGGCCGGGGGAGCGGTGCTCGTCGCGCTCGCCTACCGGCGCGTCACGGCCCGCTGGGAGTCGGGCGCCAAGCGCCTGGTCCTCGTCCCAGCGGCCGTGGCTGGCCTCTGGACGCTGCGTGAGGCCGTCTACTCTGCGTGGCCGTACGGCGGCTTCGCGTGGGGTCGCGTCGCCCAGTCACAGTCGGCGAGCCCGTTCGCGGAGCTCGTCTCCTGGCTGGGCCTCTCAGGCATGGGCTTCGTCATGGTCTTCCTCGTGGCGCTCGTCCTGGAGCTCGGCCGCTCGCGCGCCCGCCCGCTCAGCTGGGCGACCGCGGCCGCCGCCATCCTGGTCGTCACCGCCGTACCCCTCTTCCCCACGAGCACGATCGGCTCCGCCCGGATCGCGGCAGTGCAGGGCGACACCCCCGAGGCCGCCTACTTCGTCGAGGGGGACCCTGGCGACGTGTTCCTCGGCCACGTCGACGCGACGCGCACCATCCCTGACGACGCCGACGTCGACGTGATCCTCTGGCCAGAGGGCTCCATCGACCTCAACCCGGAAGCCTCACCCGGAGTCCGCAGGACGCTCGATCAGCTCAGCGTGGCGTACGGGGCCCCCATCGTCGCCAACACCGTGACGGTCGAGCCGGGGGAGACCCAGGCCGAGGACCGCTTCTTCAACTCGCAGTTCGTGTGGGACGCGGAGGGCGGCTGGGGCGACCAGTACGACAAGAAGCACCCCATCCCGTTCGGCGAGTACGTCCCGGACCGGGACTTCTGGTATTCGCTCGCTCCCGACCTCATCGGCATGATCGGCCGCGGATACTCGCCGGGGGAGCGCGACAGCATCCTCGAGATCGGCGATATCAAGGCGGGCACCTACATCTGCTATGACATCGTCGACGACGTGCTGATCAGGGACGCCGTCCTGGGCGGCGCGACGGTGCTCTTCGCGCCGAGCAACAATGCCGACTTCGGGAAGACCGACGAGCCGGCGCAGCAACTCGCGTTCGCCCGCCTCAGGTCGATGGAGACGGGACGCTCGCTGGTGCAGGCATCGACGGTGGGGATGAGCGCCATCTACTCACCGGAGGGGCGCACGCTCGCGGAGCTGCCCTGGTACGAGCCCGGCGTGATGGTCGTCGATGTCCCGCTCGCCGATGGCATGACGCCCGCTGTCCTCTTCGGGCGCGGCATCGAGATCACCCTCGGGGTGCTCGGGCTCGGCCTCCTCGTCGGCGCGGGCAGCTCGAAGGCGCAGCGGATGCGCGACTCCGCGACCCGGATCCCGCTCCGGTAGTGCGCGCAGAGCGTCTGCGCCCGGCTCCACCACGGTCCGAGACCACGAAAGGGACGAAGCCTCAGGCTTCGTCCCTTTCGACGTTCACGGTCGCTCGTTGAGCGACCTCCGGGGGTCAGACGTCTTTCGCGCCCTTGGTTCCGCGCCGTGAGCGCAGGAACGCGAGTCGCTCCTGGAGGACCTCTTCGAGCTCCTCCCGGGTGCGACGCTCGAGGAGCATGTCCCAGTGAGTGCGCTGGTGCTTCTGCTCCGGCGCCTCGTAGGCGACCTGTTCGCCACCTTCATCCAGCAGACGACCCTCGTTGCCGCTCTTCGGCGATGCCCAGACCTCGGGCACCTCCGCTTCGGCGGCAAAGGTGACGGCGAAGCGCTCACCCAGTGTCGTCTCGTACGTTCGCACCTGGCGGTCGACCAGGACAACGCCCTCGTCACTCTGCAGGCTCTGTGCGCCGAGCCGCATTCCGCGCAGACTTCGATCAGCCATGCTGACCTCCTCTCCTCGTCAGTGCGGTTCTACTACTACCGGTCAAACGTGCGATTGTGCCGAGGTATTCCCGCGCGTTCCAGCTTTTCCTCGAAAACTCATAGATTTGAGTGACGTCGCACGACCTCGGCGGCCAGATCGGCGCGGTCCGTGACAAGACCGTCCACGCCGCGCTCGAGGAGCTCGCGCATCCTGACGGGGTCGTTGATCGTCCAGACGTGCACCTCTGGCACGTGCCGGTGGAACGCACGCAGCCTGGCGGGGGAGAGCAGGTCGAGACCTGCGGCACGCTCCGGTATCTGCACCGCGGACGCGCCCCGGAGTGCCCGGTGGAGCAGTCGGCCGGAACGCACGGACATGGCGATGAGCGCCGCCGCGATGCCCGGGCTCGCCACGCCACGAGCCGCTTCGGGCAGCAGGACGGCCGTGCGCCGCAGCCGAAGGGCGGAGAAGGAGGTGATGAGCACTCTGGACGACGCGTCTGCTCGCCGGACGGCGTCGGCCACGGCCTCGGCCGCGTCCGCCGACTTCACGTCGACGTTGAACCGCGCGGCAGGGAACTCCTCGAGGGCCTCCTCGAGCAACAGCAGCCTGGCACCCGGCGTCGGCCCCGCCGACGTGAGCCCGGCCAGCACGGATGCGGGGGAGCCAGCGACCGGCCGGTCGCTGCCGTCGAAGCCCTCGAGCGTCTCGTCGTGCCACAGCACGGCACGGCCGTCTGCGGATGCCCGTGCGTCCGTCTCGATGTGGGTCGCCCCGACGTCGAGTGCGGCGCGGAACGCCTCCATCGTGTTCTCCGCCGCCTGCAGGGCGAGGCCGCGGTGGGCGAGGATGCGCGGACCGACGCCGTTCAGGTACGGGTGCTGCATGCGTCCAACGCTAGTGCGCGGGGGCGACGCCGCGCCCAATAGACTCGGTGGCATGGCTGAACAGATTCTCAACCCGCTGGCCGCCGGTTCCCTTGAGGGCAAGCGCGCGCTTGTCACGGGGTCCTCGCGCGGTATCGGCGCGGACACCGTCAAGTTCCTCGCGCAGGCTGGCGCCAAGGTCGTCGTGAACTACCGCAACAAGGAGGCCCGCGCCGTCAAGCTGGTCGACGCGATCACCGCCGACGGCGGCACGGCGATCGCCGTGGGGGCCGATCTCACCGATGAGGCGAGCCGCCGTGAGCTCTTCACGAGCATCGAGCGCGCCTACGGGGGCCTCGACGTGCTCGTCCTCAACGCATCCGGCGGCATGGAGTCCGGCCTCGGCGAGGACTACGCCTTGAAGCTCAACCGCGACGCGCAGGTCGAGACGCTCAAGGGCGCCCTCGAGCTCATGGAGGACGGCGGGCGCGTCGTGTTCGTCACGAGCCACCAGGCGCATTTCATCCGGACGACGCCGACGATGCCGGAATACGAGGCGGTCGCCAGTTCCAAGCGAGCGGGAGAGGACGCCCTGCTGGCGCTCGTGCCAGAGCTCGCCGAGCGCGGCGTCGAGTTCGTCGTCGTGTCCGGGGACATGATCGAGGGGACGATCACGGCGACGTTGCTCGACCGTCTCAACCCGGGTGCGATCGCCGCTCGCCGTGAGGAGGCTGGCAAGCTCTACAACGTGCAGGAGTTCGCGGCCGAGGTCACCAAGGCGGTGGTCGAGCCGGTTCCGACCAACAACCTTCGGCTCATTGGCGACACGTCCGGGTTCGTCACGGAGTAGCGACCCTGCCGCCGTCCCGCACGGCTGCCGGACCCGAGGCTGAGATGCCCGGACCTCACGGTCCGGGCATTCTTCTGTCTGCGACGCGCCTAGTCGGTCGCGAACGGGCGGGGGAGAGCAGGCCAGGGGAGCTCAGGAGCGCTTGAGGGAGTTCGTCGCGAGCTTGCGGCCCGGACCGTCTTCGAAGAGCTCCTGGAGCTGCAGCAGGTGCTCGCGCCAACCGTCGCGGTACTTCGCGACGTGGATCTCCGCGTAGTCCCCCCGGGGGAATCCCTGCTCGAGGACGCGCACCTTGCTCTTCTTGTCTTTCTGCTGCACGACGACGAGGACGACGTCCGTCTCGAAGTCGCCAGATTTCGTCTTCCAGGTGAAGTGCAGCTCCTCGGGAGCATCGATCTTGGTGATCGTTCCGGAGGTGATACGGGGCTTCTTCTTGCCTGGACGCAGGGAGCGTGCGGTGATCTTCGCTCCGCGCTTGATCTTGAATTCGGATTCGGGCCACCAGAGCTCACGGAGGTCCTCGTCGACGAGTGCCTGCCAGATGAGCTCAGCGGGTGCCTTGATCCGCACGCTGATGTCGATGCTGGGGGTGAACACCGCGCGTGGGGCTTCGGTCGCTACTTGCGGCTTTGGCCCACGAGCTGCCACGGGATGAACAGCGCCAGCGAGTTCAGGAGGATGCCGGCCAGGAACACCAGGAGGCGAAGCGTGTCGCCGTCGACCTGGAACGCCAGTCCGTAGCACCAGATGCCGGCGCCGAAGATGATGATGCAACCGATGGCAATCAGAACGCTCACGAGTGTCGGCTCCCAGGATCTCTCAGTGACACAA
Source organism: Pseudoclavibacter sp. RFBA6 (assembly GCF_002931575.1). NCBI lineage: Bacteria > Bacillati > Actinomycetota > Actinomycetes > Micrococcales > Microbacteriaceae > Pseudoclavibacter > Pseudoclavibacter sp. RFBA6. The sequence continues at coordinate 402,966 of NZ_PSUA01000010.1, read as the reverse complement.
ACAACGACGAGGTGGCGCGAGCCACGAGGTCAGCCACGGCAAAGTGCTCACCGCGTCCTTACAGCCTACTGGATGCGAGGCGTCCTGCTCGCGCACGACGAGCCGAGTCCACATCATCCGATAATGCACATTATGACATTACGAGCGCTCGGCCTGGCTCCCCGACCGCATCGTCGGGCCGATGGCGCTGATGGCGCCGACTCGCCGCACTGATCGCATCGGACCCAGATGATCGGGTGCGCGTCCGATCGCTCAGCCAGGATCATCTCTGAAGGAGGAACCGTGATCTCGATTCTCAACCGCATCGTCGAGCACGTCGAGGCGCACCTCGGCGACCAGATCGACGTTGCCGAACTCGCCACCTCGCTCGGCACCACCGAGTACCACGCACGGCGGATGTTCTCCTCGCTGGCAGGCATGCCCCTCAGCGAGTACATCAGACGACGGCGCATGACCGCCGCGGCCGGCGACGTGCTCGGCGGCGACGAGCTGCTGGAGATCGCGACTCGCTTCGGCTACGGATCGACGGAGGCATTCGGTCGAGCGTTCCGCGCCGTGCACGGCTCCACCCCGGGCGAGGTTCGACGCTCCGGCGGACCTCTCCGCTCGCAACCGCACCTCAGGTTCCGCCTGACCGTAGAAGGGAACTCCCCCATGGACACTCGCATCATCGAACGACCCGCCTTCCAGCTGATCGGGCACGCAGCCCGCGTTCCGCTCATCCACACCGGCGCGAATCCGCACATCCAGGCGCACATCGCGGCTCTCCCTCCAGCGGAGCACGCGAGACTCAAGGCGCTGAGCTCCAGCGAACCGACCGGATTGCTCCAGGTGAGCGCGGACGTCGACCCCGACTCCACAGAGGGCACTCCCCTGACCTATCTCCACGGCGTCGCGATGGAGCACGACGTCGTGGGACCGGAGGACCTCGACGTCATCAGGGTGGCGGCGGGAACCTGGGCTGTCTTCACGGCATCTGGTGACTACCCGGCTGCGCTCCAGCAGCTGTGGGCCGCGACGGCGACCGACTGGTTCCCGTCCAACGCGTGGCGACTGCGCCAGGGCCCGTCGATCGTCGCGATCATCGACCGCTCCCCTGACTTCAGCAGCGCGACCTGCGAGCTCTGGCTGCCCGTGGAACGGAGCTGAACGGCAGTGATCCATCGCTGACATCGCATCCGCCTAGGTTTATATCTTTATGATCTACGTGCTTGCAGCTCCTTACCGGGCCTTACGCTCTGTGACGAGGGCGTGCGGCGATGCGCACAAGCGACGTGATGCTTGGGTGCATCATGAGCGATCTCCCCACGCCGCCAGCGTCCACCGCCCCGAAGCGGCTGTCCTTCCTCGCCTTCGTCGAGCACACAGGGGTCACGTCGAATCGCTCGCTGGGGCTCCAGGAGGGGCTCGAGCTGTTCGAGTACGCGGAGGACCTCGGCTACGACACGGGATACGTGCGTCACCGCCACCTCGAGACCTACCTGTCCTCACCGTTCACGTTCCTGGCCGCCGCCTCTCAGCGAGTGAAGCGAATCCGCCTGGGAACGAGTGTCACTCCCCTGCGGTTCGAGCAGCCCGTTCGCCTCGCCGAGGACGCGGCGACGCTCGACCTCCTCGCCGAGGGCCGGCTCGAGCTGGGCCTCAGCTCCGGGTACGCGGCGACCGAGTCGACCTTCGCGCAGGCCTTCGGCAGCATCGAGGGCGACGACGTGCGCGCGCTGGTGGATGCGCGACTCACCGCATTCCTGAGCGCCGTGGAGGGACGCCCCGTGGCGACCGCAGAGACGGACCTCCCTTTCGCCGAAGCGGGCAGCGAGCTCACCGTCCAGCCGAACAGCCCGGGGCTCCGGGAACGCGTCGCGTACGGCGCGGGCGGCGGTTCGAGTGCGCTCAGGACCGGCCAGCGGGAGCTGCGCCTGCAGCTCTCGACCCTCAACACGGAGATCGGCGAGCTCGGCTTCGAGGACGCGCAGGCTGCGTTCATCGGCGCCTATCGCGATGAGCACGCGCGGGTGGCGTCGGCGCCCTCGTTCGCCTCGGTGAGCCGCGCCATCGCGCCCTACGACACACCCGCCGAGCGCGCGGAGCTGGAGTGGCTGCTCGAGCGAGACGCCGAGCGCGCCACGAACGTCGGCGGCGGCCTCCTCCCGTTCCAGTTCGGGCGGGTGGCCCACGGCGCCGGGGAGCAGGTCGCCGCAGCCCTCGCGGACGACGCGGGCATCCACGCGGCCGACGAGCTGGTCATCGCCCTCCCCTTCGACTACCCCGCCGAGACCCAGCGGCGCATCCTCCGGCAGTTCGCCGAGGACGCGGCACCCCACCTGCCGTACCTCAACCGCTGACGGACGCGCTGACGCATGCCCGGACGCATGCCCGGACGCATGCGCGGACGCATGCGCGGACGCCTTGCGGCGCGCACCGCCGAGCCACGATGGCCCGGGCGCTGCGCTTGCCGATAGCCTGGGCGAGTCCCCCATCAGACGAGGAGCGCCGTGTTCGCCAACGCCCTGCTGATCGCCGTCGCGATCCTCGCCGCCATCCTCGTGGGGCTCGTGTCACGCCGCGTACTCGGTGTCCCGATCGGGTACATCCGCGCGATCATCGTCGGTGCCCTCGTCGTCGTCGCCTCGATCCCCTTCGGCAACTGGATCATCAGGGAGACCGGCGTCGACCAGCTCGAGGACGGCGAGACCAACTTCACGGTCGTCGTGGTCGTGGTCCTCCTCGCCGTCTCGTGGATCTTCGCCCTCGGCGTTCTCGTCCTCGTCGCCCTCGAGGCGACGATCCCCACCCGCGCGTTCCCGAACCCGATCGAGCTCGTCCGCTCCGCCATCCGGCGTCGCAGCCGCACGAAGCGCTACCTGCAGATCCTCACGATCGCGTCGCGCGACGGGGCGGGCTGGCTGCTGCACGGGCGCCGGACCTCGACCGCAGAGGGGCGAACAACCGCCCAGCAGCGAGCGGATGCCCTCATCACGACCATCAACCACGCCGGTGTCACGTTCGTGAAGCTCGGGCAGGTCCTCTCGACGAGACGTGACCTCGTGCCGGAACCCTATCTCTCCGCACTCGCACGGCTGCAGTCCAACGCGACGACGGTGCCGTGGCCCGAGATCGAGCGGGTGCTGAAGAGCGAGCTCGGGGTGCCGCTCGACACGATCTTCCGGGAGATCGACTCCACTCCTCTGGCGGCCGCCTCGGTCGCGCAGGTGCACCGCGCCCGCCTCGTCGACGGCTCGCCCGTCGTCGTCAAGGTGCAGCGACCGGATGCGCGAGCGCAGGTCGAGGCCGACGTGGACATCATCGGGCGCCTCGCGGACCGCGCCGAGACGCACACCGCGCTCGGCAAGGAGATGCGGCTCTCGGCGATGGCCGCCGGCTTCACGACGACGCTGGAAGAGGAGCTCGACTATCGGGTCGAGGCCCGGAACGTGCACATGATCGAGAGCACGATGCGCGACATCCACGCGGGTTCCCCTGAGCTCAAGGAGATCGCCATCCCGGCCGTGTACTCGGCGGCGAGCGCGCGCAGGGTCCTGACGATGGACGTCATGGACGGGAGCCCGCTGAGCTCCGCAGCCGACCGCCTGGAGGCGCTGGGCCCAGAGGCCCGCCACGACCTCGCGCAGACGCTCATGGAGACGGTCATCGAGCAGATCCTCGTCTACGGCGTCTTCCACGCCGACCTGCACCCCGGCAATGTGTTCATCCGCGACGACGGCACGCTCGGCCTCATCGACTTCGGCGCGATCGGCATCGTGCAGCGAAGCCAGCGCGAGCACCTGGCCGCGTTCCTGCTCTCGGCGGCGAGCGACGACGACGTCTCGGCCGCCGACGCGCTGCTCCTCATCGTCGACGCTCCCGAGGACCTCGACGTGGAGGCCTTCCGGCACGACATCGGCATCGCACTCACCTCGGTGCAGCACTGGCCTCGCGGGGAGGGCTCGATCTTCACGATGATGCTCGACGTCATCCGCAAGCACCACCTCGCGCTCCCCTCGACGCTCGCCTCCGCGTTCCGCAGCTTCGCGACGCTCGAGGGGTGCCTTCGCGTCATCGAACCGGACTTCGACTTCGTGCAGCGTGCGCTCCCCTTCGTGCCGAAGCTGCTGAAGCAGCTTCTCGCACTCAAGCGGGTCGTCGGCACCGCGCAGGCGAAGGCGGCCATCGCCGCCGCCTACGCTGCCCGCATGCCGAACCGCATCGACACGATCGTCTCGAAGCTCGAAGACGGCGAGCTGAGCGTGCGGGTCAGCCCGTTCTCCGACCGGCAGGACCGCAGCTGGCTCGGGGGTCTCGTCAGCCGAGGCATCGACACGGCAGTGGCCCTGACCGCCGTGATCCTCGCGATCGTGCTGGTCGTCGCGGGCGGCGGTCCAGCGCTCGCCCCCGGCCTGCAGCTGTTCAACCTGCTCGGGGCGGTGATCGGCCTGCTCGGGTTCTTCGGCATCCTGCGCGCCATGCTGCGCTCCATCGTCGGATCCAGGGGGCAGTCGCTGACGGATTAGGGGGCAGTGCCCTCGGCCAGCTCGTCGAGTTCCTCCGCCTGCCGACGGGCGACCCGCTTGCGGACGACGAAGCGCCACATGAGGCCCAGGCCGAGGAACCACAACGGCAGCACGATCAGGCCGGCGCGGGTGTCCTCGCCCATGGCGAGCGCGACGAGGATGAAGGCGAAGAACGCCAGGATCACCCACGGCATGAACCGTCCGCCCGGCATCTTGAACGTCGAGGCCTCGTGGAGATCAGGGCGCTTCTTCCTGAACATGAGGTAGCTGACGAGGATGAACGTCCACGTCGCGATGAAGTTGAGGGAGCTCACGGAGGTCACGACCGTGAACGCCGCCATGACGTTGTCACCGAGGGCGAGCACGGGCAGCGCCGCGAAGAGGAACGCGGTCGTGAAGAACACGCCCTGCGTCGGCACGCCACGCGAGTTCAGGAGGCCGAACCGCCTCGTCGCCTGCCCGTCCGCCGCGAGACCGTAGAGCATCCGCGTCGACGAGTAGAAGCCGGAATTGGCGCTCGATGCCGCCGAGGTGAGCACCACCAGGTTGACGACGATGGCCGCCGCCGGGAACCCGATGAGCTCGAACATCGAGGTGAACGGGCTCACTCCCGGCTGGATCTGGTCCCAGGGGGTCACCGACATGATGATGACGAGCGCGCCGACATAGAAGACGAGGATGCGCACGACGACCGAGTTGATCGCCTTCGGCAGGTTCTTCTCCGGGTCCTCTGCCTCCGCGGAGGCCGTGCCGACGAGCTCGATGCCGACAAATGCGAACACGCCCATCTGGAAGCCCAGGATGAACCCGCTGATGCCGAACGGGAACATGCCGCCGTGGTCCCACAGGTGCGAGACCGAGGCCGTGACGCCGTCGGCGCTCGTGAAGCCGGTGACGAGCAGGAAGATGCCGACGCCGATGAGGGCGAGGATCGCCACGACCTTGATGATCGCGAACCAGAACTCCGTCTCGCCGAAGGCCTTGACCGGCTGCAGGTTGAGGAGGAGCAGGCCGATGGCCGTGGCGATCGCCGGCGCCCAGGCGGGGATGTCCGCGTTGAAGAACGCCACGTACCCGGTGATGGCCACGATGTCGGCGATAACCGTGATGACCCACGCCAGCCAGTACGTCCATGCGACCACGTAGCCAGCCCAGGGGCCGATGAGGTCGGCCGCGACGTCCCCGAACGTCTTGTACCCGAGGTTCGAGAGCAGCAGCTCCCCGAGCGCCCGCATGACGAAGAACAGCGCGAAGCCGACGATGGCGTACACGAAGATGATGGACGGGCCCGCGAGGCTGATCGTCGTGCCGGATCCCAGGAACAGGCCCGTCCCGATCGCGCCGCCGATGGCGAGCAGCTGCAGGTGGCGCGCCTTCAGGCCACGACGGAGTCCGCCGTGCCCGGTGGCCCCACCGTGCGGGTCTTGCGTCGCGGTCTGCACTGCCTTGCTGGTCACCGGAATCCCCTCGATACTGCTCGATGCCGAACCCGGGAATTCTAGTCTCCGGTCAGCGTCCCCGGAGACCGGGTCTACATTGGTCGCATGCACGATCTGCGCACCGCGCGACCCGAGGCTGCCGCCGCCTCCCACACCAGAACCAGCGGCACCCTCCTCGCCCGGTCAGCCGTGGGCGTCGCCGCGATCGGCATCGTGTTCGGCGACATCGGCACGAGTCCCCTCTACGCGCTGCGGGCGGTGTTCTCCGAGCACGACGGTGTCGTGCAGCCGAGCATCGCGCACGTCTACGGGCTGATCTCGCTCATCATCTGGGCCGTCACGCTGCTCGTCACCGTCAAGTACGTGCTGTTCGTGCTCCGCGCCGACCACGAGGGCGAGGGCGGGATCCTCGCGCTCTCAACCCTCATCGGGCGCCGCCTTCGCGGATCACGGCGCGCCATGGCCGCGACGACCCTCGTCGGCATCATCGGGGCGGCCCTGTTCTTCGGAGACAGCGTCATCACCCCCGCGGTGTCCGTGCTGTCCGCGGTCGAGGGCCTCGAGATCGCGGTGCCGGGCACCGGAGCGCTGGTCGTGCCCATCGCGCTCGTCGTGCTCGTCGGCCTCTTCGCCCTGCAGCGGTTCGGCACCGCCGGCATCGGCCGTCTGTTCGGACCGATCATGCTCGTCTGGTTCATCACCCTCGCGCTCCTCGGCGTCCCCCACATCCTGGAGCATCCCGAGATCCTCGCGGCGTTCTCTCCCCACCATGCACTCGGCTTCATCGTCAGCGAGCCGCTCATCGCCGGTGTGGCGCTCGGAGCCGTGGTGCTGGCCGTCACCGGCGCTGAAGCCCTCTACGCCGACCTCGGCCATTTCGGCCGCTCCCCCATCTCCAAGGCCTGGCTCTTCGTCGTGTTCCCGGCCCTCACCCTCTGCTACCTCGGGCAGGGCGCCCTCGTCATCGAGGACCCGACCGCCATCGACAACCCCTTCTTCCGGATGGCCCCCACCTGGGCCGTGTTCCCGCTCATCGGGCTCGCGACGCTCGCGACCGTCATCGCCTCCCAGTCCGTGATCTCGGGCACCTTCTCGGTCGCCAGACAGGCCATGCGACTCGGGTTCCTGCCGAACCTCAGCGTCAAGCACACCTCGCGTGCGTCCATCGGACAGATCTACATCCCGGTCGTCTCCACGATCCTCCTCGTGCTGATCATCGGCGTCGTCCTCGGATTCCGAACCTCGGAGAACCTGGCGGCGGCCTACGGGCTCGCGGTGACGACGACCTTCCTGCTCACGTCGTCCCTCTTCATCGTGTACCTGCGCATCGTGTGGCAATGGTCCTGGTACCGAGTGCTGATCGTGACGGTGCCGATCGTCCTGCTCGAACTGGCCTTCTTCGTCTCGGGCCTCGTGAAGTTCTTCGCGGGCGGCTGGCTGCCGCTCGTGCTGGCCGCCGCGATCATCCTCACCATGCTCACCTGGAGACGGGGCCGCGACATCGTCACGGGCAGGCGGGAGCGCCTCGAAGGCACCCTGCAGGAGCTCATGAGACGCCTCCTCGCGGATCAGCCGACGCGCGTCCCCGGCTGGGCCATCTACCCGCACGGCGGCGCCCGGACGGCTCCCCTCGCGCTCCGCCTCAACACCCGGGTCAACCATGCGCTCCACGAGCACGTGCTGCTCGTGCGCGTCGCGACGGCCGATGTGCCGCACATCCCGGAACGCGCGCGCTGTCGGATCGACGACATCGGGCCGGCCCCCGAGGGCCTCGTGCACATCACGCTGACCTACGGGTTCCTCGACCGTCGCGATGTGCCGCTTTCGCTTCGGGACGCGCGGCTCGCTGGCACCGTCTCGCAGTTCGACAACGAGAGCGCGATCTTCTTCCTCTCGCGCATCGCGCTCCGGCCCGGCCATGCGAGTGGGATGGCGACTTGGCGGGCGAAGTTCTTCGTGCTCATGTCGCGCGGAGCGTCCTCTCCCGCAGCGCAGTTCGGGCTGCCCCCGGAGCAGACGGTGGAGATCTCGCCCCAGGTGCTGCTCTAGGCTCGCTCGGCCTCCGCGCGTGCGAAGCCCGTCAGGTATGACGGCACGAGCACGGACGCCGTGAACAGCAGCGTGAGCACGAACGTGCATGTGAGGACCGTGAGCAGGTCGTACGCTCCCCCGGAGATCCAGAAGCTGCAGAAGGTCGCGCCGGCGGCCGCGAGGATCGAATGCCCGAGGGCAAGCGGCAGCACGCGCTGGCGGGTGTACGAGCGCAGTCCGGTCGACACGCCGCGCTCGGCTGCGAGCGCGGCGACCGCGCCCAGGATGCAGAGCCCGAGCATCGCGATCCAGCCGAGTAGCAGGGGCACGAAGCCGCGCTCGTCGAGCTGCAGCCGGCCGGCCTCGGTGGCCAGCGCGTAGCCGAGGAACGCTACGAGGCCGACGGCGAGCAGCGTCGGCACGAGGCGAGCGAGGACCTCGCGCTGGGTCGGCCGGAACGCCGCGAGGGAGATCGGCGGGGAGTCTTCTGCAGGGGCGGCGCTCACGCGGGTCAGTGTAGCGGCCGGAGACGACGAGACGGGGCGACCCCCAGTGGGGCCGCCCCGTCTCAGTGCACGGAACGAGAGATCGCGACTCTCGGTCAGCTGTTCGGTGTGGCGTCCCCCGTGGCCGTGCCAGAGGGCGCGAGGCCACCGTCCTTGGCGAACGAGCCGACCAGCTGCTGCAGGTCGATGCCCGTGAGCGTCTTGAGCACTTCGGTGCCCTCGCCGAGGACCGAGCCCACCGTCTTCGTGACGGCGCTCGCGCCATCCGTGGAGATGACGGTGAGCTTCTCGATGTTGCTGATCGGATCGGCCGCGGCACGGACGATCTCCGGCAGGCGCGAGATGATCTCCTGCGCGATGGCGGCTTCGCCGTACTTCTGCAGCGCCTGCGCCTTGGCGTCGGTCGCCGCGGCCTCCGCGAGACCCTCGGCCTGGATGGCCGCGGCGCGGGCGTCACCCTCGGCGCGGATACCCGCGGCGAGCGCGATCTGGCGGTCACGGTCGGCCTCACCCGAGTAGCGCACGGCGGCTGCCGCTGCCTCCGCGTCCTGGACGGCGGCGACCTTGTTGGCCTCTGCCGTGCGGGTGCGCTTGTAGACCTCGGCGTCGGTCGCCGCGTTCTCGGTGTCGCGGATGGCGTTGGCCTGCTGGACCTTCGCGTAGGCGTCTGCCTCGGCCGGCTTGCGGATCTCGATGTCGAGTCGCTCCTGCGTCACGAGCGCCTGCTCGATGAGCGCTTCGCGCTCCTGCTGTGCGACGAGTCGGTCCTGCTCGGCTCGTGCGAACTGGCCGGCGGCCTCTGCTTCCGCGTTTGCGCGGTCGGTCTCGGCCTTGATGGAGGCCTGACGCAGGCGCAGTTCCTTCTCACGCTCGGCGATGCGCTCCGAGGCCTCGATCTTCGCGAACTCGGAGACGCGAGCCGCTTCGGCTTCGCTGACCTCGGCGACCTGACGGGCGCGAGCGGACTCGGAACGACCGAGGTTCTGCAGGTAGTCGCTGCCGGGCGTGGAGATGTCGGAGATGTTGAGGAGGTCGACCTGCAGGCCCTGTTCGATGAGGTCGGCCTTCGTCTCGGACACGACGCGGTCGGAGAGGCTCTTGCGGTCGGAGATGATCTGCTCGATCGTCATGTCTCCGACGATGGAGCGAAGCGAGCCCTCGAGCGACTCGCGGATGATGTCGGTGAGCGCCTCCTGCTGGTCGAGGAATCGCTGGGCCGCGCGGCGAACGCCCTCCTCGGTGCCGGACACCTTGAAGTTGATGGACGCCTTGATGGCGATCTTGATGCGGTTCTTGTCGACGCCCTCGACCTGGATGCCGATCTGGCGCTGCTCGAGCGAGAGCGCGAAGCCCTGCTGCAGGATCGGCCAGACGAACGTGCGGCCTCCGATGACGACGCGCTGTCCCGTCATGTCGCTCTGGGCCTTCTGCCCGGCGCCGCGGCCGACGATGATGAGGGCCTCGTTCGGTGGGACGCGGCGGATGCGGGATGCGATGAAGACACCGAGGGCGAGCAGCGCGATGATGATCGCGATGACGCCGATCACGGAGACGTTGGCAGCTATCAAGTCCATATGGTCGATTTCCTGTCGTGGAGGTCGTGGATGGTCATGCTGTGGGGGTGCCGCGCCTGCCGCGTCGTCCGGTCAGCGCGGCAGGGGTCACTTGGATTCGCGTTCGACCTTGACGCGCGAGCCGAGGTGCTGCACGACTCGGATGCGCGTTCCCTGCTCGATGTCGCCATCGGCGAAGGCGAGGCGTCGTTCGATCTCGTGGGAGCCGTCGAGCGCGACTTCGCCGCTGGCGTTCGTGATGCGGGACATCGCCGTCCCGGTGTCACCGGTCACGTCGCGCGGCACGCCATCGCTGCTCTTCGAGAGGTTGCGCACGAGAAGCGCTGACCCGACGTAGGCGATCAGGCCGATGACGATCGCGACGATGTAGGCCCAGAACTGCGGGAGTCCCATGCTGTCCGTGATCGCCCCGGAGGCGCCGAAGACGACGAGGGCGACCGCGAGGCCTGGAACCGAGAGCAGCCCGCCCGCATCGACGTCGAGGATCTCCCCGAAGAACATCGAGAAGACGAGTAGTCCGAGGCCGATCGCTCCGATGATGATGAAGACGGTCATGACGGTGAGCTCCCTGGTGGCCGCGTGCGGCGGGGTGTGCCCCCGCCTGGCAATGATTCTACCGAAGGCGCGGACGCCGACGCGCGGAAACTTCTCCTCCGCGCCGGTGCCGCGTTCCGCGGTTGCGTGATCGTCAGGCTTCGCCGAAGCCGGAGCTGATGAGCTCGGCGAGTTCGCGCACGGCCTGGTCCGCGTCCCGACCGGTCGCGGTGACCTCGATCTCCTGCCCCTGTGACGCCCCGAGCGAGATGATGCGCAGGAGGCTGTCCGCATCCGCCCCGCCGATCGTGATCTCCGCCTCGAACTTCGCGGCTGCGGCGACGAGCTGAGCCGCCGGCCTCGCGTGGAGCCCCTGCTCGTTGACGATCGTGACGCGGGCGCTTGCATTCGGTGACGCGTCAGCTGGCAGAGCATCGGCCGCGCGCTCTGCAGCGGTGCCGCTCGAGGAGTCCTGACCGGGGTCCGGCGACGCGTCGCCGTCGCGCCGCCACGCTGATTCGCCCGCGGCGACGACCTCCCCCAGGGCGGCGCCACCCGCCGCGGCGACTGCCGCAGCGACGCAGCCCTCGACGAGGGGGGCGTCGACCAGCCGCACCTCGCCGGCGTCCTCGTCGAGCATCTCCAGGACGGTCTCCGCGGTCATGACCGCGGAGCCGAGGTCCGTGAAGACAGCGACGCCGTCCCCGGACTGCGCCCGCGCGACCGCGCTCTCGATCAGGTCGAAGCTCGTCCCGACACGACCATCGTCCGTGCCACCCGCCGCGATGATCGCGACGTCCTGCGCCATCTGACCGGCCAGCTCCACGATCCCCTCGGCGATGCGCGCGGAGTGAGACGCGACGACGATGCCGACGGTCACGAGGCCGCCTCGACGGCTGCGCCGAGGAGGTAGGCCGTTGACTGCGCGCCGGGGTCGCGGTGCCCAGCACTCCGCTCCCCCAGGTAGCTCGCCCTCCCCTTCCTCGCCACGAGCGGCTCGGTGGCCGCGGCTCCTTCGACGGCGGCGAACGCTGCGGCGCGCAGCACGGCAACCGCATCCTCGCCCGCGCCAGCAGCCTTCTCCGCCGCGGAGGCGGCTGGGGCCCACGCGTCGACCATGGTCTTGTCCCCCGGCTGCGCCTTGCCGCGCTGCTGGAGCCCAGCCGATGCCGCATCGACGAACGCCGCGACGTCTCCCGGCTCGAGTTCCGCCTTGCCCTTCAACGCGACGGCCCCCTTGAGGAAGGCCGTCCCGTAGAGCGGCCCGGCCGCTCCCCCGACGGTCGAGATGAGCGTCGTCGCGAGGAGCTTCAGGACGTCGGCGGGTGAGGCGCCCTCCTCCAGCGACGGCAGCTTCCCGCGCGCCGCCTGGAATCCGCGGTCCATGTTCTCGCCGTGGTCCCCGTCGCCGATGTTCCTGTCGAGATGAATCAGCTCAGTCCGGTTCTCAGCCATGGAGGCCGCGGCGAGCTCCACCCATCTGCGAGCCCAGTTTCCGTCGAGTGCCATGTTCTACCTTCCCCATCGGAGCGCCGCCGTGTGGACGGGCGCATCCCATAATTCCGTCAGTTCGTCGTCGAGTCTCAGCACGGTGATCGAGCAGCCCTGCATCTCCAGCGATGTCGTGAAGTTCCCCACGAGATGGCGGGTCACCGTGATTCCTCGTTCCCTGAGCACCTCTGCCGCCCTCCGGAACACGATGTACAACTCGATTTCGGGTGTACCGCCCATTCCGTTCACACAGAGAAGAACTTCGTCTCCCGACGCGAAAGGAAGATCTTCCAGAATCGGAGCGAGCAGACGGTCGACAATCGCATCCGCAGGCTCGATCGCGATTCGCGCGCGCCCCGGTTCGCCGTGAATGCCGATGCCGATCTCGATCTCATCCTCCCCCAGGTCGAAACTCGGCTCCCCGGCGTGCGGAACTGTGCACGCAGAGAGGGCGACGCCCATCGAGCGGGCGTTGGCGTTGACCTTCTCAGCCAATCCCGCGACGGTGTCGAGGTCGTCGCCGCGCTCAGCCGAGGCGCCAGCGATCTTCTCGACGAGCACGGTTCCCGCGACTCCCCGGCGGCCAGCCGTGTAGAGGGAGTCCTTCACGGCGACGTCGTCATCGACGATGACGCTCCGCACCTCGATCTCCTCGGCCAGCGCGAGATCGGAGGCCGTCTCGAAGTTGAGGACGTCGCCGGTGTAGTTCTTGACGATGTGGAGGACCCCGCGGCCGGAGTCGACGGCCTTCGTGGCCTCGAGGATGGGGTCTGGCGTCGGGGAGGTGAACACCGGTCCTGGAACCGCGGCATCGAGCATCCCGAACCCGACCAGCCCCCCGTGCATCGGCTCATGTCCCGATCCACCGCCGGACACGATGCCGACCTTGCCCTCGACCGGCGCATCGGCTCGGACCAGGAAAGCGGGCTCCGGGGCAAGCCGGAGAATATCCGCGTGCGCCAGCGCCATGCCTTCCAGGGCCTCTTTGACAACGTCCTTCGGATCGTTGATCAGCTTCTTCACGATCATCCTCTCGACGAGATGTTGGCGGCAGCATTGCAACCAGACCCAGCCTAGTGCCGAGGGGTTGTCACAATTCGGGGAAATTCCCGCGTAACACGCGCGTGTTAGTGCGCCCTGTGCCTAGGGTGAAGAACCGCTCAATCGCGGCACGGGCTCGCCCGTATCGAACTTCCCAGAAAGGCAATCCCGTGGATCTAGGATCGATCTTCTTGGCCGAGCTGGTGGGCACCGCAGTGCTCGTCCTCCTCGGTTGCGGTGTCGTCGCCAACGTCGTCCTCAAGGGCACGAAGGGCAACGGCGGCGGCTGGCTCCTCATCAACTTCGGCTGGGGCTTCGCCGTCTTCATCGGCGTGCTCTCCTCTGCGGCTTCCGGCGGCCAGCTCAACCCAGCAGTGACGCTGGGTCTCGCGGCCAACAGCCTCGTGAACGGCGACCCGATCGACGGAGGAGAGATCGGCCTGCGCATCCTGGCGCAACTGATCGGTGCCATCCTCGGTGCCGTCATCGTGTGGCTCGCCTACAAGCTGCACTTCGACGACGAACCCGACCCGGCCTCCAAGCTCGCCGTGTTCGCCACCGGACCGGCGAAGCGCAGCCTCGGCTGGAACACCGTGACGGAGATCATCGCGACGTTCGTCCTCGTCCTCGCCGTCATCGCCTTCACGAACTTCCCGGGCATCCTCGGCAGCGACCTCGGATCGACCGCCCCGGACTCGACGAGCCTCGGCAACCTCGCGCCGCTCGCCGTCGCGATCGTCGTCGTCTCCATCGGCGCGAGCCTCGGTGGCCCCACGGGGTACGCCATCAACCCAGCCCGTGACCTCGGGCCCCGCCTCGCGCATGCCTTCCTCCCCATCAAGGGCAAGGGCGGCAGCGACTGGAGCTACTCGTGGGTTCCGATCGTCGGTCCGATCATCGGCGGCATCCTCGCGGGTCTTGTCGGCACCGCGATCCTCCCCGGCGTCACCGCCTAGCACCCACGAGCACACCGACACGACCTCGGGGCCGGACTCCTCACAGATCCGGCCCCGAAACTGTCTGCATGACACCACCCGCGATGCTCGCGCCAGACCGGCATCGCTGTCACCACCACTGGCACATCACCATCTCTGACAAGGGAGTCATTCCGTGAGCAAGTACGTCATCGCCATCGACCAGGGCACCACCTCCTCTCGAGCCATCGTCTTCGACCACTCCGGGTCGATCGTGTCCACGGGTCAGCTCGAGCACGAGCAGATCTTCCCGCAGGCCGGCTGGGTCGAACACGACCCGAAGGAGATCTGGAACAACACGCGAGAGGTCATCGGCCAGGCGCTCTCGAAGGCGAACATCACTCGCCACGACATCGCCACGATCGGAATCACGAACCAGCGCGAGACGGCCGTGGTCTGGGACAAGACCACGGGCGAGCCGGTCTACAACGCCATCGTCTGGCAGGACACCCGCACTCAAGCCATCGTGGACCGCCTGGCCGCCGACGGCGGAGTCGAGCGCTTCAAGGACACCGTCGGTCTCCCCCTCGCCACCTACTTCTCCGGCACCAAGATCGTCTGGATCCTCGAGAACGTCGAAGGAGCGCGAGAGCGGGCCGAGGCGGGCGACCTCATCTTCGGCACGACCGACAGCTGGGTCCTGTGGAACCTGACGGGCGGCGTCAACGGCGGAGTGCACGTCACCGACGTCACGAATGCCTCCCGGACGCTCTTCATGGACCTCGAGACGCTCGCCTGGGACCAGTCGATCCTGGACGCCTTCGGCGTTCCGGCTTCGATGCTCCCCGAGATCAAGTCATCGTCCGAGATCTACGGCCACGCGAGCACGCAGTCGCTCCTCCGCGAGGTGCCGATCTCCGGCATCCTCGGCGACCAGCAGGCGGCGACGTTCGGGCAGACGGCCTTCACGTCGGGCGAGGCCAAGAACACGTACGGCACTGGATCCTTCCTCATCTACAACACCGGCGAGAAGATCGTGAAGTCCGAGAACGGGCTCCTCACGACGCTCTGCTACAAGCTCGGCGACGCGGCTCCCGTCTACGCACTCGAGGGCTCCATCGCCGTGACCGGCTCGCTGGTGCAGTGGCTGCGCGACAACCTGGGGCTCATCAGCTCGGCCCCGGAGATCGAAGAACTGGCGAGCAAGGTCGAGGACAACGGCGGAACGTACATCGTCCCCGCGTTCTCGGGCCTCTTCGCGCCGTACTGGCGACCGGATGCACGCGGCGCCATCGTCGGCCTGACGCGCTTCGTGAACAAGAACCACATCGCGCGAGCGGCTCTCGAGTCCACGGCGTACCAGACGCGCGACGTCCTCGAGGCGTCGAACGCCGACTCCGGTGTGCCCCTCGCCGAGCTCAAGGTCGACGGCGGCATGGTCGCCAACGACACGCTCATGCAGTTCCAGGCCGACATCCTCAACACCGACGTCGTTCGCCCTGTCGTCACGGAGACCACGGCGCTCGGCGCCGCCTACGCGGCCGGTCTCGCAGTCGGGTTCTGGAAGGACCTCGACGAGGTCTCCGCCAACTGGCAGGAGGACAAGCGCTGGACCCCGCAGATGCCGGAAGAAGAGCGCGAGCGTCTCTACCGCAACTGGAAGAAGGCCGTCTCGAAGACCCTCGACTGGGTCGATGAGGACGTCTCGTAGCCCACGAGGCACAGCCAACACGGCCGAGGCCCTCAGCAGCATCTGCTGAGGGCCTCGGCCGTTCTCAGTGGTCCTGACCCTCGTCCGGTCAGGCGGAGCGTGTCGCGGCGACCCAGGCGTCGAGCGTCTCGATCGCCCGCCCGCTGTCGATGCTCGCCGCTGCGTCCACGATCCTGGCCGACAGCCGCTCCCGAAGGGGCCGCTCCGCCGCCTCGGGATTCTGGGCGAGGTCGTAGGCGACGAGGCCAGCGGCGGCGTTGAGCAGCACGATGTCACGGACGGCACCGTGCCGCTTCCCGGACAGGACGTCGCGGGCGATCCCCGCGTTCTCCTCTGGCATGCCGCCGAGGAGCTCGTGCATGTCGTACGTGCCGAGGCCGACATCGCGGGGGTGGAGGTCGTGCTCCGTGATCGCGCCGTTCGAGACCTCCCAGATGTGGCTGTATCCCGTGACGCTCAGCTCGTCGAGCCCATCGTCGCCTCGGAACACGAGTGCCGTCGCACCACGCGTGCGGAACACGCCCGTGATGAGAGGGATCGCGGCCTGGCGCGCCACGCCGACCGCCGACGCCTCCGGTCGTGCGGGGTTCGTGAGCGGGCCGAGCAGGTTGAACACGGTGGGGACCCCGAGCTCGCCGCGCACCTTGCGCGCGTGCCCGAATCCAGGATGGAACTGCGCCGCGTACACGAACGTCAGGCCGACCTCCTCGAAGATCCGCTTCACGCGGACCGGGTCGGCCGTGTGCACGGCGCCGAGCGCCGAGAGGACGTCGCTCGAACCCGACTTCGCGCTGGACGCACCGCCACCGTGCTTCACGACCGGCACCCCGGCACCGGCGCAGACCATGGACGACATGGTCGACACGTTGACGGTTCCGACCATGTCTCCGCCGGTGCCGACGATGTCGAGCGCCATCGGAGGCACATCGAGGGGCACCGCGTGCTCGAGGATCGCGTCCCGGAAGCCGACGACCTCCTCGACCGTCTCCCCCTTCGCACGGAGCGCCACGAGGAACGCCGCGAGCCGAGCCTCGCTCACCTCACCCGCCATCACCTGGCGCATCGCCCACGTCGCCTGCGCGACGCTCAGGTCCTCACCGCCAAGCAGCTTCTCGAGCAGTCCGGGCCAGGTCTCGGTCGAAGTCATGCAGGAAACGATAGTCGTCCACCACCCAGGCACACCTAATCGGACGCGACCCGCCGGTCGGGGCCGCCTTGTCTCGGGAGCCTGGGAAATCGGTCATAATGGTCAGGTGACTGCTGCAACCTCCGCTCAGGCCGTGCACACGGTCCATCGCCCCAATACGACTGCCATCGGCGTCATCGTTTGGCTTGGGAGCGAAGTGATGTTCTTCGCTGGGCTCTTCGCGATCTTCTTCACCCTGCGCTCGATGGCGCCGGAGCAGTTCGCCGAAGGCCACAGCGTGCTGAACGTCCCCTTCGCGACCATCAACACGCTCATCCTCGTGAGCTCGTCGTTCACGTGCCAGTTCGGCACGTTCGCGGCCGAGCGCGAGCAGGCGCGTGCGACCGGCAAGAGCCCCAAGCACTGGGGTGCCATCGAATGGTTCTACCTCACGGTCCTCCTCGGCGGCATCTTCGTCGCGGGCCAGGTCTGGGAGTACGCCACGCTCGTCAGCGAGGGCTACGTCCTCAACCTCAACGCGTACACGAGCGCCTTCTACATGACGACCGGCTTCCACGGCCTGCACGTGACCGGCGGACTCGTCACGTTCCTCCTCGTCATCGGCCGCATGTACTCGGCCAGGCGCATGGGCACCCGTGAGGTCAGCAGCGCGCTGGGCATCTCCTACTACTGGCACTTCGTCGACGTGGTCTGGGTTGCCCTCTTCTTCGTCATCTACCTGCTGCCCTACTTCTCGTAGCCCGATCCTGGAGAACACCCAAATGTTCCGAACGACCAAACCACGGACTGCGAAGACGGCGACCCGCAAGACGGCACGCCGCCGCACCCCCCTCGCCACCGCCGCACTCCTCGGAGCCGGCCTCCTTCTCACCGGAGGCGCGTACACGGCGATCGACTCCGCCACGACGGCAGCCGCAGCACAGGGTGCCGCCCCCGCCGCGGCGAGCGACATCGAGAACGGCGCTGCGCTCTTCGGCGCGAACTGCGCGACCTGCCACGGCATGAACGCCGCCGGCACCGAGAACGGGCCGAGCCTCATCGGCGTCGGAGCGGCCGCCGTCGACTTCCAGGTCGGCACCGGACGCATGCCGATGCAGGCGAACGCCGCCCAGGCGCCCGCGAAGCCCGTCCAGTTCGACGAGCAGGGCATCAGCGACCTCGCTGACTACGTGGCATCGCTGGCCCCAGGTCCCGCTGTCCCCGACGAGCAGTACCTGCAGGCCGACGGCGACGCGGCACGAGGAGCGGAGCTCTTCCGCATCAACTGCGCCATGTGCCACAACGTGGCCGGCGCGGGCGGTGCCCTGACCGAAGGCAAGTTCGCTCCCGAGCTCATGACCGTCGAGCCGGTGCACCTCTACGAGGCCATGATCACCGGTCCGCAGAACATGCCCGTGTTCAACGACGCGAACCTCACCCCCCAGGACAAGGCCGACATCATCACGGCCATCCGCTGGCAGACCGAGGTCACCGGCACGATCGGCGGCAACAGCCTCGGCTCGCTCGGACCCGTCTCCGAAGGCCTCTTCATCTGGATCTTCGGCATCGGTGCCGGCGTCGCCATGGCGGTCTGGATCGCCACTCGACCGAACTAGTGCCGGCTGAGGCCTGGCACAGGCATCCAAGACATACTGCAGCTGAACAGACACACCCAGAAAGGGATCACCATGGCTGATGGCGAACACGGCGGAGAGCTTCGCACTGCTCCTTCGTCGGAGCGGGCGCCTCACATCGGGACCGCGATCCTTCCCAAGGACGGCTTCGAGAACCCTGGCATGCCGGCGCACCGCGACCGGATCACCGACGTAGACCCCGCACAGGCGAAGCGCACCGAGCGCCTCCTCGTCGCGCTCTTCGTCTTTTCGGCGCTCGCCAGCATCTTCGCTGTCGTCGCCTACTTCGTGTGGCCGATCAGCCGCGAGGACATCTCCACGGTGCGTGCGAACAACATGTTCCTCGGCATCGGCATCGCCCTCGCGATGCTCGCTATCGGCATCGGCACGGTCGCCTGGTCGAAGTACCTCATGGCCGACCACGAGATGGCAGAGGCACGCCACCCGGGCAAGGGGTCGCCCGCGACGCGCTCGCGCGCAGTCGAGATCTTCGCGCAGGCCAACGAGGAATCCGGCTTCAGCCGCCGCAAGCTGTTCCGCAACTCGCTCATCGGTGCGCTCGTCGCCATGCCGCTTCCAGGCATCGTCCTCTTCCGTGACCTCTACAACGGAAACAACCCGGACCCGGTCGAGTCCCTCTCACACACCATGTGGGAAGAAGGAACGCGTCTCGTCCGCGACCCTACGGGCACCCCGATCCGCGCGGCCGACGTCACGTACGGCTCCGCGTTCCACGTGATCCCGGACGGCCTCATCGACCTCGAGCACCACCTGCTCGAAGAGAAGGCCAAGGCCGTCGTCCTCCTGATGCGTCTCCCCGCAGACCAGCTCAACGAGCGCGAAGACCGTGCAGGCTGGTCGTACGACGGCATCGTCGCCTACTCCAAGGTCTGCACGCACGTCGGCTGCCCTGTTGCTCTGTACGAGCAGCAGACGCACCACCTGCTCTGCCCCTGCCACCAGTCGCAGTTCGACGTCAAGAACCACTGCGAGGTCATCTTCGGACCCGCTGGTCGTCCGCTCCCGCAGCTGCCGATCGCCGTCGACGACGAGGGCTACCTGATCGCGCAGAGCGACTTCACCGAACCTGTCGGACCGAGCTTCTGGGAGCGACGCCATGACTACAACGTATAAAGCTCCGGTCCGCGAAGGCGGCTTCATCGCCGGCGCCGCCAACTACCTCGACGAGCGCACCACGATCTCGGGTGCGGTCAAGGAGTTCGGGCGCAAGATCTTCCCGGACCACTGGTCCTTCATGCTCGGCGAGATCGCGCTCTACAGCTTCGTCGTCATCCTGCTCTCTGGCACGTTCCTGACGTTCTTCTTCGACCCATCGATGGCGCACGTCGAATATGAAGGCTCCTACCTGCCGCTCAAGGGCATGGGCATGTCGGCCGCGATGGCATCCACGCTCGACATCTCGTTCGACATCCGCGGTGGCCTCCTCATGCGCCAGGTGCACCACTGGGCGGCCCTGCTGTTCGTGGCCTCCATCGGCCTGCACATGCTGCGCGTCTTCTTCACCGGCGCGTTCCGCAAGCCCCGTGAGCTCAACTGGGTCGTCGGCTTCGTGCTCTTCATCCTCGCGATGGCTGAGGGCTTCACGGGCTACTCGCTTCCCGACGACCTGCTCTCCGGCAACGGCCTGCGCATCATCGACGGCATCATGAAGGGCATCCCGCTCGTCGGAACGTGGGTCTCGTTCTTGTTCTTTGGCGGCGAGTTCCCCGGCACCGAGATCGTCGGCCGTCTCTACTCGCTGCACATCATGATCCTGCCCGCGATGGTCATCCTGTTCATCGCGCTGCACCTTGCCCTCATGGTGATCAACAAGCACACCCAGTGGCCTGGACCCGGCCGCACGAACGGCAACGTCGTCGGAAACCCGGTCCTCCCGGTCTTCGCTGGGAAGGCTGGAGGGTTCTTCTTCCTCATCTTCGGCCTCATCTTCCTGATCGCGTCGTTCTTCTCGATCAACCCGGTGTGGAACTACGGCCCGTACGACCCGTCCCCCGTGTCTGCTGGAACTCAGCCTGACTGGTACATCGGGTTCGCCGACGGAATGCTCCGCCTCATCCCACCGGGCTGGGAGGTGTACTGGTTCAACCACACGTGGTCGTTCGCGATCCTCACACCGCTGATCGTCATCGGCATCTTCATCGTGCTGGTCGTCGTGTACCCCTTCATCGAGGCCTGGATCACGGGTGACAAGCGCGAGCACCACCTGCTCGACCGTCCGCGCAACGCGCCGACCCGCACCGCTATCGGTGCCGCCGGCGTCACGTTCTACGCGGTCATGTGGGCGGCAGCCAGCTCGGACCTCATGGCGACGCACTTCCACCTGGCCATGGAACACGTCATCCACTTCCTCCAGGTGATGCTCATCCTCGGACCGATCATCGCGTACATCGCGACGAAGCGAATCTGCATCGGCCTGCAGAAGCGGGACCGTTCGCTCGCACTCCACGGTGTCGAGTCGGGACGCGTGCTCCGACTTCCCCACGGCGAGTTCGTGGAAGTCGAAGTTCCCCTCGACAAGTACGACCGCTGGGAGCTGGTCTCCTACAACGAGCAGGCACCGATCATGCTCCGTCCGAACGCGGATGGGAAGATCACGGCGCCCATGCGAGTGCGTGCCGCTCTGTCGCGGTGGTTCTTCGAGGACCGTGTCGAGCCCGTCGCCAAGGGCGAGCTCGAGCAGGCACACCACGGCCACCACTAGGTCGTAGGCAAGTCCCGCGCCCTCCTGGGTTGCAGATGGGGCTGTCAGGCCCGCGCAAGCGGTCTGGCAGCCCCATTCTCGTCCCGGCTGTCGAGCCTCAGGCTCGCGAACGATCGGGTGCATGGGTGCGATCAGCGAGGCGCTGCAGTGCCCCCGTTGCAGGCCACACCCTGGCGGGCGGAAACGACCCGGGACGATGGTTCAGCGTCCCAGGCCCCACTTGTAGTCGTCTCTCCGAGCAGATGAGAACCGCAACTGCTCCCCCCCCCCCCCTGTCGCCGGACCGGCGCTGCGCCGGATTGGGTCGTGTCTCGACCGCGCCAGGCGCGGTGAGGAGCCGTCGTCCTGTGGTGTGCGTTGGGCTCCGATGCGCGGCGGTCCACACGGAGTGCGCTCTGTCGTCCCCGCGGGTGTCACGTGACGAGACCCGCTCGTCTGGTCGGTCGACTGCCGTGCCGGCAAGTGTCAGACCTCTCGAGTCTTCTCACTGGTCCGAGCAGGCGCGTGTCATGGACGCGCACGCAGCCGCTGAGGACTGGATCTCGAACACCCGGGCTCGCCCATCAGTGGTGTATAGACCAGCCGGACGAGGCAGCACAGCGTGCAGAGCGGGACTATTTGTTCTCGCCACCGGGTCCAGCGCTCGGCCCCTCCAGGGCGCGACTACGACATTCTTCGTGCTGCGCCCGCGGAGTCCAGGACTACGCATCATCACTAGCGAGGGGTTCAGCCCGTCTGAACCCGCTCGTCCGCGCCGATCCTCCAGGCCGAGACGCGCGTGGTCCCAGTGAGCGAAGTCTGCGGCCCTCGGACGATGAGTGCCTGTCTCCCCTCCCCCTCGTACCTCGGGGTCGCGGACACCCCAGCGCGCGTGCGTGAGGCCCGCCGATGACTCGTGATGGGCCGAGCAGACGCCATGCACGCGCACACTGCCGATCGTCATCGTCTCGCGCAGCCCCTTCTGCGCCGCGAGAGTCCCGGCTCCCGCGGAGACGTAGCGCCTGCAGAGGACTCACGAAGCGAAGAGCCTCCGGCATACAACGCCCACACCGGGCCCATGTCGCCCCGGCCCCGGCCAGGAGCAACACCAGCACCAGCACCAGCACGTGATCACGCCTTCCCGGCCTTGTGGGACCCGGCTGGCCGCGCACGCACCGAGCGCAGCACGCACCGATCCGCCGCATGCGAAAGGCCCGCCCCTCGTGAGAGGGGCGGGCCAGAAGCGTTCGGACGTGCCTAGTGGGCGTAGCGTCCGCGGTAGTACTCGAACACCCACCCGACGATCGCGATGATGAACAGCGGCGCCGCGAAGTACGCGAACCACCATCCGCCGATCGAGAGGCCGAGGAAGATCAGTCCCACGGCGAGTGCCAGCACGAACGGCCACCAGCTCTGCGGCGGGAAGAACCCGAGCTCGGGGTCGGCGTCGGCGATCTCTCCGTCGAGACGGTCCTCGGGGAGGACGTGCACGCGGAACGGCTTCGCTGAGCTGCCCAGGTAGAACGCGACGAACGCCACGAACAGACCAGACAGCGCCAGTGCGACGATGCCGACCCACTCGTAGTGCCCGAGAGCCGCACGAGTCCAGAGGACATAGATGACGGTCACAACCGCGTAGAAGACGGCGAGGACCCAGAGGAGGCGGGCTGAGGTCTTCACTCTCGTTCTCCGATCTTGTCGTTGACGGGCGTCAGGTCACGGTATCCGTGTGGTGCGACCTCGGGGTGGTTGAGGTCGAACGCGGGGCGCTCCGAGCGGATGCGCGGGATGGACGTGAAGTTGTGTCGCGGCGGCGGGCAGCTGGTCGCCCACTCGAGCGAGGAGCCGTAGCCCCACGGGTCGTCGACCGTGACCTTCGGCGCGTTGCGCGCCGTGATGAAGATGTTCAGGAAGAACGGCAGCAGCGAGATGGCGAGCACGAACGCGCCGATCGTCGACAGCTGGTTCATCCACGTGAAGTTGTCCTCGGGCTGGTACGTGGCGTACCTGCGCGGCATGCCCATCACACCGAGCCAGTGCTGGATGAGGAACGTCATGTGGAAGCCGATGAACAGCAACCAGAACTGGATCTTGCCGAGACGCTCGTTGAGCATCTTGCCGGTCCACTTCGGCCACCAGAAGAAGGCGCCGGCGAACATCGCGAACACGATCGTTCCGAAGACCACGTAGTGGAAGTGCGCCACGACGAAGTAGGTGTCGGACACGTGGAAGTCGAGCATCGGCGAGGCCAGGATGACACCGGTCAGACCGCCGAAGACGAACGTGACCAGGAAGCCGAGCGAGAACAGCATGGGGGTCTCGAACGTCACCGATCCCCGCCAGAGGGTGCCGATCCAGTTGAAGATCTTCACTCCCGTCGGCACGGCGATCAGCATCGTCATGAGCGCGAAGAACGGCAGCAGTACGGTACCGGTCACGTACATGTGGTGCGCCCACACGGACGCTGACAGGGCGGCGATCGCGATCGTCGCGTACACGAGGGTCTTGTAGCCGAAGATCGGCTTCCTGCTGAAGGCCGGGAAGATCTCGGAGACGATGCCGAAGAACGGCAGGGCGAGCACGTAGACCTCTGGATGGCCGAAGAACCAGAACAGGTGCTGATAGAGGATCGCACCACCGGCCTCGACGTCGTAGATATGCGTGAGGAATACGCGGTCCATGAGGAGGCCGAACCACGCAGCCGCGAGGACGGGGAAGGCGAACAGCACGAGGATGGACGTGATCATCGCGTTCCAGGTGAAGATCGGCATGCGCCACATCGTCATGCCAGGCGCGCGCATCGTGATGATCGTCGTGATGAAGTTCACGGCACCGAAGATCGTCGCGAAGCCGGTCGCCGCGAGCCCCGCCACCCACAGATTGCCACCGACGCCAGGGGAATAGGTGGTCGTCGACAAGGGGACGTAGGCCGTCCAGCCGAACGATGCCGCACCTCCCGGCGTGAGGAAGCCGCCGACGGCGATGAGCGCCCCGAAGGTGAAGAGCCAGAAAGCGAAGGCGTTGAGTCGCGGGAAGGCGACGTCGGCCGTGCCGATCTGCAGGGGCACGAGCACGTTCGCGAAGCCGGAGAACAGCGGCGTCCCGAACATGAGCAGCATGATCGTGCCGTGCATGGTGAAGAGCTGGTTGTACTGCTCTTTGGTGTCGATGATCTCCATTCCCGGCTCGAAGAGCTGGGTGCGGATGACCAGCGCCATCACACCACCGATGCAGAACCAGACGAAGCTGGAGATCAGGTACATGTACCCGATGGTCTTGTGGTCCGTCGAGGTGATCCAGGAAACGAGGACATTGCCCTTGCGCTCGACAGAGCTGCTGGGGGCGGTGGTCGCCTCAGAGACCGGGGTGATGCCTGGACGGTTCAGCGTTGACGTCATATTCGTCGCCCCTATTCCGACTCGTGGTTGAACTCGGGAACATCAGTGCCCGGAAGGTTCTGGTTGCGGTTGTAGTCGTCTCCGTGGGAGCCGACGTTGCCCGCCGCGCGAAGCTCGGCGATGTAGGCGTTGTACTCGGCCTGCGAGACGACCTCGACCTGGAAGAGCATCATCGAGTGGTACTCGCCGCAGAGCTCGGCGCACTTGCCCATGTACGTGCCTTCACGTTCTGGCACGAACGACATGGTGTTGGTGTGGCCGGGGATGTTGTCGATCTTGTAGTGGAAGTCGACGATCCAGAAGGAGTGGATGACGTCGCGCGACTTGATGTCGAGCGTGACGTTCGCGCCGACCGGAAGGACGAGCTTCGGCAGTGCAGCCTCGTCGATCTCTCCGGTGGCGGCGCCGCGCTCGCCGCCCTCGGACGGCTCGCGGATCTCCTGCGCCTGGATGCCCTCGTAGTAGACACCGGAGTCGTACTCGGTGTTGCTCGTGGGCAGGTAGTTGAAGTCCCACGCCCACTGCTTGCCGTAGACCTCGATCTTGACGTCCTGCTCTTCTTCGGCGAAGTTGGAGACGACCGGGGCCTCCTCGCGCACGGTGAAGGCGAAGAAGCCGGCGACGAGGATGACCGGGACCACGGTGAAGAGGATCTCGATGGGCATGTGGTAGCGCAGCTGCGCCGGCAGGCCCTTCTCGCCCTTGCGGCGGCGGAACAGAACTGACGCCCAGATGATGAGACCCCAGGTGATCCCTCCCACGACGAGGAGGATGATCCAGGAGTTCACCCAGAAGTTCGTGAAGGCGTCGGAATGGTTGGTGACACCGGGGTCACCGGGCATGTAGCCCCGTAGTTCTTGCGACGTGCAGCCAGCCAGGATCAGAATCAGGGCTGCTGCAATCGGAGCGGCGAACCACTTCACGCGGCGGGTGTCTCGCACGGCAAACCTTTCGAGGTGACGCATACAGGTTGCTGTCAGTCTAGTGCGAATCGGGAGGGTCGATGACCCGGGGCGCGCGGGGACGACAAAACGGCGCGGTCAGAGACCGCGCCGTTTCGGGTGTGTCGCGGGGGTGAGCCCCGCGTGTCGAGTCAGTGGAAGGAGTCGCCACAAGCACAGGAACCCTGCGCACTCGGGTTGTCGATCGTGAAGCCCTGCTTCTGGATCGTGTCCTCGAAGTCGATCTTCGCGTTGTCAAGGTAGGGAACGCTCATCGGATCGACGATGACTTCGACACCGTCGAAGTCGACCGTCGCGTCGCCATCGAGGATGCGCTCGTCGAAGAACAGCTGGTAGATCAAGCCGGAGCATCCTCCCGGCTGGACGGCGATACGCAGTCGCAGGCCACCCTCGCTCTCCTGGCCGATCAGGTTCTTGATCTTGTCAAGTGCCGCCTGGGTCAGGGTCACGGAGTGCGTGGCCTCGCTCACGGTGATGCCTTCAAGAACTGCGCTCATGGATTCTCCTCGTGCTGCTGGGCGGGACGACCTGCTCCCGCGCTCTTCACATCAGTAACGGCGTATGGCTCCAGGGTATTCCTCCTCAGCCGGAATCGCATCAGCTGACGTCGGTGTCCGGCCGCGCGAAGCGCAGGAGGAAGAGCCCCTCAGCCGAGATCGCGCGACGCAGCACGCCGAGGTCCTGCGACTCATTGGGGCTGTGCGCCATCGTGGCCGGGTCCTCCACTCCAGTCACGAGGATCTCGGCGTCCGGGTACACCTCGGCGAGCGCGGCGATGAATGGGATCGACCCGCCGATGCCCGTCTCGGCGGCGTCCACACCCCACCCATCGCGCATCGCGGACTTCATGAGGCCGACCGCGGGTCCCGCGGTGTCGACGAGGAACGGCTGCCCGACGTCTGGCTGGGTGATCTCGATGCGCGCTCCGAAGGGGGCGTGCTCGGTCAGGTGGCGCTCGAGTGCCGCGTACGCCTCGGCTGCGTCGTCGCCGGGGGCGATGCGGGCCGACAGGCGGACCGACACGACGGGCAGGAGCGTGTTGGACGCTTCAGCGACGCTCGGCGCGTCGATGCCGGTGATCGTGATGGCAGGCTGGTTCCAGAGGCGGTCGTGAACACTCCCCCGACCGATCGTCATGACCCCGTCGAGGAGTTCCGCGTCGCGCCGGATATCCGCCTCGTCCCCGCCTGCGAGCCCCCCGCTGCGCGTGCCGAGGCCTGCGACGGCGACCGCGCCGTCCGCGTCCCAGAGCGTGTCGAGCAGACGGACGGCCGCGAGCATCGCATCCGGCACGGCACCCCCGAGCATTCCGGAGTGGGAGGCGTGCCCGAGCGTTCGAACGGTGACCTTCATGGTCACGTTGCCGCGGAGGGAGACGGTCAGTCCGGGAGTCGTCGTCGAGGGGTTGTCGCTGTCGGCGACGATGATCGCGTCGGCGCCGAGCGCTGCCCTGTGCTTGGCGAGGAAGTCCGAGAAGCTGCGGGAACCGTTCTCCTCCTCGCCCTCGATGAACACGGAGAGCCCGATCCTTGGCCTCCCGGACGTGGCCGTGCCGAGCGCCTCGAGGGCCGCGATGTGCGTCATGATTCCCGCCTTGTCGTCACTCGCACCGCGTCCGTAGAGGCGACCATCGCGGAGGGTCGGCTCGAACGGCGGGGTCCTCCAGTCGTCGGCACTCCCCTGGGGTTGCACGTCGTGGTGCGCGTACAGGAGGACGGTGGGCTGGCCGGGCTCGGCCTGTCTCGTCGCGATCACAGCGGGCTGGCCCGTGTAGCCGTCGGACGTCTCGACGCCCTCGATCTCGACGGCATCGAACAGCTCGAGCTCGCGCAGCAGCTCCGCCGTGCGTTCGGCGCTGCGCTGCACGTGCACTCGGTCGAAGGCGTCCCAGGAGACGGACGGGATGCGGACGAGGCCGGAAAGTCGGGCGATCGTGGCGGGAAAGCGGTCCTCGACCGCTTCGAGAAGTCGCTGTTCCTGATCGTGTGCATCGAGTGGGGCTTCGGGGAGAGTCATAGCGGTTAGGCTAAATCACACCAGAGTTCTTGAGAGGCATCATGTCGAAGCACGAGTCCAAGAGCGCCGAGACAGCATCGCTTCCCGCGAAGTCTCCGGCGAAGAAGCAGCAGCCGACCCCCACGAGGCGCGAGCGCGAAGCGCAGAACCTGCGTCCCCTCGTCCCTGAGGACCGCAAGCAGGCCAAGCGCGAGATGCAGGCGAAGGTCCGAATCGAGCAGGCCAAGGCACGTGAGGGGCTCGCCAAGGGCGACGACCGCTACCTCCGTCCGACCGAGCGCGGTCCGCAGAAGCGCTTCATGCGCAATTACATCGACGCGAGGTACTCGATCGGCGAGCTCCTCCTGCCGATGATGTTCCTCGTGATCTTCGCGACGTTCATCCCGAGCCAGTCCGTCGGCATCTGGGCGATGAGCTTCATCTGGGCGTTCCTCGCCGTGTGCATCCTCGAGGCCGTGATGGTCGCCAACATGATCAAGCGTCGCATCGCCGCGGTCGTCGGCAAGGACAAGGTCGAGAAGGGCATCATGATCGGTACGATCGCCCGCTGCCTGCAGCTGCGAGTCATGCGCATGCCGAAGTCGCAGGTCAAGCGCGGCGCGAAGATCGAGTTCACCGGCAAATAGTCATCCAGCGGGGCCCGACCGGCTCGCGTCAGGAAAACTCGAAGGCCCGAACGGTATTCCGCTCGGGCCTTCGCTGCTTCACAATGTAGACCCGCGGGGTGGCCAGAAGGTGTCAGGCGGCTGGGAATCCGAGATGGTGCCCGAAATGAGACCTTCGCGCGGAAGCGTCGATCAGCGTGCGAGGCGGGCGAGTCCGCGATTGATGCTGGCCGCCCAGGTGGGACCGGAGTAGAGGAACTCGGTGTAGCCCTGGACGAGCGTCGCGCCTGCGTCGAGGCGTCGGCGAACCTCGGCCGCGTCCGTGACCCCTCCGACGGAGATGATGCACAGCCTGTCCCCGGACGTCTCCTTGACGACCCGCAGGACCTCGCGTGAGCGCTCGGTGAGCGGACGACCGGATAGGCCTCCAGCGCCGAACGCCTCCACGACGCGGGCGGACGTGCGCAGGCCCGAGCGCGAGATCGTCGTGTTGGCCGCGATGATGCCGGCCAGACCCTCGTCGATGGCGAGCTGCGTGACCTCCCTGATCTCGTCATCGTCGAGATCAGGGGCGATCTTGACGAGCAGAGGAACGCCTGGTGCGGCGTCTCGGGCCGCGCGCAGGATCGGCGTCAGGGACTCGAGGGACTGCAGACTGCGCAGCCCCGGGGTGTTCGGCGAGGAGACGTTCACGACGAGATAGTCCGCGACCTCCTTGACGGCCGTGGCGGCGGCCGCGTAGTCGAGGTGCGCGTCGTCGGCCTCGGTCGTCTTGTTCTTGCCGATGTTGACGCCGACGATGACGGAGCGGTTGCGACGAGCCGCGATGTTGGCGGCTGCGAGCTCGGCACCGCGGTTGTTGAAGCCCATGCGGTTGATGAGCGCGCCGTCAGCGACGAGCCGGAAGAGCCGCGGCCCTGGGTTGCCTGGCTGCGGGCGGGGCGTCACGGTGCCGACCTCGACGTGGCCGAAGCCCAGCGCAGCGAGGCCGTCGATGTCCTCGGCGTCCTTGTCGAAACCGGCCGCGAGGCCGAACGGCGACGCGAAGCGGAGGCCCATCGCCTCGACGGCAAGCGATTCGGCAGGCGCTCCGAACGGCGAGATCAGTGCAGCCGGGCCGCGCCGACCGAGCGCCCTGATGACCCCGGACGCGAATGCGTGCGCGCGTTCCGGATCCATCTTCGACAGGACGTGACGGAACAGCAGACGGTAGGCGGCGCTCATCGGGTCTCCCCCTTGACGGTCGACTCGCCGTCGGCGGTCTCGGTGGCGTACTGCGCTCTGATGCCGTCCTCGTGCATTCGATCGATGGCCGCCCGGAAGTCATCGAGGCCGGCGAAGCCCTGGTAGACGCTCGCGAACCGAAGGTAGGCGACGTCGTCCAGCTCACGCAGCGGCGGCAGGATGGCCAGGCCGATGTCGTTGGCTTCGATCTGCGAGGCCCCGGTCGCGCGGATGCTCTCTTCCACGCGCTGCGCGAGGAGCGCCAGGTCGGTGTCGGTCACGGGTCGCCCCTGGCATGCCTTGCGGACACCGGCCACGACCTTGTCGCGTGAGAACGACTCGACGACGCCGTTGCGCTTGATGACCGTGAGGCTCGCCGTCTCGGTCGTGGAGAATCGGCGCCCGCATTCCGGGCACTGCCTCCTTCGACGGATCGCGAAGCCGTCGTCGCTGGTTCGCGAGTCGATGACCCGTGAGTCTGGGTGGCGGCAGAACGGGCAGTGCATCAGCTGAACCTCGCCGTCACTGCTTCACCGTGCGCCGGCAGGTCCTCGGCGTCTGCGAGCGCCACGACGTGCTCGCTCACGGCGCGCAGGGCTTCCCGGTCGTATCGGATGATCTGCTGCGGGCGGAGGAACGTGTGCGCGCCGAGACCGGGCGTGTGCGCCGCCTGGCCGCCCGTCGGCAGCACGTGGTTGGAGCCAGCGAGGTAGTCGCCGAGGCTCACCGGCGAGTTGGCGCCCATGAAGATGGCTCCAGCGTTGTGGAGCATCGCGAGCACCGCCTCTGGCTCACGAGTCTGCACCTCGAGGTGCTCGGGCGCGTAGGCGTTCGACACCCTGGCTGCCGCGGCGAGGTCGTCGACGAGGATGACGGCGGACTGGCGTCCACCGAGGGAGACGCGCACGCGCTCGGCGTGCTTGGTCGCTGCCGCTCTGACCTCGACGCGCTCGAGCACACGCCTCGCCCATTCCGCGTCGGGGGTGACGAGGAGCGCCGACGCGAGCTCGTCGTGCTCGGCCTGACTCACGAGGTCCGCGGCGACGTGGTCCGCGTCTCCGGAGTCGTCTGCGATCACGAGGATCTCCGTCGGGCCCGCCTCTGAGTCGATGCCGACGAACGACTGCACGATGCGCTTCGCTGCGGCGACGTACACGTTGCCCGGGCCGGTGATGACCTCGACCGGTTCGAGGCCGATGTCGGAGACGCCGTGCGCCAGCGCGCCGATGGCGCCCGCCCCGCCCATGGCGTAGACCTCGGTGACGCCGAGGAGCCCAGCCGCACCGAGGATCGTGGGGTGCACGCCCCCACCGAAGTCCCGCTGCGGCGGCGACGCGATCGCGATCGAGGAGACGCCCGCCGCCATCGCGGCGCAGACGTTCATGACGACGCTCGATGGGTAGACGGCTTTCCCGCCAGGTACGTAGAGGCCGACACGCGCCACGGGGTGCCAGCGGAGCTCGACGACGGCGCCGTCACCGAGCGTCGTGACCCTGGGGTCGGGGACCTGCGCGGCCGAGCCAGCACGAACACGCTCGATCATGGCCTCCAGGCCAGCACGCACCCGGGGTTCGAGACTCGCCGCCGCTTCGTCGATCGCCTCCTGCGGGACCCGCAGGTGCGGTGGATCGACACCGTCGAGGCGCACCGCCTGCTCACGGAGCGCGGTGGCTCCGTCGTCGCGGACCGCCGAGATGAGCTCGGCAGCCGTGCCGAGGGCACGCCCGACGTCCAGCTCGGCACGAGGGAGGATGTTCCGAAGCTCGGAGGCGCTGAGCGCAGAACCACGCAGATCGATGAGTTGCATCATGGTGTCTCCATCGTAGTCAAGCGGCGAGCGAGCACCGTCGCCTCGTGAGCGGAGCGGCCCTGCCGCCCGCTACTCGAGGCAGCTCGGCCCGAGCAGCGCCTTCAGCTCCCCGTACAGGTCCTGCGTGATGCGCACCCGGTGAGGGAGCTCGAAGCGGCGCACGACCCCGGGGGTGCGCAGCCTGAGCCGGACCTCGCTCTCGCCCGAATGCCGGCGGAGCACCTTGCCGAGTGCATCCACCACCGGCTCCGTCGCCCGAGTGTCCGGGATGGTGAGCGTGAGCGTGCCCGCGTCCTCGGCCGCTGCGATCTTCGGCAGCGTGAGGCCCTGCGCGTGCAGGTTCATGCCATCGTCTCGCTTCGACACGCGACCCTTGACGGCCACGATGACATCGCCTTGGAGCTGTGTCTGGAACTCCTGGTATGTCTTGCCCATGAACATGACGGTCATGGTGCCGCCGAAGTCCTCGACCTCGATCATCCCGTACGGATTGCCCGAGTTCCGGGCCACCCGATGCTGCACGCTCGTGATGAGACCAGCGATCGTGACCTGCTGCCCGTCCTCCAGGTGCTCGGCCTGCGTCAGATCGAGGATGCTCGTGGTGGCGAGCTTCGCGAGCTCTCGCTCGAGCCCCGCAAGCGGGTGGTCGGAGACGTAGAGCCCGAGCATGTCCCGTTCGAAGGCGAGCTTGTCGCGGCGATTGAACTCGGGGCGGACGGGAACGTCGTCCTCCTCGGCTTCGAACTCGTCGAGACCCGCGAAGAGGTCGACCTGCCCGTGCGCTTCGTTCCGCTTGCGCGACACCGCGACGTCGATGGCGTTCTCGTGCACCTCGACGAGGGCTCGGCGAGTGTTGCCGAGGGAGTCGAAGGCGCCGGCCTTGATGAGCGACTCCACGGTGCGCTTGTTGGCGACCGTCGTCGGCACCTTCTTCAGGAAGTCATGGAACGAGACGAATGCGGTCTTCGACTCGCGCGCCTTCTGGATCTCCTCGACGACGTTGGCTCCCACGTTCCTCACGGCGCCGAGACCGAAGCGGATGTCCTCCCCCACCGCGGTGAAGTTGACGAAGGACTCGTTGACGTCGGGGGCGAGCACCGTGATGCCCATGCGGCGGCACTCGTTGAGGTACATCGCCAGCTTGTCGCGCGAGTCGCCGACGCTCGTGAGCAGCGCCGCCATGTACTCGGCGGGGAAGTGCGCCTTCAGATACGCGGTCCAGTAGGAGACGACGCCGTAGGCGGCCGAGTGTGCCTTGTTGAAGGCGTAGTCGGAGAACGGGAGCAGGATGTCCCAGAGCATCTTCACGGCTTCGTCGGAGTAGCCATTGGCGTGCATTCCGCCCTGGAAGCCGGCGAACTGCTTGTCCAGCTCCGACTTCTTCTTCTTGCCCATGGCGCGGCGAAGGATGTCGGCCTGGCCGAGCGAGAATCCGGCGACCTTCTGCGCGATGGCCATGACCTGCTCCTGATAGATGATCAGGCCGTAGCTGGTCGAGAGGATCTCCTGGAGCGGCTCCTCGAGTTGCGGGTGGATCGGCGTGATCTCCTGCTCGCCGTTCTTGCGCAGCGCGTAGTTGATGTGGGAGTTGGCCCCCATCGGCCCGGGACGGTACAGCGCGATGACCGCGGAGATGTCCTCGAAGTTGTCGGGCTTGAGGAGGCGGAGCAGGGAGCGCATGGGCCCACCGTCGAGCTGGAAGACCCCGAGCGTGTCACCGCGCGTCAGCAGCTCGTAGGCGCCGACGTCGTCCAGTTCGAGGTCCTCGAGGACGAGATCGATGCCGCGGTTCGCCTTGATGTTGACCACCGCGTCGCTCACGATGGTGAGGTTGCGCAGTCCGAGGAAGTCCATCTTGATGAGCCCGAGGGACTCGCTCGCCGGATAGTCGAACTGGGTGACGATCTGGCCGTCCTGCTCCCGCTTCATGATCGGGATGATGTCGATGAGCGGGTCGCTCGACATGATGACGCCAGCCGCGTGCACGCCCCACTGGCGCTTCAGGTTCTCGAGGCCGCTCGCGGTGTCGAACACCTTCTTCGCGTCCGGGTTGCTCTCGATGAAGGCGCGCATCTCGGCGGCCTCCGAGTAGCGCTTGTGCTCCTTGTCGAAGATCCCGCTGAGGGGGATGTCCTTGCCCATGACGGCGGGAGGCATGGCCTTCGTGAGCTGGTCGCCCATGGAGAACGGGTATCCGAGCACGCGCGAGGCATCCTTGAGCGCCTGCTTGGCCTTGATCGTGCCGTAGGTGACGATCTGGGCGACGCGCTCCGAGCCGTACTTCCCAGTGACGTACCGGATGACCTCCGACCTGCGGCGATCATCGAAGTCGACGTCGAAGTCGGGCATCGAGACTCGGTCCGGGTTGAGGAAGCGCTCGAAGATGAGGCCGTGCCGCAGCGGGTCGAGGTCGGTGATGCCCATGGCGTAGGCCACCATGGACCCTGCACCGGAACCGCGACCTGGCCCGACGCGGATGCCGTTGTCCTTCGCCCAGTTGATGAAGTCGGCGACGACCAGGAAGTATCCAGGGAAGCCCATCTGGTTGATGACGCCGATCTCGTAGTCCGCCTGGTTGCGGACGTCGCTCGGGACCCCGGCCGGGTA
Source organism: Pseudoclavibacter sp. RFBA6 (assembly GCF_002931575.1). Lineage (NCBI taxonomy): Bacteria > Bacillati > Actinomycetota > Actinomycetes > Micrococcales > Microbacteriaceae > Pseudoclavibacter > Pseudoclavibacter sp. RFBA6. The sequence continues at coordinate 369,134 of NZ_PSUA01000010.1, read as the reverse complement.
CCGCTTGTCGAGACCCGCGTCGATCTCCTTAATGAACCAGGTGCTCTCCGTCTCGCCCTCCGGCACGGGGAAGCGGGGCATGTAGTTCGCGTTCTCATCGAACTCGGCTGAGCAGCGTTCGGCGATCAGCAGCGTGTTGTCGCACGCCTCAGGGTGATCGCGGAAGATGGCTCGCATCTCGGCTGCCGACTTCAGGTAGTAGCCGGTGCCGGAGAACTGGAACCGGTTCGGGTCGTCCATCGTCGACCCGGATTGCACGCACAGGAGCGCGGAGTGGCTGTCAGCGTCGTGCGAGTGCGTGTAGTGCAGGTCGTTGGTCGCGACCAGGGGAAGGCCGAGGTCCTTAGCGAGCTTCAGCAGGTCCGGCATGACGCGGCGCTCGATGTCGATGCCGTGGTCCATGATCTCGCAGAAGTAGTTCTCCGCCCCGAAGATGTCGCGGAACTCGGCGGCTGCCGCACGCGCCTCGTTGTACTGCCCGAGCCGAAGCCGCGTCTGAACCTCGCCCGAGGGGCATCCGGTCGTCGCGATGAGTCCCTTCGAGTACGTGTTGAGCAGCTCGCGGTCCATGCGCGGCTTGAAGTAGTACCCCTCCATGGAGGCCCGACTGGAGAGGCGGAAGAGGTTGTGCATGCCCTGCGTCGTCTCGCTGAGCATCGTGATGTGCGTGTAGGCACCGGAGCCGGAGACGTCGTCTCCCCCGCCGTTGCCCCACTTCACACGAGTGCGGTCACCGCGGTGCGTTCCCGGAGTCAGGTACGCCTCGGTACCGATGATCGGCTTGATGCCGTGCTCTTTCGCGGCCTTCGCGAACTCGTACGCCCCGAACACGTTCCCGTGGTCGGTCATCGCCACGGCGGGCATGCCCTGCTCGACGGCGGCCTTCATGAGTTCGCCGATCCGGGCCGCTCCGTCGAGCATCGAGTACTCGCTATGGACGTGGAGGTGGGCGAACGAGTCTGCTGAAGGCAATGTCTCTCCGAGAAGATGGGTGGATCGGCGCACCCATCTTAGGTCGCCGGAGCGCCTTCGCGGACGAGGCTGTGGACTACAGCTCGCCGTCGCGCAGCAGCTCGAGCGCGTGCGCCAGGTCGTCTGGGTACTCGGTGGTGAAGCGGACGGGCTCACCCGTGCGGGGATGGGCGAAGCCGAGCTCCTTGGCGTGCAGCCACTGTCGCTTGAGGCCGAGCTTGGCGGCCACGACCGGGTCGGAGCCGTACAGCGGGTCCCCGATGCATGGGTGCCGTTGAGCGGCCATGTGCACGCGGATCTGGTGGGTGCGCCCGGTTTCGAGATGGACCTCGAGCAGTGCTCCCCGGCGGAACGCCTCGACGGTCTCGTAGTGGGTGACCGACGGCTTGCCGTCGCTCGTGACAGCGAACTTCCACGACGATCCGGGGTGCCGGCCGATGGGGGCGTCGATCGTGCCGGACAGTGGGTCAGGGTGCCCCTGGACGACCGCGTGGTAGACCTTCTCGACCTGGCGATCGTGGAAGGCCTTCTTGAGCTGCGCGTACGACAGCTCGCTCTTCGCCACGACCATGAGTCCGCTCGTGCCTGCATCCAGACGGTGCACGATGCCCTGGCGCTCCGACTGCCCGGAGGTCGAGATGGTGAATCCTGCCGCGGCGAGCGCGCCGAGCACGGTGGGGCCGTCCCAGCCGATCGACGGGTGCGCGGCGACGCCGACGGGCTTGTCGATGACGACGAAGTCGTCCTCGTCGTGCACGATCTTGAGGTCGGGCACGGCGATCGGAATGACCTTCACCGGCCCGGCCTGCTCCCACTCGATGGAGATGACGGCACCGGCTGTCATCCGGTCGGATTTGCCGACTGGCTTTCCGTCGATCGTGATCCCGCCCGCCGCCGCGATATCAGCGACCTGCGTCCTGCTGAGACCGAGGAGCTTGGAGACACCCGCGTCGACGCGGGTGCCCTCGAGACCGTCAGGGATCGGGATCGTCCTGGATTGCATTACGCGTCCTTCTTCGCCTTGGGGCGGCGCTTGCCGTCGAAACCGATGTCGAACAGGGTGAGCAGCACGAACGCCGACATCCCCACGACGATGCACATGTCGGCGACGTTGTAGATCGCCGGGAGCATCCACGGCGTGTAGATGAAGTCGATGACGTGGCCGACGCCGAAGCCGGGCTCGCGGAAGAGCCGGTCGAAGAGGTTGCCGAGAGCGCCACCGAGCACGAGTCCGAACACTGCGGCCCAGCGCTTCGACGCGAGCCGGCGAGCAACGACCAAGATGACGATGACCATGACCGTCGACACGCCCGTGAAGATCCACGTGGAGCCTGCGGCGAACGAGAACGCAGCGCCCGGGTTCCTGACGAAGTGCCACTGCAGGAAGCCACCGAGCGCCTCGATCGTCTGCCCCTCAGTCATCGAGGAGACGACAAGCGCCTTGGATATCTGGTCAAGCGCAAACGCGCCGACGGCGACCGCGGCGAGCAACGCAAGAATGCGGATGCTCGGACGCGATCGCCGTTCGGTGGTCTGCAGAGGTGTGTCCTCCACGTTCCGAGTGCTACTGGCCCGCTGGTGCGGAGCCTTCGAGGACGTCGCTGGCCTGACGGTTCAGGTCGTTGAGCTGGCCTTCGATGTAGGAGCGGAGGTTGTTGCGGTACTCGCGCTCGAAGATGCGGAGCTCCTCGATACGGGCCTCGAGCTTTGTCTTGGCCTCCTCGAGTCGACCGATCGTCTCGCGTTCCTTGGCCTCGGCCTCGGTGACGATCGTGCGGGCACGGCCCTCGGACTCGACCGTGATCTCGCGGGCGCGCTTCTCGCTGTCGCCCTCGATCTGACGTGCGCGGGTCTCGGACTCGGCGATGATCTCACGAGCACGGGTCTCGCCCGTGGCGATGATCTCGTCGCGCTTGCGCGTTCCCTCTTCGACGTGCTCGTCGTGAAGGCGGCGGGCGAGGGCGATGAGCGAGCTGCTCGTCTCGGCCTCGTCGGCACCCTCTACGGCGACGGGAGCGGGAGCTGCAGGCTGCGCGAGCGGCGCGATGGGCTCAGGCTCTGGCTCGGGAGCTGCCTCGACCTCGACGCTGGGCTCCTCGACCGGGGCGGGAGCTGCGGCTGCCGGCGCGCTGCTGGCGCGCGCCTCTGCCTCTTCGAGCTGCTGACGAAGCTGCTCGTTCTCCCCCACGAGGCGGCGCATTTCTGCAACGACCTCGTCGAGGAAGTCGTCGACCTCGTCCTGGTCGTACCCCTCGCGGAACTTGGTCTGCTGGAAGCGTTTGTTGATGACGTCCTCAGGAGTGAGTGCCATGTCGGCCACCTTTCGACTCTCTCTGCGATTGGTCTGTATCTGGAAAAGACTCTGGGTCTGATGAGCAGACTCTGGGTCTGGCGTGACAACACTAGCGTTGCCCAGATGTGCACGCAGAACGTTGCTGTGCTGCGCAGCACATAGGTCACATTACGGCACTTGGGTCCCGTGCGTCACATTCTGTCGGGAAAGTCGCCATTCACCTAATGGAGAGAGCTCACGGCTTAGAGCAGGCGCACGAGATTCGACGTGATGACCAGCGCGAACATGACGATGATCCAGGCGAGGTCGAGGGCGATGTTGCCGATGCGAAGCGGAGGCACGACTTTGCGGACCGCACGAAGGGGCGGGTCGGTCAGCGAGTAGACGCCCTCGCAGAGGACGAGCACGAATCCCTTCGGCTTCCACCGAGGCGCGAACATGCGCGCGTAGTCGAGGATCAGCCGACCCCACATCACCATGATGTAGAGGCCGATGACGAAGCCGAGGATCGCGCCGAGGATATTCATTCGTTTCCTGAGATGTTGTCGTGCAGACACGGCGACGGTGCACCCTCTGGATGCACCGTCTCACCGTTCGCGCGAAAGCGGGCCGCTCTGCCGCTCGGCAGAGTCAGGCTGGTTGGGGTCTACTGGAAGAACGAGGCTTCCTTCTCCGCCTCCAGCTTGCTGGACTCGCCGTGGACGGCGATGTGCTGAGGCGAGAGCAGGAACACCCGGCTCGTCACGCGCTCGATCTTGCCATAGAGGCCCTGGGAGAGCCCACTCGCGAAGTCGATGAGGCGACGCGCCTCGGCCTCGTCCATCTCGGAGAGGTTCATGATGACGGGGACGCCATCGCGGAAGTTCTCGGCGATGACCTGCGCGTCTTTGTTGTAGGCCTTCGGGTGGACCGTGAGGATCTCGTTCATTTCCGCCATCGCCGGGGTTGAAGTGTGCTTGGGAGCTTTGGTGATCGGGGTCACTGGCGCCGGCTTCGGGCGCTCCGTGACGACCGGAGAGAGCTGCGGCGAAGGTGCCGCGGCTGGCGACTGCCTCTGCTGCTGCGCCTGTGGCGTCTCGTCGTGCAGATTCTGCTCGTCTTCGTCAGCAAGGCCCAGGTAGACCATGGCATTGCGCAGCGGGTTGGCCATTGTGCTCCTCCGTGTGTTCGGCGTGCCCCCACGCTACGTCCGTTCGGGTCGCTTTCCCGTGATTGCCGCGCCGATTCTGAGGTGTGTCGCACCGTTTTCGATGGCTTCTGCGAAGTCGTTGGACATGCCCATCGACAGTGCGGTCGCCGACGGAGCAAGCGGTCGGATGCGCTGCCCGAGCGCCCGGAGCTCGGCGAAGGCCGCGCGTGGCTCCTCCCCCAGTGGCGCGACGCACATGAGGCCTTGGAGGTCGAGCGACTCGGTACGCAGGACCTGCTCGACGAGCGCCTCCAACTCCGCGGGCTGGACGCCGCCCCTGGCGGGATCCGGGGTCATGTTGACCTGCACGAACACGCGAAGCGGGTGTGCCCGCTCGATGTTCGACAGTGCGTCGACGAGCCCACCCCTGTCGATCGAATGCACGGCATCCACGTACTGGGCGATCTGGCGCGCCTTCTTCGTCTGGATCTGACCGACGAAGTGCCATTCGAGGTCGGCGCGCTCTGCGAGCGCCGCGGCCTTGTCTCTGGCCTCCGGGTGCCTGCTCTCCGCGAAGCGACGGACGCCGAGGTCAACGAGGTCGGCGACGAGTTCGGGGCCTTGGAACTTCGTGACGGGGATGAGGGTGACCTCGGAGGGGTCGCGTCCCGCGCTGAGACAGCTCTCACGAATGGCGGTCTGGACGGCCGAGAGGCGCTCGGACAGCGTCTGATGACCCTGGCCGAGCGCCTCTGCAGCTTGCTCTGGCATTCGCGCTCTACTTGAGGAAGTCCGGAACGTCGAGGATGTCCTCGGCGTCGTCGTAGGCCGCCTCCGGCTCGCGGCGAGGCGCGATGGTGGGCGCCTCGGCCGTCGACCAGGCGGGAGCCTGCGAGACCGGTGCTGGCGCCTGCACGGGCTCGCGCTCGACGGGCACGGACGGTGCGGAGGCGACAGCGGCCGCGGCCGCACCGAGACCGATGGCGCCGGTGTTCGCCTGCTGGACAGGCGCGGCCGCGGGCGCTGGCACGGACTGCTGCTCCTGCAGCGTCTTGGGCTCGCCCCCGGCGAAGCCCGCCGCGATGACGGTGACGCGCACCTCGTCGCCGAGCGTGTCGTCGATGACCGCACCGAAGATGATGTTGGCCTCCTGGTGGACGGCCTCCTGCACGAGCTTCGCTGCGTCGTTGATCTCGAAGATGCCGAGGTTCGAACCGCCCTGGATGGAGAGCAGGACGCCGTGGGCACCTTCGATGCTCGCCTCGAGGAGCGGCGACGCGACCGCGAGTTCCGCTGCCTTGATCGCCCGGTCGGCACCCCTGGACGAGCCGATGCCCATGAGCGCGGAGCCCGCACCCTGCATGACCGATTTGACGTCGGCGAAGTCGAGGTTGATGAGACCCGGGGTCGTGATCAGGTCGGTGATGCCCTGCACACCGGCAAGGAGCACCTGGTCGGCCGTCGAGAACGCCTCGATCATCGAGATGCCGCGGTCGCTGATCTCCAGGAGGCGGTCGTTCGGGACGACGATGAGGGTGTCGACTTCTTCCTTCAGGGTGGCGACACCCTGCTCGGCCTGCTGCATGCGGCGGCGGCCCTCGAAGCTGAACGGCTTGGTGACGACACCGATGGTGAGCGCGCCGATCGACTTCGCGATGCGCGCGACGACGGGAGCGCCCCCTGTTCCGGTTCCGCCACCCTCGCCAGCCGTGACGAAGACCATGTCGGCGCCGGCGAGCGCCTGCTCGATCTCCTCGGCGTGGTCCTCGGCTGCGCGGCGGCCGACCTCCGGGTCAGCCCCGGCACCGAGACCACGTGTCAGCTCGCGACCGACGTCGAGCTTGACGTCGGCGTCGCTCATGAGCAGCGCCTGCGCGTCGGTGTTGATCGCGATGAACTCCACGCCGCGGAGGCCGAGCTCGATCATTCTGTTGACTGCATTGACGCCGCCGCCGCCGATGCCGACGACCTTGATGACGGCGAGGTAGTTGTTGGTGTTCGACACGTGTCCGGCCCCTCGTTGGCGTGTGGTGTGGTTGAAGAACGGAGCGCACACCTCGACAAGTCACCGCTGGCGACTGCGTACGAGCTTCAACCTCTACTTGAAGCTCAGAGATATGCTGTTTCCTGATTGCTTGCTTCGACGCTAGGTCGCGAACGCCGCCCCATCCGTGCAGTCCGCAGGTGTGTTGCGTTTTGCGCGCCGAATGCCGCCGAGTCGCTTCAACCCTCACTTGAAGGTTCGGCACCGTGGTCCGGAGGACGCCTCAGCGAGTGACCGGGGTCTCCGGGCTCGAGACGTCGTAGCTGGTGATGGACTGGTCGCCCGTCGCCGCCACCAGAGCAGCGAGCACCTCCGCCTTGCGATCGGAGTTCTCGGCGCTCCCCCACACGACCTCGGCGCCGCTGCGCATCGTCAACCGGACGTCGTCGATACTCCTCGCCGTCACGGTCGCGACGCCGGACCGAAAGTCCACGGGCAGTGCGAGGGACACCGCCGAGGCTGAGGCGAATGCCTCCGAGTCGATGCCCTGCCCACCCAGCTCGAGAGTCGGGATATCCCCCGCGGGTTCCGGCTGGGTCCACAGCACGACACCGGCCGCGTCCATGACGTCGTATCCCGCTGGCACGGCGACCGCGCCGATCGGCGAGCGCTCGACGATCGTGACGACAAGACGGCTCGGCGGCTCGACGCGGATCGAGTAGCTCTGCACCATCACGTACGACTGGAGTCGGCTCTCCACGTCGTCGTTCGTGACGAGCGCCAGGGGCTGCCCGTGCAGGTCGGCGAGCGACTCGTCGACCTGCGTCGCGTCGACGCGCTGCGTGCCGGCGACGACGATCTCGCGGACGGACATGATGGGGCTGTACACGGCGACCGCGACGAACGCGACGAGTGCGGCCACCGCCGCCGCGACCCAGATCAGGATGCGGCGGCGTCGTCTGGCGCGCCAGGTGAATCGGCGCGCATCGTCGCCGAGCACGCTCACGGCTTGCCTGGCTCCTTCGCGCCGAGCGCCTCGAGGAGCTGGGGCACGATGAGGTTGACGTCGCCGCAGCCGAAGGTGATGACGAAGTCGCCGTCCCGGGAGATCTCGGCGACCGTGTCGGCCGCATCCTGCCAGTCGGGGCGGTAGGCGACCTTGCTGCGGTCGGCGAATGCCTCTTCGACCAGCGCGCCCGTGACGCCGGGGATCGGATCCTCGCGTGCGCCGCACACGTCGAGCACGACGGTCTCGTCGGCGAGACGCTCGTACACCGCGGCGAAGACGTCGCTCATGTCTCGCGTCCGCGAGTACAGGTGCGGCTGGTGCACGGCGATGAGGCGTCCGGAGCCGACGACGGTGCGGGCAGCCGAGAGTGCCGCCTCGACCTCGGCGGGGTGATGGGCGTAGTCGTCGTAGACGCTCACTCCGCCGACCGTTCCGTGGAGTTCGAAGCGCCGCTTGGTGCCGCCGAACGTCGAGAGCGCGTCGAGGACGGCGGCGGGCTCGAAGCCGAGCTGGACGAGGACGACGAACGCGCCGGTCGCGTTGAGCGCGTTGTGGACGCCGGGCACGTGCAGGAGCGCCGGGTAGTCGACACCCTGCCAGGTGACGGTGAAGCGGGTCTCGCCACCCTCGGATGCGATGTCGGAGACGCGCGCGTCGGCGGACGGAGCCTGCCCGAAGGTCAGTACCCGCTTGTGGGTGAGCTTTTCGGTCAGCTCGACGGCGAGTGCGTCGTCGCTCGAGATGACCACTGCCTCGCTGGCGGCATCCGCGAACTGGACGAACGCGGCCTCGAAGGCCTCGACGCTGCCGTAGTGATCGAGGTGGTCGTTGTCGACGTTCGTGATGAGGGCGATCGCCGTGTCATAGAACAGGAAGGACCCGTCGGACTCGTCGGCCTCGACGACGAACGCCTCGCCGCTTCCGACGGCTGAGCTCGTTCCCAGCGCTGAGATGATCCCGCCGTTGACGAAGCTCGGGGCCGCGTCGAGGGCGTCGAGCGCGGTCACGATCATGCCCGTCGAGGTCGTCTTGCCGTGCGCCCCGGCGACGGAGACGAGTCGGCTGCCGCGCGTGAGCCAGACGAGCGCCTGCGAGCGGTGCAGGATGTTCAGCCCACGCTCCTTCGCGAGGACGAGTTCGGGGTTGTCGGGCCAGAGTGCGCTGGTGACGACGACGGTGTCCGCGTCGCCGAGGTGCTCCGCCGCGTGGCCGATCTCGACACGCGCGCCTCGATCGCGCAGCTCTCGTGTCGCGTAGTTCTCTGTCCGGTCGCTTCCGGAGATCGTCAGGCCTCGGTCGAGCATCATGCGCGCGATACCGCTCATGCCTGAGCCGCCGATGCCGATGAAGTGCACGTTCCCGATGTCGTCGGGAATCTGCGCGGTGGCGTCTGGATTGATCATTGCTGCTCCTGAGTTCGCTCGATCTGCGAGCTGCGCGGTCTCTTCCGCGTCGATGGTCGAGGGTACTCCGCCTTCACGTCCGAAGGCGCCTATCCGGTCCGAGCGTCCTCGACCGCCTGGTCCAGCAGGGCGACGACCCGCGAGGCCCCGTCGCGCTGCGCTGATGCGCGAGTCGCCTGCTCCATTCGGGCTCGGCGGTCATCGTCGCGGGCGAGGGCGAGGAGCTCCTTCGACGCCCACTCGGGCGTGAAGTCCGCGTCGGCCACCCGTATGGCACCACCTGCGGACAGGACGGAGCGGATGTTGGTGGTCTGGTGGTCGCCGGTGGCGGCGGGGTACGGGATGTAGACAGCCGGGAGGCCGACGACGCCGAGCTCGCTGACGGTGGATGCGCCCGCACGCGCGACGACCAGGTCGGCGGCGGCGAACGCGAGGTCCATGCGGTCGCAGTACTCGAGCACGTGGTAGCCCTCGACGTGGTCGTGCTCGAACTTCGAGAGCCCGCCGACGAGGTGAAGGACCTGCCAGCCCTCGGAGATGAGCTCGGGCACGACGGCCCGGACCGTCTCGTTGACGCGCCTCGCGCCGAGCGAGCCGCCGGTGACCAGGAGCGTGCGACGGTCGGGGGCCAGCCCGAAGAACCTGACAGCCTCGTCGCGCTTCGCGGCGCGGTCGAGGTGCTCGATCTCAGCCCTGAGGGGCATCCCGACGGTCACGGCACCGCGGAGGGGGGTGCCGTCGAAGGCGACGCCCACGCGCTTCGCCCAGCGCGCGCCGAGCTTGTTGGCCATCCCGGGGTGCGCGTTGGCTTCGTGCACGACGCTGGGGACCCGACCCCGTGCTGCCAGGTAGGCGGGGGCCGCCGCGTACCCGCCGAAGCCGGCGACCGCGTCGATGCTGTGCTCGTCGAGCATCCGGCGCACGGAGGCGACCGTCTCACGGAGTCGCGGCAGGAACGTCAGCACCTGCATGCCCGGGCGTCGAGGGAAGGGCAGCTTCGGAATCGTGAGGAGCTCGTAGCCGCGGGCGGGAACGAGCCGAGCCTCCAGCCCCTCTTTCGTGCCGAGCACGAGGATCTTCGAGTCGGGGTCGCGTTCGCGCAGCGCATCCGCGACCGCGAGCAGCGGGTTGACGTGGCCGGCCGTGCCGCCTCCGGCGAGCAGGTAGTTGGTCACGTGCGGGACTCCGATCGCTTCGGGTTGCGGGCGATCGACAAGACTATGCCGATTGCGAAGAGGGTCGTGATGAGGGCCGATCCGCCGGAGGAGACGAGCGGCAATGGCACGCCGAGGACCGGCAGGAACCCGATGACGACGGCGATGTTCACGAACGCCTGGAAGATCAGCCACGTCGTCACGGCACCGACGATGGTCTTCGCCGTCCAGTCCTCCGCCTCGTGGTAGATGCGGACGAGCACGACCGCGAGCAGGACGAAGACGCCGATGACGATGATCGCCCCGACGAGCCCGAGCTCCTCCCCGATGATGGCGAAGATGAAGTCGTTGTCGGCCTCTGGCAGCCACGACCACTTGGCCTTCGAGTTGCCGAGCCCCGAGCCGAACAGGCCGCCGGCGGCGAGGGCGTAGAGCCCATGCGCGCTCTGCCAGCCCCAGGTCTCGTAGTCGACCTCTCCCTGGAAGAAGTTCGTGATGCGTGCCATGCGGTTGTCGCTGAAGATCGACAGCAGGAGCGCCGCTGCGACGGCGACGAACCCGGCGAGCCACAGGAACCTGGATGCGACGCCGCCGAAATACAGCGCTCCGAGGACGAGCGCGCCGACGACGATCATCGTTCCGAGGTCCTTGCTCAGCGCCATGACGCCGAAGCTCAAGCCGAGGACGGGGAGAATGGGGACCGCGACCTCTTTGGCGACGTGCAGCTTGCCCTGCTTGCGCCCGAGGATGAGGCCGAGCCACAGCACGAGCGCCACCTTGAGCGCCTCTGCGGGCTGCATCGTCGTGAAGCCGAGGTCGATCCAGGCCCGGTTGCCGTTGACGTCGACGCCGATGGGGGTGAAGACCAGCGCCTGCAGGATGACGGCCACGAAGAGGGCTGGCCAGGCGATCCGCTTCCAGAACCGGAGCGGCATCCGGGATGCGAAGAGCATGAGCGGGATGCCGAGTGCCGCGAACGTCGCCTGGCTGACGAACCGAGCGGAGACCGCGTTCCCGCCCGCGAACTCCTCGACCGAGGAGCTCGAGAGCACCATCACGATGCCGAAGGCGACCAGGAACAGCGTGATCGACAGCAGGAGCACGAAGTTGCGGTTGACCCCGCGGATGCGCTTGCCGAGCGAGACGACGACCGCGCTCGAGGAGCTCTTGCGTGCGGAACCACCGGCCGGAGTGCCCGCGCCTGGCCTAGTCGGCGCTGGTGTCCGGCTCGGAGGTGCGGTCCTGGGAGCCTTCTGTCTCGGCATGCCGGCCCCCTTCAAGATGCGACGCGACGGCGAGCGCGAAACGCTGGCCACGGTCGCTGTAACTCACGAACTGGTCCATGGAGGCTGCCGCCGGAGCGAGCAGCACGGTGTCACCGTCCTGCGCGAGCCGCGCGGCTTCCGCCACGGCGCGTCCCATGATGGAGTCAGTGTCGCTCACGTCGATCTCGATGAACGCGACCTCTGGGGCGTGTTGCGCGAACGCGTCGGCCAGTTCGGATCGAGAGACTCCGAGGGCCACCGCACCTCGGAGGCGTCCGGCGTGCTTCGCGACGAGCGGCGCGATGTCGACTCCCTTGAGGAGCCCTCCCACCAGCCAGACGACGCTGCGGTGCGCGGCCAGCGAGGCGTCGGCGGCGTGGACATTGGTCGCCTTCGAGTCGTCGACCCAGAGGACCCCGGCAGCCTCCGCGACGATCTCGTGGCGGTGCCGATCGACCGAGAAGGTCGAGAGCGCCTCGGAGATCGCGGTGACCGGGACGCCGACAGCCCGAACGAGGGCGGCCGCGGCGAGCACATCCTCCACGAGGTGCCTCGAGGAGAGCCCGCGCGGGCGCAGCTCCTCGAGGGTCGTGAGCTCGAGCGCGGTGCGGGCTCGGTCGTCGAGGAACGCACGGTCGACGAGGATCCCGTCGACCACTCCGAAATCGCTCGGCCCTGGCACGTCGGTCCCGAAGCCGATGGCGCGGCATCCCTCGACGACATCGGCCGCCTCGACGAGGTCGAGTGTCGCCTCGTCGCCCTTGTTGTAGACGCAGGCGATCTGGGCTCTCTCGTAGACGCGGCCCTTCGCTGCGCGGTAGGCCTCAGCACTGCCATGCCAGTCGAGGTGGTCGTCCGCGATGTTGAGGACGACCGCGGCGTGCGCCGACATCGAGTGGAGGGAGTGGAGCTGGAAGCTCGAGAGCTCGACCACCAGGAGTTGGAACTCGGCGGGGTCGCGCAGCACATCGAGGACGGGCACGCCGATGTTGCCGCAGGGGGCCGTCCGGATACCTGCGGCCAGTCCCATGTGCGCTGCGAGCTGGGTTGTCGTCGTCTTGCCGTTCGTCCCCGTGACGGCGAGCCATGGAGCGGGCTCGCCGAACTTGTCGCGGAGTCGCCAGGCCAGCTCGACGTCACCCCACACTGGCGCGTCGAGCGCGTCGGCGGCGACGATGAGGGGATGGCTCGGGGCGAAGCCGGGAGACGCGACGATGAGGTCGGCGTCCAGAGCCTTCAGCGCGTCGACGGCGGACTCGTCACCGTCGGCGATCGTCACGGGAACGTCGAGCACCTCGAGGATGCGCTCACGTTCGTCGTCATGCGACTGCGCGATGACGTGCGGCTTGGCTCCGAGTTCGGCAAGGGTGTCCGCGACGGAGAACCCCGTCTTCCCCAGGCCGAGCACGGCGACCGACAGGCCGGTCCAGTCGTCGTGCCAGCTCCGGAGACCCTCGACGTCGCGGCCCGCTCCCTCGCGGGTCACGTCGTGACTCCCCACTCGGCGTAGAAGAGCCCGATGCCGAGGGCGGCGCAGAGTCCGGCGATGATCCAGAACCGGACGACGACCGTGGTCTCGGCCCACCCTTTGAGCTCGAAGTGGTGGTGAATGGGGCTCATCAGGAAGATGCGCTTGCCCTTGGTGAGCTTGAAGTAGATGCGCTGCACGATAACGGAGCCGGTGGTCATGACGAAGAGGCCGCCGATGAGGACGAGCAGCAGCTCCGTGCGGGTGATGATGGCGAAGGCGGCGATGGCGCCACCGAGGCCGAGCGAGCCCGTGTCCCCCATGAAGATCTGCGCCGGCGAGGTGTTCCACCAGAGGAACCCGATGAGCGCGCCAGCGATGCCTGCCGCCACGATGGCGACGTCGAGGGGCGCGTAGGCCGTGTAGCAGGCCGACTCGAGCGACTCGGCGAGGCGCTCCGTGCCGCAGGCCTGGTTGAACTGCCAGTAGGCGATGATGCCGTAGGAGCCGATCGAGATGATGGAGGCACCCGTCGCGAGGCCGTCGAGGCCGTCCGTCACGTTCACGGCGTTCGACGTCGCGGTCGTGATGACGACGATCCAGACGATGAGGGCGATCGTTCCGGCAACGGCACCGAGCGCCATGAAGTCGATGGGCAGGTCTCGGATGAACGAGATGTGCGTCGAGAGGACGGGGACGCCGTCGGGGTTGCGGTACTGCAGGCCGATCACCGCGAAGAGTCCCGCGACGATCACCTGCCCGACGATCTTCGACCATCCACCGAGTCCGAGGGACTGCTGCTTGCGGACCTTCAGGAAGTCGTCGATGAAGCCGATGACGCCGAGGCCGACCATCATACCGAGGATGAGGAGCCCGGCGGCCGTGACCTGGTCGCCAGTGGCCAGCGTCGCGATGAAGTACGCCAGCACGGAGCCGACGATGAAGACGATGCCGCCCATCGTGGCGGTTCCGCGCTTCGAGTGGTGGGCTTCCGGCCCATCCTCGCGGATGAACTGGCCCCACTCGAGCTTGTGGAACAGGCGGATGAACAGCGGCGTCATGAACAGCGTGAACGCCAGCCCGACACCTCCGGCAATAAGGATCGCAATCACGCGAAGTGCCCCCTGAGGTGCTCGGCGAAACGGTCTCCGAGGTGTCGGAGGCCCGCTGAGTTCGATGACTTCACGAGGACCAGGTCGCCGGGTCGCGTCTCGCGGACCAGCAGCTCGTAGGCCTCGTCCATCGACTCGACGAAGATCGACTCTCCGTCCCAGGAGCCCTGGGCGATCGCTCCGAGGTGCAGCGCGCGGGCGTCGCGGCCGACGACGATGAGCTGGTCGATGCCGAGGCGAACGGCGAGCAGTCCGAGGCGGTCGTGCTCCTCGATGGAGGCGTCCCCGAGCTCGCTCATGGCGCCGAGCACCGCGACCGTGCGGGCGCCGCTCGGCGCGATCTGGGCGATCGTCTTGAGGGCGGCGGCCATGGAGTCGGGGCTCGCGTTGTAGGCGTCGTTGATGAGGTGCACGGAGCCGGCGTGCTGGAGCTCCATTCGCCACTGCTCGGCGCGTGTGACGCGCTGGAGGGCGTCACGGACCTCCGTGGCCGGCACCCCCTGCGTGTGGGCTGCTGCCGCGGCGGCGAGCGCGTTGGTGACGTGGTGCTCCCCGATCACGCTGAAGCGGACGACGACGGGCTCCTGCTCGGGAAGGTGCAACGTGAACTCAGTGCCGTCGAGGCTCGTCGAGACGTCGCTCGCGCGGACATCCGCTCGCTCGCCTCGACCGAACCACAGCACGTTCGCGTCGGTCTTGTCTGCCATCGAGGCGACGCGCGCGTCGTCGGCGTTGAGCACGGCGGTGTCGCCCGCGACGAGCCCTTGCACCATCTCGGTCTTCGAGGTGAGCGTTACCTCGATGCCACCGAACTCGCCAGCGTGCGCGAGGCCGACCGTCAGGACGATGCCGACGTCCGGCTTCGCCATCGAGATGAGCCTGCGGATCTCGCCCGGAGCGCTCGCGCCCATCTCGGCGATGAGGGTCTGCGTGTCCTCCGTGAGCTTCAGGAACGTCAGCGGCGCGCCCACCTCGTTGTTGAAGCTGGCGATGGGCGCGACGGTCTCGCCTCGCGCCGAGAAGATCTCATTGAGGAGGTTCTTGGTCGTCGTCTTGCCGTTCGACCCCGTGACCGCGATCGTGACGAGCTGTCCGCGGGACTTCACTCGGGTCACGACTTCGGTGGCGAGGCGTCCGAGGGCGAGGACCGCGTCGTCGACGACGACCTGCGTGACAGGAAGGTCGAGCACGCGTTCGACGATGAGGAGCGAGGCACCGTTCTCGACGGCCTTCGGCGCGAAGAGGTGACCGTCGGTGACCTCTCCGGGCTTGGCGACGAAGATGTCGCCCGGCCGGATGAGTCTGGAGTCGGTGTCGACGGTGCCGGCGAACACGCACTCGAGCGTGTCCTGGCCAGCAGTGTGCGCCTCTCCCCCGGTGATCTCAGCGATCTCGCGAAGTCGGAGTTCGATCATCCGCTCACCACCCTGCTTCCCTGAGCGCCGCTCTGGCCTCGTCTCGTGCCGAATACTGGATCTTGCTGCCCGCGACCTCGGTGTAGCTCTCGTGGCCTGGGCCGGCAACGAGGATAGTGTCCTCTGGCCCTGCGAGCGAAACCGCCTTGCGCAGCCCGAGGCTCGCATCGGCGATCTCGTGCAGCTCCCGCTCCGGGTGGCTCGCCCTCACGCTCTCGACGAGCACCCTCCTGATCTCGTCCGGGTCCTCGGTGCGCGGGTTGTAGTCGGTGATGATGACGACGTCGCTGCCAGCCGCGGCGACGCGCGCCATCTCCGGGCGCTTGGTTCGGTCGCGGTCGCCGTCGGCGCCGAAGACCATGAACAGGCGGCCCGTGGTCATCTCTCTCAGCGCACCGAGCGTCTGCTCGAAGGCGTCCGGGGTGTGCCCGTAGTCCACATAGAGGCGCGGCCCCTTGTCTCCGGAGACCAGCTCGAGACGTCCGGGCACGAACGCGTCGATGCCGCCGTCACGTTCGAGCACCTCCGCGATCTCGCCGAGGTCGTAGCCGGACTCGACGAGCATCGCGATCGCGAGCCCGGCGTTCGCCGCCGAGAACCAGCCGGGCATGGGGATGCTCGAGTGCAGCACCCGGTCGTCGGGGCTCGTGAGCGTGAAGCTCGTGCTGCCGCCTTCTGCGCCCGTGACGACGAGGTTCCAGTCGGCGTCGGTTCCGGGCTTCGAGGAGATGGTCGTGACGGGGATGCGGGAGTCCTCCACGACCCGCGCGCCCCACTCGGAGTCGAGCGACACCACGCCGCGCCGAGCGCGCTCCGGGGTGAAGAGCTTGAGCTTCTCACCGAAGTACTCCTCGAAGTCGGCGTAGTCGTCGAGGTGGTCGTGCGAGAGGTTGATGAAGCCGACCACGTCGAACTCGATGCCGTCTACACGGTGGCGGGTGACGGCCTGCGCCGACACCTCGATGCTGGCCGCGTGCACCCCGACCTCGCGCATGCGGGCGAGCAGGGCGTGCAGCTCGCTCGCCTCAGGGGTGGTCAGGCTCGCCTCGATGCGCTCCTCGCCGATGCGACGCTCGACGGTGGTCGTGAGGCCGGTGACGACGCCGAGTTGCAGCAGGAGCCCGTCGAGGATGTACACGACGGACGTCTTCCCGTTGGTCCCCGTGACGCCGAAGAGCTTCGGCTGGTCGGGGTCGGTCCGGTAGATCCAGGCCGAGACGTCGCCGAGTGCGAGGCGCGGCTCCTCGGTGACGAGAACGGGAATGCCGAGCTCTCCGGCGAGTTCGGCGCCAGCCGCGTCGGTGAGGACTGCGACGGCGCCGGCTTCCTCGGCCTTCGCGGCGTAGCTGGCGCCGTGCACTCGCGCGCCTGGCAGCCCCACGTAGAGGTCGCCGGACTCGACATCCATCGAGGAGATGGAGACGCCGGTCACCTCGACCTGGTCGACGCCTTCTGGGGCGTCGAGTCCGAAGTGCGCGCACAGCTCGGAGAGCGAGCGCGGCACTGGATGGGATGGACGGATGCTTGCTGCGGGCATGACTTCCTGTGCAGTAGTGCGGATCAGAACGTGGTCGGGATGGTCGGCCACGGACTCGGCGATGGTGCCACCCGGTTGGATTGGAGGACGTACGCCATGACATCGTGCCATGCGGGCGCGGTGGCGGCGCTTCCAGTCATCGTAGTTGGGTTCATGATCGAGACCGTCACGACGTACTTCGGGTCGTCGATGGGGGCGACTCCGGCCATGGAGGCCATGTACTGCCCCTGCAGGTAGGTGCCGTCGCCCGCGGAGACCTCGGCGGTGCCCGTCTTGATGCCGACTCGGTATCCGGGGATCGCGACCTCCTTGGCGAGGCTCCCGCTCTGGGCCGTCGCCTCGAGGAGGGTGAGCGTGTCGGCTGCCGCCTGCGCGGACACGACCTGACGTGCCTCGCCCGGTTCCGTCTCGACGAAGCCGTCCTCGGTCTCGCAGCCCTCGACGAGCTGGACGGGGAGCCGCTGGCCGCCGTTCGCGATGGTTGCGTAGGCGCTCGCCATCTGGGGGGCGGTGACCTGCAGGCCCTGCCCGAACATCGTGGCGTAGTTCGTCTGCGGGTCCCAGTCCTCCCACGGGTGGACGGTGCCGGACTCCTCGCCGAGGAAGTCGGCCTCGGTGTCTGCGTTGAGCCCGAAGTCGAGCATGTAGTCGTAGCGTTCGCTCGCGCTGAGGCGTTCGCCCATCATGGCGATGCCGATGTTGGAGGAGCGCGTCATGATGCCAGCCGCGGTCCACCGCTCGTCGCCGTGCGCCCAGTCGTCGCCGAAGCTCACGTCGGTCTGCTCGAAGCGCCCGGGAACGGTGATCTGCTCGCCGGGAGTGGAGAGCCCCTTGTCGAACACCATGGCTGCGGTGAGGGCCTTCATCGTCGAACCGGGCTCGTAGGGCGCGGTGAACGCGCGCGAGCCGCGAGCCTCGGTTGCCGTGGCTCCCGGGTCGTTGGGGTCGACGGACGGGTAGTCGGCGACCGCGAGGACCTTGCCGGTCTCGACTTCCACGACGGTCGCGTGCCCCCATTTCCCGCCCATCGCGGTCACCTGCTCGGCGAGCACCTGCAGGGCGTACCACTGCAGGTCGGCGTCGACGGTGAGCTTGAGCGTGCCGCCCTGCTTGGCCTCGGTGAGCGTGACCTCGGTGCCGGGGATGCGCACGTTGTCCGCGCTGCGCTCGTAGGTCTCCTCGCCGTCGACGCCGGCGAGGCACTGGTTCTCTGAGAGCTCGAGTCCGGCGAGCGGCTCCCCGTCCGCGCCGAGGAACCCAGTGAGGTTGCCGGCGACCTGCCCGTTCGGGTAGACACGAGCGGCTTCTCGCTTCGGGTAGATCCAGGGGATCTCGAGCGCCCGGATCTTCTCGTAGGCGGCGAGCTCGAGGCCTCGGCTGAGGTAGGCGAAGTTGCTGTCCGGGTCGATCGCGAGGGCCGCATCCACGACGCCGACGAGCTCTGCCTCCTGCTGGCCGGTGATCGCGGCGATCTCACCGAGCGCCTGCTCGCGAGAGACCTCGCTGGTCTTGCCGTCGTCACCGGTGCGGTCGAACTCCTTGACGTTCACGGGAGCGACCGTGAGGTCGAAGCGGTCGGCGGAGTCGGCGAGGATCTCGCCGTTCTTGTCGACGATCGACCCACGTTCGCTGAAGATCGTGCTGGAGACTCCGCGCTTCGATTCGGCGTCGGCGTTGATGGTCGATGCCGAGACGAGCTGCACGTCGATCAGGCGGACCCCGAAGGCGATGAGCACTGCGGTCACGAGGATGATGACGAGGCCAGCCCTGCGCCTGGACACTTTCGGTGACACGGTGGTCCTCCCCCTTGTTCGGCGATGCTCCCAGCTGATCAGCCTCTCGGCACATCAGCCTCGGTCGTGGTTCTACCTCGTCGAGGGAGAGCGCAGCTCGCTGACCGACGGTACTTCAGGGGCCGCCGCTGGCTGCGGTGAAACTCCGTCAGCAGCGGGAGCCGGTGCGGGCTGGGTCACCTCGTTGGTGACGAGCCCCGTGTTGATGGGAGCCGACGTGCCTGTGGCGTTCGCGTCCGTCGCGAGCGAGGCGCTCCCGACCTGCAGGAAGGCCTGCGAGTCGGTCGGGACCATGCCGAGCTTCGTCGCCTCGACGGCGAGGTTCTGCGCGGAGGACATGGCGCTCAGCTCCTCGAGCGCGGCCGACTCCTCGCGCTGGAGTTCCGTCTGCGTCTGCTCGAGGCCGCTGACCTCGTAAGCGCCCTGCGAGATCGCGATGCTCAGGGCGAGCTGCGTGACGAACACACCTGCGAGGATGCCGAGCGAGATCATGATCGAGCGCAGGCTCGGCAGACGCCGCGCGCTTGGCGCCTCGACGAGTCGCAGCCGAGGAGACTGCGCCTGCTTCTTGGGGGCCGCCTTCGAGCGACGGGGGGCCGTGGATCCTCGAAGGATGCTCGTTGCTGCCGTCATGTCCGTGGGCTCCTCACTCGTTCAACCGCGCGCAGGCGCACGGGCAGTGCTCGTGGATTGTTCTCGCCTTCTGCGGCACCGGCGCGCTCGGCTCCGCGCACGAGGCGCGAGAACTCCGGCTTGTGCTCTGGAAGTTCGACCGGCAAGCCACTTGGCGCCGTCGACGTGGTCTTCGCCTCGAAGAGCCGCTTCACGAAGCGATCCTCGAGCGACTGGTAGGCCTCGACGACGACCCGGCCGCCGACTACAACGCGGTCGAGCGCCTGGGGAAGCGCGCGCTCCAGGGCGCCGAGCTCGGCGTTCACTTCGATGCGCAGCGCCTGGAAGACGCGCTTCGCCGGGTGACCCGCGTCGCGCTTCGCCGCCGGGGTCGCGCGCTGGAGCACATCGACGAGCTGCCCCGTCGTCTCGATCGGCGCCTGCGCGCGCTCTCGCACGATCCAGCTCGCGTAGCGAGGTGCCAGCTTCTCGTCGCCGTAGCGGTAGAAGAGCTCCTTGAGCTCCTCCTCGCCGTAGGACGCGACGAT
Source organism: Pseudoclavibacter sp. RFBA6 (assembly GCF_002931575.1). Lineage (NCBI taxonomy): Bacteria > Bacillati > Actinomycetota > Actinomycetes > Micrococcales > Microbacteriaceae > Pseudoclavibacter > Pseudoclavibacter sp. RFBA6. Next base: position 349,440 of record NZ_PSUA01000010.1, on the reverse strand, counting down.
CTCGGCGGCCGTGACACCCGCCGTCGCATCCATGCGCATGTCGAGGGGCGCGTCCTGGATGTAGGAGAAGCCGCGGCTCGCCTCGTCGAGCTGCAGCGAGGACACCCCGAGGTCGAACAAGACGGCGTCGACCGTGTCGATGCCGAGCTCGTCGAGCGACGACTCGAACTCGTCGTAGACGGCGTGCACCAGCGTGACTCGGTCGCCGAAGCGAGCGAGTCGACGGCCGGCGAGGCCAAGTGCTTCGGAGTCGCGGTCGAAGCCGACGAGGCGGGCATTCGGGCACCGGTCGAGGACGGCCTCGCTGTGCCCGCCCATGCCGAGTGTCGCGTCGACGTAGATGCTGCCCGGGTTCTGGAGGGCAGGCGCGAGGAGCTCGACGCAGCGCTCGAGGAGGACCGGAGTGTGCAGCGTCGCGGGGTCGCGCTCGCTGCCCCCACTGTCCTGCGCGTTCTGGTTGTTCTCTGTCATGACGTTCCGGGGTCCTCCCTGATCACTGATTCCCATCCGTTCTCTCTCCTCGCCGGGGAGGGCGAGGGGAGCGAAGTGGAGATTCCGTCTGCCGCCGGGGAAGTGGCTTCAGATGGGGCTCCTGCGGTGCTGCTGTGCTCTGCGGCGAGGGAAGGCGCTTCAGAGCGGAACGGCTGAGAATCGGCGGTCAGGGTCAGAAGAGTCCCGGGATCACCTCCTCAGCGGTCTCGGAGAAGGCGGCCTCGTTGGCCTCGACGTAGGTGTTCCAGGCCTCGGCATCCCAGATCTCGGCGCGGGTTCCCGCCCCGATGACGGCCAGCTCGCGGTCGAGTCCGGCGTACTGCCTGAGCTGCTGCGGGATCGTGACCCGGTTCTGGCGGTCTGGCGTCTCCGCGTGCGCACCGGAGAGCAGGAGGCGCAGGTAGTCGCGCGCCTGCTTGCTCGTGACGGGCGCCTGGCGGATGCGGTTGTGGAGCTCCTCGAACTCGCTGGTGGAGAAGACATAGACGCAGCGGTCCTGCCCACGGGTCAGCACGACGCCCTCCGCGAGCTCGTCCCGGAACTTGGCCGGCAGGATGAGCCGCCCCTTCTCGTCGAGCTTGGGCGAGTACGTGCCAAGGAACATGCACGCCTCCCTCCCCGTCGCTGAATCCCCACATGCTCCACTTTACTCCACAACCAACCACTGAGCTACGCAAACACTCGATTTGCTCCCTGTGAATGCGAAAAGAGGCCAGTAATTTACTGGCCTCAGCATGGTGGAGGGAAGTGGAGCTATCTGGCGCGATCGAGGGCACAAAAAACGGGACCGGCCAGGTGGCCGGTCCCGATGGTGGTGCGAAGTGGTGGTTGGTGGTGGGGCGAGGTGGGGCCGCTCGGAGACCGCTCCCTCTACTCCCCCTGCTGCCGCTTGTCCCAGCGGTTGCCAAGCTTGTCCATGAACGACCCATCTGCGGACTCGCCCCGTTTCGGCGACGGGCGACCCGTCGGCAGCGGATCGGATTCCGAAGCCCCCTTCGGGACCGCGAACGCGTAGACCACGCCGGCGAGCATCAGGACGAACCCGATGACCCCCAGGACAGGGATGTTCGTGGCGACGCCGGCGACGACGACGCCGATGCCGACTGCCACAGAAAGAAACGCGACGACGACGGCTCGCGTGGTGACCGCAGCACCGCTTCTCGGCGATGTGGAGACGACGTCCGCATCGTTCTGGTAGAAGCTGCGCTCCATCTCATCAAGCAACCGCTGCTCTTGCTCAGATAGTGCCATGTTGACCTCGTGCTCAAGGGGGCGATCGGAGCCCCGCTCCGAAGTATTGCGCCCATTGTAGGCGCGCGCACCTGGGTAGAGTGGTGTCGTGTCTGAGAGTTCTTCGCTGTCCTCCAAAGTCCAGCGTCGCCTGGACGCCACAATCGACGAGAACCTGCGAGTTCTCGGCCCGATCGGTGTCGACGTGCCCGCTTTCCTCGAGCAGGCCGCGACCTTCACGACGGGTGGAAAACGACTGCGCGCCTCCTTCTGCGCCGCAGGCTTCGGCAGCGCGACCGGCACGAGCGAGCACACCGAGGCCGTCGTCCGCGCAGCGGCCTCTATCGAGTTCTTCCACGCCGCCGCCCTCGTCCACGACGACATCATCGATCGCTCCGACACGCGGCGAGGCGCGCCCTCCACGCATCGGGCGTTCGCGCGCCACCACCGCGCCTCGGCCTGGGCGGGCGACGAGAAGCACTTCGGCCTGAGCGCCGCGATCCTGCTCGGTGATCTCCTGCTCGTCTGGAGCGACCAGCTCTTCGTCGAGGCCTGCGCGCTCGTCTCCCCCGAGAACGCGGTGCGAGCGAGGGCGGAGTTCAGCAGGATGCGCAGCGAGGTGACCGTCGGACAGTACCTCGACCTCGTGGAGGAGGTCGCGTGGCCGGTCGTCCCCATCGACGCGCGCGCCTCTCGAGCGAAGACCATCGCGATCTCGAAATCCGCGAGGTACAGCGTCGAGGAGCCGCTCGTGCTCGGCGCGCTCCTCGGAGGGGCATCGGACTCGCACGTCGAGCAGATCCGGTCATTCGGGCTGCCCCTCGGGCTCGCCTTCCAGCTCCGGGACGACGTCCTCGGCGTCTTCGGCGACGAGGCCGTGACCGGGAAGCCGAGCGGTGACGACCTGCGGGAAGGGAAGCGCACGCTCATGATCGCCGCCGCGCAGGAGCTGGCGGCGCCCGCCGACTCCGCACGCCTCGACGAGCTGCTCGGCGACCCGGACCTGAGCGACTCCGACATCGCGTGGATGCAGTCCCTCATCGCCGAGTCAGGCGGACTGCAGCGCACCGAGGATCTCATCAGCACGTCGTTGCGCGAGGCACTCGCCGGCCTGGCTGCGCTCGAACTCGACACCGAGTCGCGGCAGCTGCTCGAGGACCTCGCAGAGCGCACCGCGCACCGCGCGCACTGACAGAGCCGCGGAACCGGTCGTCGGCTCCCCGCCGACGATCACCACGACGAGTACTCGGGCGAACCACAGCTCAGAGCCACAGCGCAGTAGCCACGAGCACCCGGAGGCGTCCGGGGCAGGGGATCCAGGCTGGAGCGCGGACGCCTCAGATGGCGAGCAGCTGCACCGCGTGACGGACCTGCGTCTTGCGTCCCTCGACGAGCGCATCCACGGGTGCGACGCCGAGCGTCTCGTCGACGCTCAGGAGCCAGACCATCTGCTCGTGTGCGCTCAGGCCCGCGTCAGCGAGCAGGAAGAGCGTGCCGCGGAGGCCGACGAGCGGCTCCCCGTCCTTGATGAACTCTCGCGGGATGCGCGGCTCGCGTTCGATGCGGAACGAAAGCAGCTGCTTGTCCTCGATCAGGGTCGACACGCGCCCCGTCGAGACGCCGAGCTCGGCAGCGGCTTGGGGAATCGTGTACCACTCGCGGGTACTGAAGACGTCACTCACGTCTCACATCGTCGCAGACGCCGCCCGTCGATGCGAGCCGACGCGATTGATCGGCGTCGTCCGGTGTTTCATCCGGGGGCTGACCGCCTGCTCGGGCTATCCTGCACGACGTGAGTCCCGTTGGTCCCGACGACATGATCGGCCGTCTGATCGACGGCCGATATCAAGTGCGCTCTCTGATCGCCAAGGGCGGCATGGCTACGGTCTATGTCGCCACTGACCTGCGCCTGGAACGCCGCGTCGCGATCAAGGTGATGCACGATCACCTCGCGGCCGACGAGCGCTTCCGCGAGCGATTCATCCGCGAGGCCCGCTCCGCGGCGAAGATCACGCACCCGAACGTCGTGAACGTGTACGACCAGGGCGACGACGAGGTCTTCGCCTACATGGTGATGGAGTACATCCCGGGCATCACGTTGCGCGACCTGCTCCACGACCACCACAAGCTCACCCCTGAGCAGTCCATCGATGTCATGGATGCTGTCCTGGCCGGCCTGCAGGCGGCGCACAAGCTCGGCATCGTGCACCGCGACCTCAAGCCGGAGAACGTCCTACTCGCCGACGACGGCCGCATCAAGCTCAGTGACTTCGGGCTGGCCAGGGCGGCGAGCGCGAACACGGCGACAGGCCAGGTGCTGCTCGGCACGATCGCGTACCTGAGCCCGGAGCTCGTGACCAAGGGCACGGCGGATGTGCGCAGCGACATCTACTCGCTCGGCATCATGCTCTTCGAGATGCTCACCGGTGAGCAGCCGTACCGCGGCGACCAGCCCGTGAACATCGCGTACCGCCACGCGAACGAGACGGTGCCAGCGCCCAGCGAGGTGAACCCGAACGTCCCCCACGAGCTCGACGAGCTCGTGGCGTGGTCGACGGAACGCGACCCGGAGCTGCGCCCCGCCGATGCTGGCGTCATGCTCGAGGCCCTTCGTCGTGCCGAGGCCGAGCTCGGGCAGTCCGCACGTCCGCTCCCGGCGACGGCCGTGATGGCCCAGGCGGGCGACGAGGACATCGAGGACACCGACCCGACCGAGCTGGCGGCCATCACCAGCCAGCTTTCCTCCGCGTCTTCACCTCCCGACGCATTCGAGCGGCACGTCGAGCCCTTCACGCCGGGCTCGCCGCCCGTGATGGCCGGCCCTCCCCTCTTCCCAGAGGACACTGCGGCCGATCTCTCCCCCCAGCTCCCTCCGGCAACCACGACGGCGGAGTCAGGCGCGCGAAAGCGTCGGCGCTTCGGCGCCGTGCTCGCCGTGCTGGTCATCGCCCTGATCGCCGCCGCGGGTGGCGTCGGCTGGTGGTTCGGACTCGGCCCGGGGTCGTACGACACGGTTCCGGAGGCGGTCTCCTTGACGCAGGCGGATGCCGAGGCCGCCATCACGGGCGCTGGCTTCACCGTCGGCGACGTGACGCAGGAGTTCTCGCTCGACGTCGCGGCGGGCACCGTCATGGACATGGACCCGCAGGCGGGCACATCCCTCGCGCCGGAGACCCCGATCTCGCTCGTGGTGTCCGCTGGACCTGAGATGCTCGACGTGCCCGATCTCGAAGGGCTCACGCTCGAGGACGCCGAGAGCGCGATCACCGAGGCGGGGTTCACCTACGACCCGGCGACGACGCTGCGCCAGTTCTCCGATCAGGAGGCGGACATCGTCCTCTCCGCAACCGACAACAACGGGGCGCCGCTGCCCGCGACCCTCGCTGAAGGCCAGCCGATTCGACTGGTCGCCTCGGCTGGAATCGTTCCTGACGTCGCAGGCGAGACGGAAGCCAACGCGACCCAGCTGATCGAAGACGCGGGCCTCGTGGTGAACGTCTCCAGCCGCGAGTACTCGGCGTCGGTGGCGAGCGGCGTCGTCATCGCGTTCTCCACGACGACGGACCCGGTTGTCCCTGGAGACACGATCAACATCTCCGTCTCACGCGGCCCGGCACCCGTCACACTCCCGGACGTCGTCGGGAAGCCCATCGCCGAGGCGATCTCGCAGTTGGAGGGACTCGGGCTGACCGTCGGCCACAACGTGCCCCCTGGCATCGTCAACGACCCGAACCCAGTCATCAAGTTCGTGGTGTCGACGCAGTCTCCAGCGGCGGGGGTCGAGGTGCCTGCGGGCTCGAACGTGACGCTGACCGCGACAGCGACGCTCTAGCAGCGGGGCTGCTGAGGGCAGCAGGGCCAGCTGCACCGTACGACAGGAGAGGCGCATCCCGTTTCCGGGATGCGCCTCTCCTGTCGTACGGCCGGCTCAGCGCTTCGCGGCGCGGAGCTCCTCTGCCACCAGGAACGCGAGTTCGAGGGACTGCATGTGGTTGAGGCGCGGGTCGCAGAGCGACTCGTAGCGGGTCTCGAGCGTCTTCTCGTCGATCTGCTCGGAGCCGCCGAGGCACTCGGTCACGTCGTCACCCGTGAGCTCCACGTGGATGCCACCCGGGTGCGTCCCCGCGGCGCGGTGCGCCTCGAAGAAGCCCTTGACCTCGTCGACGACGTCATCGAAGCGACGCGTCTTGTAGCCGCTCGGGGTGGTGATGCCGTTGCCGTGCATCGGATCGGTGATCCACAGCGGCTGCGCGTCTGCGCCCTTGATGGCCTCGAGCAGGGGCGGGAGGGCGTCGCGGATCTTGCCGGCACCCATGCGCGTGATGAACGTCAGGCGCCCGGGCTCACGGTTCGGGTCGATCTTGTCGATGAGCCGCAGCATGGTGTCCGGCGTCGTCGAGGGCCCGAGCTTCACGCCGATCGGGTTCTTGACGCGGCTGAAGAAGTCGACGTGCGCCTCGTCGAGGTCACGCGTTCGCTCGCCGATCCAGATGAAGTGGCCTGAGGTGTCGTAGGGCTGGCCGGTCCGCGAGTCGATGCGGGTCATGGGGCGCTCGTAGTCCATGAGGAGTCCCTCGTGGCCCACGAAGAACTCGACGTCGCGCAGCGCGTAGAAGTCGGCGCCAGCGGCCGCCATGAAGCGGACGGCGCGATCGATCTCCGCGGCGAGCTGCTCGTAGCGCGCGTTCGCCGGGTTCGCGGCGAAGCCCTGGTTCCAGGAGTGCACCTCGCGGAGGTCGGCGAAGCCGCCAGTCGTGAACGCGCGGACGAGGTTCAGCGTGGATGCAGCCGTGTGGTAGCCGCGGAGCATGCGCTCGGGGTCCGGTGTCCGACCCTCCGTCGTGAAGTCGAAGTCGTTGACGATGTCGCCGCGGTAGGCGGGTAGCGTCACGTCGCCGCGCGTCTCGTTGTCGCTCGAGCGGGGCTTCGCGAACTGCCCGGCCATCCGGCCCATCTTGACGACGGGCATCGAGGCACCGTAGGTCAGCACGACAGCCATCTGCAGGATCGTGCGCACGCGCGCTCGGATCTTGTCGGCGGTCGCCCCCGCGAAGGTCTCGGCGCAGTCGCCACCCTGGAGGACGAACGCCTGGCCCGCCGCGGCAGTGGCGATGCGATCGCGCAGCCTGTCGACCTCGCCCGCGAAGACGAGCGGCGGCAGGGACGCGAGCTCACCGGAGACGCTCGCGACCTTCGTCGCGTCGCCCCACTGCGGCTGCTGCCTGATCGGCAGCTCGCGCCAGGCGTCGAGGCCCTCGAGCACGCCGGGGGGCGTCGGGATCGACTCTGTGCGGGTGGAGGTGAATTGGCTCATGCTCGCTTCTCTGATCTCATGTCTCGGATCTCACGCTGACAGCTCACGCGCTGCAGCACTGGTTGTTCTGAATCTCACGCCGGACGGCCCGACACTACCCGGGGCAGCGCGCGCTCTGCTCGTCTGATCGCTGACAGCAATCACGGGCTCTCGCGCGTTCAGGGCTTCTGCGCCGCGGCGAGCGCCTTTGCCTCTGCATCCATCTTGGTTCGGATGGACGAGGCGTAGATGTCGCGATAGTCCTGGTTGCTGAGGGCGTGCAGCTCGCTCATGATCTCGTCCGTGATGGAGCGGAGCACGAACCGATCAGCCGCCATGCCCTCATAGCGAGTGAAGGTGAGCGGCTCGCCGAACACCATGCCGACTTTGCGCAGCCGCGGCACCTTCGCACCGATCGGCAGGACACGCTCGGTGTCGACCATCACGACCGGCACGACGGTCACCGGCTTGTCCGCCTGCATGATCATCCGGGCGATGCCCGTCCGGCCTCGGAACATGCGCGCGTCCGGGCTGCGCGTGCCCTCCGGATAGATACCGAGGACGCGGCCCTCGCTGAGGACGCGGAGCCCGGTCTGGAGCGACGCCTCGCTCGCGGCTCCGCCGCCTCGATCGATAGGGAGCATCCCGGTTGACTTGAAGAACTGCGCGGTCAGCCAACCCTTGATGCCGGTGCCCGTGAAGTACTCCTTCTTCGCGAGGAAGTAGACGCGACGGTCGATCGAGAGCGGCATGAAGAACGAGTCGACGACCGAGAGATGGTTCGACGCCAGGATGACCGGCCCCTTCGCGGGGATGTTCTCGATTCCTCGAACCCACGGACGGAACGTCGCGCGCACCAAGGGCCCTGCGAAGAGATGCTTGAGCACCCAATACAACATGCGTGGCCTCCCGATAGGCGATGGCACATCAGTGTACTCGGGACATGCCACGCACCGGTGCGCCGCTCGCCGTGTCCGAAACGGTAGTGTTGGAGGCCACTGGACGTGAAGCCGGACGACACTGGCCGATGGACGTTCAGGCGGCTCACGACCAGGACCACACTCAGGAGTTGCAATGAAGCTATCCGAGACCCCCGCCGTAGTCAGCCCGGAGCCGAGCTGGAACACCACCGACCTGCTCCAGTACCGACTTCGAGAATCGCCGGATCTCGCCCTCTTCGGACTGCCGGACGGCGATCGCTGGCGCGATGTCTCCGTCAAGGAGTTCCACGCCAAGGTGAACGAGCTCGCGAAGGGCTTCGTCGCCGCGGGCGTCGAGGTCGGCGAGCGCATCGCGTTCGTCGCGAAGACCAACTACGAGTGGACGCTCGTCGATTTCGCGCTCTGGTACGCGGGCGCCGTCATGGTCCCCGTCTACGAGACGAGCTCCTCTGCCCAGATCGAGTGGATCCTCGAGGACTCGGAGGCCGTCGGCATCATCTCCGAGCTCGCCGAGCACGACGACAAGCTCGACGAGATCGCCGACACCGTCTCGACGCTGCGCGTGCGCTACGCCCTGCACGCTGGTGCCATCGAGGAGCTCATCCGCCTCGGAGCTGGCGTCGACGATGCGGAGATCGAGCGCAGGCGCTCCATCGCGAACGGCGACGACATCGCGACGCTCATCTACACGTCAGGCTCCACGGGACGACCCAAGGGCTGCGTCATCACGCACTCGAACTTCGTCGAGCTCTGCCGGAACGTCAAGGGCCCGCTCGGCGCGCTCATCTACCCTGGCGCATCCACCGTGCTGTTCATCACGCTCGCCCACATCTTCGCCCGCTTCATCTCCGTGCTCTGCATCTACGGCGGCGTGAAGGTGGGGCACCAGCACGACACCACGAAGCTCGTGGAGTCCCTCGGCACGTTCCACCCGACCTTCCTGCTCGCGGTGCCCCGCGTGTTCGAGAAGGTCTACAACTCCGCGGAGCAGAAGGCAGAGGCCGGCGGCCGCGGCAAGATCTTCCGGAAGGCGGCCGATGTCGCCGTGCGCTACTCGGAGTCGCAGGACGCCGGGCGCACGCCCCTCGTGCTCGGGCTCCAGTACAAGCTCTTCGACAAGCTCGTCTACTCGAAGCTGCGGGAAGTGATGGGCGGGCGCGTCAAGCACGCCGTCTCCGGCTCGGCCCCGCTCGGCTCGCGCCTCGGCCACTTCTACCGCGCCATCGGCGTGAACATCCTCGAGGGCTACGGCCTCACCGAGACGACGGCCCCCGCGTCCGTGAACCTCGCCGAGAAGTCCAAGATCGGGACCGTCGGCCCCGCGCTGCCCGGCGTCGCAGTGCGCACGGACGAGCACGGCGAGCTGCAGGTCAAGGGCATCAACGTCTTCCGCGAGTACTGGAAGAACCCAGAGGCGACCGCTGCGGCGTTCGACGGCGAGTGGTTCAAGACCGGGGACCTCGGCTCGATCGACGATGACGGCTACATCACGGTGACCGGTCGCATCAAGGAGATCATCGTCACCTCCGGCGGGAAGAACGTCTCCCCCGCGGCGCTCGAGGACCCGATTCGCGCCGACCCCCTCGTCGGGCAGATCGTGGTCGTCGGGGACCAGCGTCCGTTCATCTCCGCGCTCGTGACGCTCGACCCGGAGATGCTGAAGACCTGGCTGAGCAACAACGGCGAGAACCCGGAGCTCACGGTCGCCCAGGCGGCCGAGCACCCCAAGGTACTCGCCGAGATCCAGCACGCGGTCGATCGCGCGAACACGCGCGTCTCGCGGGCCGAGTCGATCCGCAAGTTCGTCGTGCTCGACGGGGAGTTCACGGAAGCCAACGGAACGCTCACGCCGAAGATGTCCATCAAGCGCCACGTGATCCTCGAGAAGTATCGAGGCATCATTGAGGGCATCTACAACGCAGCCCCCGCGACGCAGGGCATCACGCTCAAGTAGATCGGCAGAGCAGCGATCCTGCGCCTTCGGCCATGCCCCTCAGCGAGTCGGGCGGCCGAAGGCGCTTGCTGCACTCGTGCCTGCCTTGGACGCACTGGCCGCCGTCGCCGGCGCGAACCACTCGCTGCCGCGGATCTCGCGCATCGCTGCCTTCCGGTGTTCCGGAGCCAGCGTGTCGATGTAGACCACGCCCTTGAGGTGGTCGGTCTCGTGCTGCAGCATCTGCGCCATGAGCCCGGAACCCTCGAGCACCACGGGCTCGCCGTCCAGGTCGATGCCGGTCACACGCGCGTGCTCGTACCGCGATGTCTTGTTCCAGAGCCCAGGAACCGACAAGCAGCCTTCGTCGATCTCGTCGAGCTCGCCCCAGGCGCTCTCGAGCACCGGGTTGAGCACGTAGCCGGTCGCACCGTCGATGTTGTACGAGAAGGCCGCGAGTCCCACGCCGATCTGCGGCGCGGCGACGCCGGCCCTCCCCTCGAGCGATGTCGTGTCCAGCAGATCGGTGACGAGGCTGCGGATGCGGTCATCGATCACGGTGATCTGCTCGGCGGGCGTGCGGAGCACCGGGTCACCGTAGTAGCGGATGGGGCGAACGGTCACAGTTCCTCCTCGGCGCGCAGCAGCGCGTTCTCGACCACCTCGCTCGCTGCGGGGTGAGGCCAGTACTGGCCACGCGCGAGGCCCCTGATGGAATGCCCGAAGCTCGCCGCGAGGACGAGGGGCTGGAGCAGGACCGCCGCATCCGGACCCACGATGTGTGCCCCGAGGATGGTCGCGCTGCCCCGCGCGATGACGAGTTTACAGAAGCTCCGCTGGTCTTCGAGCGCCCAGCCCCACGCGGTGGAACCGTAGTGGTTCATGACCTCGAAGGCGTCGTAGCCCAGTTGCTCGGCGCGCTCGAGCGTCACTCCGAAGCTCGCGATCTGGGGGTCGGTGAAGACCACGTCCGGCACGGGGCCCAGCGTGTTCTTCATGAGACGGCGCCCGGACTCGACAGCGATGTTGTGCGCGACGACTCTCGCCTCGTGGTTGGCGACGTGCTTGAGCTGGTGCTCCGAGTCGATGTCACCGAGCGCGAACACTCCGGGGACCGGGTGGCCGTCACGCAGCACACGCTGGTAGGCGTCCACTCGCAACCGGCCGTCATCGTGGTGGTCGAAGCCGACCTCGTAGGTGCCGAGCGTGTCCGTGTTGGGGATGCGGCCGATTGCCACCAGCACGGCGTCGACCTGGATCCGCTCCCCCGCGTCGGTCGTGAGCGTCGCGACTCGACCGTCCTCGGAGAAGTCGACGACGGAGGTGCCGGTCTCGACACGCCAACGCTCGCGGGCTGCCTCCGTGAACGTCGCGGCGACGTCCGCGTCGAGCGAGGAGAGCACGCGCCCGCGCACGAGCTGCGTGACCTCGGAGCCGAAGGCGCTGAAGACATGCGCGAACTCCGATGCGATCGACCCACCGCCGATGATCGCGAGGCGGCGCGGCACATCGTCGATGCGCATGATCGTGTCCGACGTGTGCACGAGCGGCGAGCTGAGGGGCACCACATCGTGGTGGCGTGCCCGGCTGCCCGCAGCGATGACCAGCGTCTCCGCGCTCAGCCTTCGCCCGGAGGCGGTCAGCACCTCGCGGTCACCGAGCATCTCGACGCGCTCGCGCACGAGCGTCACCCGCGGGTTCCCGTGCTCCCGGTAGCTCTCCCCGCCCTCGCTGATCTGGTCGATCCGCCCGAAGACGCGGTCGCGCACCTCCGGCCATGACGGACGCAGGCGGACGTCATGGACGCCCAGCCGCTGCGCATCCCGTGCGTTTCGAACCACGTCGGCGACGTGCACGAACATCTTCGTGGGAATGCACCCGACGTTGAGGCACGTGCCGCCGAAGTGCGGACCGTCATCGACGATGGCCGTCTTCGGCCCGCCCTCGTCACCTGGTGGGAGCGTGTTGCCGGAGCCTGCGCCGATGATGAGCAGGTCGAAGTGCTCGGCGACCGGGCGCTCAGTCATCTGCACGCTCAGCGCCAGGGCGGACGACGACCAGCAGGTCGCCGTTGCCGACCTCGAGCGGCGAGGAGATGGCGAGGCGCTCGACGACGCCCGCGACAGGGGCCGTGATGCCGGCCTCCATCTTCATGGCCTCGATGGTCGCGACGGTCTGCCCCTGCGCCACACGTTCGCCGACCTCGACGCGGAGCGTCACGACTCCGGAGAACGGCGCGGCGACGTGACCGGGGTTGCCACTGTCGGCCTTCTCACGTTCGATGGTGTCGACCTTGATGCTGCGGTCGCGGACGAAGACCGGACGCAGCTGCCCGTTGAGCGTCGCCATGACCGTGCGCATGCCGTCCGCGTCCGGCTCGCCGATGGCTTCGAGCCCGACGAAGAGCTGCACGCCCTTGCCGATGTGGATGACGTGCTCCTCTCCCGGTTCGAGCCCGTACAGGTAGTCGAGGGTGTCGAGCACGGAGAGGTCGCCGAAGAGCCGGACGGTGTCCTCGTAGCTCGCCGTCGGCTGCGGGAACAGGAGGCGGTTGAGGGTCCGTCTGCGCTCGAGGCTGTCCCCCGCCAGTCCTGCCTCGTCGGCGTCGGAGAGCGGTGTGACTTCGATCCTGACGTCGCGTCCCTCGAGCACCTTGCTGCGGAACGGCTCCGGCCATCCGGCCGGCAGCTCCCCGAGCTCACCGGCCATGAAGCCGATGACCGAATCCGGAATGTCGTACTTTCCGGGGTTCTCCGCGAAATCGGCCGGGTCTGCGCCCACGGCCACGAGGTGCAGGGCCAAGTCGCCCACGACCTTCGAGGACGGCGTGACCTTCGGGATGCGGCCGAGGATCTTGTCGGCTGCGTCGTACATGTCCTCGATGCGCTCGAACTGGTCCGCAAGGCCGAGCGCGATGGCCTGCTGCCTGAGGTTCGACAGCTGACCTCCCGGGATCTCGTGCTTGTAGACACGACCGGTCGGGCCCGGGAGCCCGGATTCGAAGGGACGGTAGACGAGCCTGACCGCTTCCCAGTAGGGCTCGAGGTCTGTGACGTTCGTGAGGCTGATGCCGGTGTCCCGCTCGGTGTGCTCGAGGGAGGCGACGAGCGCGGAGAGGCTCGCCTGGCTGGTCGTGCCCGACATGGGGGCACTCGCGACGTCGACGGCGTCGACGCCAGCCTCGCTGGCGGCGAGGAGTGTGGCGAGCTGTCCGCCAGCCGTGTCGTGCGTGTGCAGATGCACGGGCAGATCGAAACGGTCGCGGAGCGCGGTGACCAGCTTCGAGGCTGCCTGCGGACGGAGCAGCCCGGCCATGTCCTTGATGGCGATGATGTGGGCGCCCGCGTCGACGATCTGCTCCGCGAGGCGCAGGTAGTAGTCGAGCGTGTAGAACGGCTCGTCGGGGTCGGCGAGGTTGCCCGTGTAGCAGAGAGCGACCTCGGCGACAGCCGTTCCCGTCTCCAGGACCGCTTCGACCGCGGGCCGCATCTGGGAGACGTCATTGAGGGCATCGAAGATGCGGAAGATGTCGACACCGGTCGCGGTCGCCTCGTGGACGAACGCCTTCGTCACGGCCTCCGGGTACGGCGTGTAGCCGACGGTGTTGCGGCCCCGCAGCAGCATCTGGAGGGGGATGTTCGGGACGGCTTCGCGGAGACTCGCGAGGCGCTCCCACGGCTCCTCGCCGAGGAAGCGGAGCGCGACGTCGTAGGTCGCGCCGCCCCAGGCCTCGATAGAGAGCAGCTCGGGTGTGAGCCTCGCGAGGTAGGGCGCCGCTGTGACGAGGTCGCGGGTGCGGACGCGCGTCGCGAGCAGCGACTGGTGGGCGTCACGGAAGGTGGTGTCTGTGACCGCGAGGCGCTTCTCGGAGCGGAGCTGGGCTGCGAACCCCGTGGGGCCGAGGTCCAGGAGCTCCTGCCGCCGCCCGTCGGGAAGCGGGACGGAGGTGTCGAGCGCGGGCAGCTTCGTCCGCGGCTCGACGGAAGTCGGGCGCACGCCGTGTGGCGCGTTGACCGTGACGTCGGCGAGCCAGTTCACGATCTTCGTGCCGCGGTCGCCGGGGCGACGGTACTCGAGCAGGCCTGGGCGCTTCTCGATGAAGTCGGTCGCGACGTCGCCGCGCTGGAAGTCGGGATCGTCGAGCACACCGAGGAGGAAGGGGATGTTCGTGGCGACGCCTCGGATGCGGAACTCGGACAGCGCGCGTCGTGCGCGCCGCACCGCGGCCGGGAAGTCGCGCCCGCGGGCCGTGAGCTTCATGAGCATCGAGTCGAAGTGCGGCAGCACCTCGGCTCCCGTCGCGATGGTGCCGCCGTCGATGCGGATGCCGGAACCTCCGGCTGAGCGGTAGGTCGTGATGACGCCCGTGTCCGGCCGGAACCCCTGGGACGGGTCCTCGGTCGTGATCCTGCACTGCAGCGCGAAGCCGTGCAGCTCCAGCTGGTGCTGCTCGAGCCCCATGTCATCGAGGCGCTCGCCAGAGGCGACGCGCATCTGCGCCTGCACGAGGTCGACATCCGTCACCTCCTCGGTGACCGTGTGCTCGACCTGGATGCGCGGGTTCATCTCGATGAACACGTGCTGCCCGGCTCGTGGGCCCGCCGTGTCGAGCAGGAACTCGACGGTGCCGGCGTTCACGTAGTCGATGGACTTGGCGAAGGCGACCGCGTCGGCGTACAGCTGCTCCCGCACCTCCTGCGAGAGGTTGGGCGCAGGAGCGATCTCGACGACCTTCTGGTGGCGTCGCTGGACGCTGCAGTCGCGCTCGAAGAGGTGCACGACGTTGCCGTGCTCGTCGGCGAGGATCTGGACTTCGATATGGCGCGGACGGAGCACAGCCTGCTCGACGAACATGGTGGGGTCGCCGAAGGCGCTGTCCGCCTCCTTCATCGCGGACTCGAGCGCTTCGCGCAGATCCTCCGGGCGTTCGACGCGGCGCATCCCCCGCCCGCCTCCGCCCGCGACCGCCTTGGCGAAGATCGGGAAGCCGATCTCGTCGGCGGCGGCGCACAGCGCGTCGAGGTCGGTGGAGGGCTGGCTCGAAGCGAGCACCGGCACCCCCGCGGCGATCGCCTGGTTCTTGGCCGTGACCTTGTTGCCGGCGGATTCGAGGACCCGAGGGGGCGGCCCGATGAAGGCGATCCCCGCCTCCTGGGCGGCCCGCGCGAGTTCTGGGTTCTCACTCAGGAAACCGTAGCCGGGGTAGATCGCGTCTGCGCCGGATTCCTTCGCGACTCGCAGGATCTCCGCGACGTCGAGGTAGGCCCGGACCGGCTGTCCCACGGTGCCGATCTGGTATGCCTCGTCAGCTTTCAGGCGGTGAAGCGAGTTGCGGTCCTCGTAGGGGTACACCGCCACCGTCCGGGCTCCGAGCTCCACGGCAGCACGGAATGCGCGAATGGCGATCTCGCCTCGATTGGCAACCAGGATCTTCTTGAACACCGGTGTTCCACCTTCCGACAACAACGACAGGGGCATGCAGCAACGTGACGCCAGCCTAGTGAATGTAGCCTGGGCTGGTGTTCGTCCTCAGCATCAGTTCCCTCAAGGGCGGCGTCGGCAAGACCACGGTGACCCTTGGCCTCGCTTCCGCCGCATGGGCCCGCGGGCTCAGAACCCTCGTCGTCGACCTCGACCCGCAGTCGGATGTCTCGACCGGGCTCGACGCGCGCGCGCAGGATGGCGCCACGATCGCCGACGTGCTCCGCTCTCCCAAGCCGAGCACCGTGCGAGCCGCGATCGCCCGCTCGTCGTGGGGCGAGGGCGGCCACGGCGTCATCGACCTCATGGTCGGAAGCCCGGCAGCGCTGAGCTTCGACACTCCGAACCCGTCGATCCGCGAGATCTGGCGCCTCGAGGAGGCCCTGGCCATCGTCGAAGCCGACTACGACCTGGTCCTCATCGACTGCCCGCCATCCCTCAACGCCCTCACCAGGACAGCCTGGGCTGCGTCTGACCGGGTCGCCGTCGTGACGGAGCCGGGACTCTTCTCGGTGGCGGCCGCGGACCGCGCCCTGCGCGCCGTGGACGAGATCAGGCGCGAGCTCTCGCCGAGGCTGCAGCCGCTCGGCATCATCGTCAACCGAGCGAAGCATCAGTCGATCGAGCACCAGTTCAGGCTCGGCGAGCTGCGCGACATGTTCGGACCGCTTGTCCTCTCCCCCGCATTGCCAGAGCGGACGTCGCTGCAGCAGGCCACGGGCGCGGCGAAGCCCGTGCACCTGTGGCCCGGGAGCTCCGCCGAGGAGATGGCCGCGAGCTTCGACACGCTCCTCGAGCGCATCATGCGCGCGGGGCGTCTCGGCCCATACGCGAACGCCGCCGGCACCAACGACGAAGCCCCGGTGACGCGTGGGCGTCAGCGGGGCCGGTCGAAGAACGAGGGCGCGGCGTCCGGCGGCTAGCTGGCGCGACTTGCGCGGCGAGCGGCGAGCTCGTCAACAGGGTCGATGGTCTGCTGCTCGAAGTCCACGAGCGTCGATTCGACCTCGCGGAGCACCTGGCCGACAAAGATACCGAAGACGCCCTGACCGCGGTGCACGAGGTCGATGACCTGGTCGTTCGAGGTGCAGAGATACACGCTCGCACCGTCGGACATGAGGGTCGTCTGCGCGAGGTCGACGACACCGGTCTCGTGCAGCTGGTCGACTGCGGTGCGGATCTGCTGCAGCGAGATGCCGGTCTCGAGGAGTCGCTTCACGAGCTTGAGGACGAGGATGTCCCTGAACGAGTAGAGACGCTGGGAGCCAGACCCCTTCGCACCGCGCACGGTCGGCTCGACGAGGCCTGTCCGAGCCCAGTAGTCGAGCTGGCGGTAGGTGATGCCGGCGGCCCGCGCGGCAACGGCGCCGCGGTAGCCGGAACCCGGATCGAGGTCCGGAATGCCGTCGGTGAAGACCAACTCGCCGCCGGTTGGCGCGTCGCCCTGTCCCTGCTCGCTCATGCCTGCACCTTTCACACGTTTTCGACTGGCTCAGCTCCCAGTAGCACTGGGGCGGAAGCAGTGGGTCTTACCACAGGGGAACTTGAGGTAAGTCCCGAGCCGTCTGAGTTGATTCTATTGGAGCGCGTGCGACTCGGCTACTTCCGAACGACAACGATGTGATCCCGAGCTGTGTCGCCCTGAATCTCGGGCTTCGGGATGCGAGCAGCGGCGTGTCGCGACGAGAGCTCGCGCCGTGCGAATCCGCTTGACGTTCAAGTGGAGGGTGAAGCTACCTGCGACCGCGGACAGCCTGGCGGATGAGCGATCGCCGGACGGATTCGAGGTGCTCAGCCAGCTCGTGGGCCCGCTCGAGCGTCTCGCCACCCGAACGCGACCGTCGAGTGCTTGTCGACAGGGCCTGCTCGATGAGACCGAACTCGTGGTGCGCTGCGGCGCGGAACGGTCGGAGGTGTCGCGGCTCGATACCGACCTTCTCCAGTTCGACGAGCGTGCTCAGCATCGTGAGCTCGTCGTCCTGGTACCGGCTGGCCGCCGGGATCAACCCAGCGCTCACTGCCTGCTCGAGGAGGGCGGGCTTCGCGCCGGAGCGCTCGAGGAGCTGTGCGCGATCGAGCACGGTGCCGGCAGCGAGCATCGTCTGCCGCTGCGGCGCCCTCGAACCCGGCAGCTCTGGCTCGAGTCCACGGTCGAGCGCGTCGAAGTACTCCGCGATGACCTTGAGCGGCAGGTAGAGGTCCCGCTGCATGGTGAGCACTTCGCGCAGCCGAGCGACGTCGGCGGCGGAGAACTTGCGGTAGCCCTTGGGCGTGCGCTCGGGATGCACGAGCCCCTTGTCCTCGAGGAACCGCAGCTTCGACGGGCTCAGCTCGGGGAACTCGACGTTCAGCCGCTGGAGGACCTGTCCGATGCTGAGCATGCGGCCCTGTCCACTGGAAGAAGCCGCCGCGATAGCGGCCACCGTCAGTTCCCGGCAGACGCGGACGTGAGGCTCGTGTCGAGCGGCGAGCTGTAGAACGTGAGCCGGAACTTGCCGACCTGCACCTCTCCGCCGTTCGTGAGCACTGCGGAGTTGATGCGCTCGCCGTTGTAGTAGGTGCCGTTGAGCGAGCCGAGGTCGCGCATGTGGAACTCGCGGCCGTGCCTCGTGAACTCAGCGTGACGACGAGAGACGGTGACGTCGTCGAGGAAGATCTCAGCGTTCGGGTGGCGACCGGCGACCTGGAGGTCGGTGTCGAGCAGGAACCTGGCCCCGACGTTGGAGCCCCTGCGCACGATCAGGAGCGCGGAGCCGGAGGGAAGGGCGCTGATCGACTCCATCTCCTCCTTCGAGACACCGCCGGCGATGAGCGCGGCGAGTTGCGCGCTGAAATCGCCAGTGAACGACATCGTCGACGATTGCGTCTGTTCATCGACGACGCCGTCGCCGTCAGGGGTTCGCGCCTCAGCGTCAGACCCAGCCATATTTGCCTCCTCGAGTCGGTGCTCAAGCGTAGCGGAATCGGGGGTGCCCGAATTCCGGTCGGTGAACTGCACAAGCACCGCCAGCCATTGTGCGTCAGACGACTGAGTGTTGTCGAAACGAGCGACCGAATCGTTGCCGGTTTTCACCCTCGGCGTACACTCCCTGGGTGGCACACCTGTCTTCTTCTGACGAGAACGCATCCGACGACCGCTACGGCGGTGATCCCGTCGCACAGATGCGGGCGCGCAAATCCGCCCCGTTGACGCGCAAGGTCCCCATGGCGAGCGGCATGTGGCTCGAGGACGCCGCTACGGGCTTCTACGGTCGCCTCGCCTCGGCCAACAAGCAGACCGTGACGCTGCTGGACTTCGACGGGCAGCGCAAGGCCTTCCCGGCCGATTCGATCTTCCTCCTCGAGGACGAGCCGGTCCTCCTCGGCCCTCCGGTCGCCAAGCAGCCGTCCGGGCGCGCGAGGAGCGCATCCGGGTCGTTCCACGTCGCGGACGCGAAGGCCCGCACCGCGAGGGCGGGTCGCATCTTCGTCGAGGGGAAGCACGACGCCGAGCTCGTCGAGAAGGTCTGGGGCCACGACCTCCGCATCGACGGCGTCGTCGTCGAGTTCCTGCAGGGCGCCGACCACCTCGCCGAGGTGCTCACGGTCTTCGGCCCGAGCCAGACGCGGCGCGTCGGCGTGCTGCTCGACCACCTCGTCAAGGGCTCCAAGGAGCAGCGCATCGCGGACGACATCACGAAGCGCTTCGGCGCGTCCCACGTCCGCGTCGTCGGGCACCCTTACGTGGACGTGTGGCAGTCGGTCAAGCCCGAGCGCCTCGGGCTCAAGGCCTGGCCGGTCATCCCCCGTGGGCAAGACTGGAAGAAGGGCATCTGCCGGGCGCTCGGCTGGCCGGCCGAGGAGCAGGCGGACACCGCGAGAGCGTGGCAGCGCATCCTCGAGCAGGTCCGCGACTACCGCGACCTGGAGCCGTCGCTGCTCGGCCGCGTCGAGGAGCTCATCGACTTCGTCACGGAGCCCGGCGGCGCAGGTACCTGACGGCGTAGACCGCACCAGCGGCGACGTGCAGCACCGTGCCGATCGCGAGCATCCACCACGTGATGCCGCGCAGGGGCTCAGCCGGCACCTGAGCGGCGTAGGAGAGCAGGTGGAGCGGCATCGCGACCATGATGAACGCCGACCTGGCCTTGCCGAGCAGGTTGACCCTCCCCTCGCGGACGCGGTCGAGGCGGGTGAGCCCGATCACGAGCAGAGCCACGTCGCACACGAAGATCGTGATGAGGACGAACCACGGGAAGTAGCCCAGGAGGGCAAGCCCGAGGCCGATGGCGATGATGCCGAGTCGGTCCGCGACCGGGTCGAGGACCTCCCCCACCCGTGAGACCTGCCCGAGGCGGCGGGCGAGGAACCCATCGATCCAGTCGGTCGCGCCGAAGGCAGCGAGGCTCAGGGTCGCCGCGAGTGCTCTGCCATCGTCGGCGAGCCAGATCGTGAGCGGCACGAAGACGAGCAGCCGAGCCACCGAGATGGCGTTCGGCAGCGTCACCCACCGCATCGGGGCCTCCGGCTCTCTGCTCACCATGCGCACATTCTCTCAGCGGCAGCACCCCAGCGACTGGGTGGGCCAGCGTGTCGCCGGATGGTCGCGTCGTACGCCGACGGCGGACCGCGATTCGCGGACGAGCTCGGACTCGCTACCATCAGCGGATGGACCCCGACGAGCATGGCTCCCCACAAGCCGGCCCCGCGTCCGTGCGCGTCGACGTCTGGCTCTGGGCCGTGCGCATCTTCAAGACGCGCAGCGCCGCCACGGCCGCCTGCAAGGCCGGGCACGTGAAGATCGACGGCGACCGGGCGAAGCCCGCCCAGCGCATCCACGTCGGCGACGAGGTTCGCGTGCGCACGGATCGTGATCGGATCCTGGTCGCGCAGCAGCTGCTCAAGAAGCGCGTCGGCGCGCCGATCGCGGCGAAGGCTCTCATCGACAACTCGCCGCCGCCTCCCCCGCGGGAGTTCGCCGCGCCCATCGCGTTCCGCGACCGTGGTGCCGGCAGGCCGACGAAGCGCGAGCGGCGCGAGATCGATCGCATCCGCGGTCGCGACATCGAACCGGAGCCCTGGGGCGCGGAGGAGTGAGCGGGCGGCCTGCGGCCGTGGCGCCGTCGATCCGTGCCCGAATCGACCTCCAGCGGGACGAGGCTCCAACCGGGAACGTCGAGTCCTACGCCGTGATGGCGTTACGCTCCCCCGCTCGTACCGGCACCGTGAGGCGGTTGTCTGCGGCGGGCGTCGGGCAGACGAACTGGTCGCTGAAAGCGCACGGCGGCAGGTAGGCGCGGTTGAAGTCGATCGTCGTCGACCCATCGGCCTCTGGCGCTGGGACGGTGAGGAACCGGAAACGGTAGCTCTCGTCGCCGCTGGTGGCATCCGCGAAGACAACCTGCAGGCCAGCCTCCGAGGGGTCGGCGTCGATCGAGAACTGGGCTCCGCCCAGCGTGAAGTCGAGCTTCCCGCCGAGGTCCTTCCTGGAGACGTAGCCGTCGGCCTGGAGCACGTCGACCTGCTCGGTCGACGGGCGGAAGGTGGCGGAGACGACGTAGTCGTCACCGGGCGCGTAGCTGTCGATGCCGAGCAGCGCCGCGCGTCCGGGAGCTCCCGGGTCCAGCACGCGAAGCGCCCGCTGGTCGTCTCGAGCGAAGGCACGGAGGATGCGCTCGCCGTCGCGGAGCTCCTCTCCCGCGGTGAGCGCGACCCGGTCCCCGACCGCCTCGCCGGAAGCGTCGGTGTACCCGCTCGAGGCGAGCCCCGTGCCGACGACGGCCCCGTCCGTGATCGTCCAGGCTCCCGCTACGGTGTCGAGCTTGAGTTCGATGCCGTCGGCCAGCCAGTTCGTGGCGACGAGCGCCGCGGGCCCGTACGGTGCTCGGACCGCGCGTTCACGACTGTCGTGCCAGGCCGCCCAGCGCCTGCCGAACTGGTCTCCGGTGGTGGTGCTCTGCTGCGTGGTCATGCTGCTCCCGATCCTGGTTCTCTCTGCTGATGTCGCCGACAAGTCTCAAGGTACTCAGCGCGACGGCGTCGTTCTCGCGAAATGACACGGCGTTGGTCCTCGGGCGCGAGAAGGCGCCCACGAACGGATTCGAGGTGTACGGACCGACGGCGAACCGTCGCGGATGCGCGGTTCCGTCGGCTCGCACGATGCGCGAGTCAGCGCGTCGTACCTCGATGACGCCGATGGCGAGGCTGCCCTCCGGCGTGACGGCGACGCGCTCGCGTCCCTCACCGGACGCGAGGAGCTGGCGCAGCGCGTCGTTGTCGGTGTGCGCGACGTCGGAGTCCGGGAGCCAGGCGTCGATGAGCGCGCGGGCCGAGACCTCCTGCTCGAGCGTGCTGCCTCTCGCGCGGAACGACCCGGTCTCCTCGTCTTCCCAGACTCGGAGGTCGCCTCCGAGGAAGTGGACGACACCGGCTTCGCTGAGCGCGAGGAGCTCGTCGAGGCGGTGCCCGGGTGGACCGGAGGCGACGTAGCTGAAGAAGCCCTTCCACCAGACGCGCACGTCCCCCACGAGGGATGCGGGTGACCAGTTGGGTGCGTCCTGGAACTCCACGAAGGTCATGTACGAGAAGAGGAGCGCGAGGAAGAGCCCCTGGCTCTCGCTGTGCTCCTGCCGGTTCCTGCGTCGCAGATCCTCGCGAATGTACGCGTGCAGCGAGGCTGAGACCGACCCGACGTCTGTGGCGGTGGCCCCGCGAAGGGGGTGGTCGAAGGTCGCGATGTCGAGTTCGTCGCTTGGGTCGACGAGCGCGGCGATGACCGCGTCGTGCAGCTCTGGAGACTGCGCGCCGAAACGGTCGAGCTCCGCCCGGAATTCGACCCAGGAGATGCGGACGCGCTCCGGGTGGCCCGTGAACAGCTCCCGGTAGTAGCCGTGGAGCATCTCCTTCGCGAGCAGCGGCCAGAAGTGCGCGCGGAAGTCGAGGATGTCGTGCCGCGCGACGACCTCCCGCGCGATGTCCGGCGTGAAGTAGCGCGTCTCGAATGGCTCTCCCTGCAGCACGCTGGTGACCTTCGAGTGGTACGGGACGCCGCGCCTTGAGCCGACGAGGATGCGCGGCTCGCGTCCTGAAGGTAGGTACGTCAGGCGTCCCTCGTCCGGGCTCCGCACGAACGCCCCGCCCCGGCCCTCGGTGAGGAGCACGAGCAGGTCCACGGCGGCGAGTCCGAGCCCGCGGACGATGACGGGCTCCCCTGCTCGAACGGCGCTGAAGTCGGCGTCTGCAGTGAACGAGGGCGGCACGTATGCGAGCTCGTGGCGCGCCGCGAAGTCGCTGAGCTCGGCCGTCCTGGTGCCCTCGTGGACGCGTGTCCCCGAGTGGCCGAGGGCGTAGACGACCACGTCGACCGTGAGCCCGTCGCCCGTGTCGAGCTCGACCCGCTGGGAGCCGTTCTCGAGCGTCGTGACGCCTGTCACGTGCGCGGTGTGCACCAGCACGGTCAGCCCTTCCGGCGCGGCATCCGCGGCCTGCTCGAAGAACCATCCGAGGTACCGGCTCTGGAGCCGCCTGGTGGGGAAGCTCGCGGGACCAAGTGCCCGGATCTCCGCGGCGAGCTGCGGGACTTCCGCGTCGAGGTCGTACCCGGGCAGCGCGCCGCGCGTCGCGAGCTGCGCCCACTCGACCAGCGATGGCCCCTCGCGGACGGGCCCCTCGATGGTGCTCGTCTCGTCGGTGAACATCGTGACGTCGGCCGCGAGCGAGTTGAGCTTGAGGAGCCCGGACTGCGCGTCGCGCCAGATGCGCCCGGCGCCTGGCGGGTGCGGGTCGATGAGGTGCACGACGAGCTGACCGGTGCGGTCGGCGTCGTAGTTGGCGACGATGCGTTCGAGGAGTCCGGCGCCGCGCGGGCCCGCGCCGATCACGGCGATGCAGCGCGCGCCCTTGCTGCTGTCGCTGTCGACGAGTCTGGCGGCGGAGGTCACGCGATGACCTCCAGGACTCGCTCGGCGGGTCGCACACCCGGGATCGCGTCGACGAGCGCCCGCGTGTAGTCGTTGGTGCTGCGCTCGAAGACCTCGTCGACCGTGCCCTCCTCCAGAAGCTCTCCCCGGCGGAGCACGCCGACCCTGTCGGCGATCTGCCGCACGACGCCGAGGTCGTGGGTGATGAAGAGGTAGCTCAGCGAGTGCTCCGCCTGCAGGTCGACCAGCAGCTGCAGGATCTGTGCCTGCACGGAGACGTCGAGCGCCGACACTGCCTCGTCGAGCACGATGAGCTCGGGCCTGAGCGCGAGCGCCCTGGCGATGGCCACGCGCTGGCGCTGCCCGCCGGAGAGCTGCGTGGAGCGCCGCTCGGCGAAGCTCTCGGGCAGTGCGACGTCGTCGAGCAGCTCGAGGACGCGCGCTCGCCGCGACGCCTTGTCGCCGACGCCGAAGGCGCGCAGTGGTTGCTCGATGGACTCGGCGACGGTGAACCGCGGGTCGAGCGAGGAGTACGGGTCCTGGTGCACCAGCCCCGTCCTGCGACGGAAGGCCCTGAGCGCGCCGCCTCGCGCTCCGGCGACCTCGACGCCGTCGAGGCGAATGCTGCCCTGGTCTGGCCGTTCGAGCAGCAGCGCGAGTCGCGCCGTGGTGCTCTTGCCGGAGCCCGATTCCCCGACGAGCGCGTAGCTCTCGCCGCGGGCGATCGAGAACCCGACGTCCTTCGTCGCATCCACGCGTGCCCCGCCTGGGAGCCGGAAGGCCTTGCTGAGGCCGGAGACCTCGAGCACGGGCCTGCTCCGGTCTACCGCGAGGGAGCCCTGCGCCGGCACGAGCCTGGTCGAGCTCCGCGTCGGAGCCGCCGCGACGAGTCGCTTCGTGTATGGATGCTGCGGGTCCTCGAGCACCTCAGCGGCAGGTCCCGCTTCGACGATCGCGCCGTGCTGCATGACCAGGATGCGGTCCGCACGGTCGGCGGCCACGCCGAGGTCGTGGGTGATGAAGAGCACCGCCGTTGAGGCCTCGGCGGCGCGTTCCGCGATGAGGTCGAGGATCTGGCGCTGGACCGTCACGTCGAGGGCGCTTGTCGGCTCGTCCGCGATGATGAGGCCAGGCGAGGCGGCGAGCGCTGACGCGATGAGGACGCGCTGCCGCATGCCGCCGGAGAACTGGTGCGGGTACTGGGCTGCGCGCTTCGCGGCGTCCGGGATGCCCGCATCCGCCAGCAGCTCGACGGCCCGCGCACGAGCGTCCTTCTTCGTCGCGAGGCCGTGGATGAGGAGCACCTCGGCAACCTGCGAGCCGACCGTCTGCAGCGGGTTGAGCGACGCTGAGGGGTCCTGCGGGATGAGGCCGATGCGGGCGCCGCGCACAGCGCGCCACTCGAGCGGGGTGAGGGCCGTGAGGTCGAGTCCGTCGTAGCGGAGCGCATCCGCGCTGACGTCCGTGCTCGACGGGAGGAGGTCGACGATCGACTTTGCGACGCTCGTCTTGCCGGAGCCGGACTCGCCGACGATCGCGACCTGCTCGCCCGGGTAGACGTCGAAGGAGACGCCGGCGACGGCGAGCGTCGTGGCCCCCTTGTAGGCGAGCTGCAGGCCGCGCACGGAGAGCAGTGGCTCGGCAGGAGCCCCGCCGACGGTGGGTGACTGCGTTGCGGTCATGAGCGGTCTCCTCGGTCTTGGAGCCAGCGGGAGAGGCGGGCGGTGGAGAGCACGACCGCGACGATGACGAGGCCGGGCAGCGTCGTGAGCCACCAGGCGGCCTGCAGGTAGTCGCGGCCCTCGGAGATGAGCGCGCCCCACTCGGGCTGGGGCGGCGGGGCGCCGAAGCCGAGGAAGCTGAGCGCGGAGATGGCGAGCACGGCTGCGCCGAACTCGATGGCGGCGAGCGCGAGCACCGGGGTGATCGCGGCGGGCAGCACCTGGCGGAAGATGATGCTCGGCCAGCGGGCGCCTGACAGCTTCGCGGCCTCGATGTAGCCGGCCGTCGCGACCGAGAGCACCTGTGAGCGCATGATGCGTGCGAAGGCCGCGGTCGAGGCGAGGCCGACCGCGATGGCGATGTTGAGCGTCCCGAAGCCGAGTCCCGTGATGATCGTGAGGGACAGCAGCAGCGCCGGGATCGCGAGGATGACGTCCATGAACCGCATGATCGCCTCGTCGACGAACCCGCGAAGGTACCCCGCGAGCAGGCCGAGGAGCGCGCCGGTGCCGAGGGCGATGACCACGGCGAGGCCGGAGGCAAGGAGCGTGGTCTGCGACCCGTAGATGAACCGAGCGAGCGTGTCACGGCCGAGGTTGTCCGTCCCGAACGGGTGCGCGGCGCTCGGCGGCTGCAGGCGGTCGAGGAGCGTGCCGTTGATGGCGTCGTACGGCGTGAAGACGGACGGGATTATCGCCCAGGCGATGACCGTGGCGAGCACGGCGAGCGCGAGGATGAGGGATGGCAGGCGCAGGAGGCCGCTGAAGCGTGCGAACGACGACGGCTTGACCGCCTCGGGCACCGGCTGCGGCGTCCGCTCAGCGATTCTCTGTTCTTGCCAGTCCGGGGCGTCGCGGTGTTCCTGGGTGTCCCGGGCGCTGGGTGCGACGTAGCGTTCCGTGCGGCTGAGCGGGGCGAGGCCCGGCCCGGTCTCGAGAAGACGCTGGCTCATGCTGGGACCTCGGTCTTCCTCGCGGCAGCCGGCTCGTTCGGGACGAGCCCGGGCGTCGGCGGGGGCGTTGATCGCCCCTTCGACGAGGGGCGCTGCTGTTTCGTGGAGTGCGACAGGCGCGGGTCGATGAGCGGGTAGAGCGCGTCGACGATGAGGTTGGTCACGACGAACACGACCGCGGCGAAGACGACAGCGATCATGACAAGCGGGATGTCGCGGTTCGCGACGGCCGTCACGATCATGCGGCCGATGCCGTCGCGGGAGAAGACGGTCTCGGTGACGACGGTGCCGGCGAGGAGCTGGCCCACGAGCACGCCGCCGATCGTGAGGGTCGGGAGGGCCGCGTTGCGCAGAGCGTGGCGGACGAGGATGCGCGTGTCTCCCGCGCCCTTGGCCCTCGCCTGCTCGACGAACGGCCGCGCGAGCGTCTCGTGGAGGCTGCGCGTCAGCACCTGCGCGAGGTAGGCCCCCGTCGGGATGGACAGCGTGAGCGCGGGCAGGATGAGCCCGACGATTCCGGTGCTTCCGAAGGCCGGCACCCAGCCGAGCTGGAACGAGAAGACCTGCAGGAGCAGCAGGCCCAGCCAGAACGTCGGGACGGCGATGGCGAGCGACGGCAGCGACTGGAGGATGCCGCGCAGCCAGGACGACCGGACGAGGTTGCTGACGAGTGCGAGGCCGACGCCGCCGACGATGGAGAGGACAAGCGCTGCGCCGGCGAGCGTGGCCGTCGACGGGAGGGCGCGGGCAAGTACCTCGGTTGCCGGGATGCCGTTCTGGACGGAGCTGCCGAAGTCGAGCATCAGGGCCCCGCCGAGGGCCGCAAGGTACTGCTCGTGGAACGGGGCGTCGAGCCCGAGCTCCGCACGCAGCGCCTCGACGGCCGCAGGATCGGCCGCGCCTTCACCTCCACCGGCCGCGGCCACTGCGGCCGCGTCACCGGGGAGAAGGTAGAGCAGGAGGAACGAGAGCGTGAAGGCCGCCCAGAGGACCAGGATCCCCAGGGCGAGCCTGGCAGCGAAGTAGCGGACCATGAACTACTCCGCGGCCTTCCAGGCTGCCGAGAAGTCGAGTCGGCTGGAGGCTTCGAACTGGGTGCCCTGCACGCCGGGCGCCTGGACGAGGTTCGTCGACAGCTGGATGACAGGAACGGCGTAGCCCTCCTCGAGCAGCTGCGTGACGGCGGCGTCGACCGACGTCTGGCGCGCGTCCGCGTCGATGACGGCCGCCTGCGAGTTGAGGACCTCGTCGATCGGGCCCACCTCGCGGTAGTTGTACTTGTTGCCGCCTTCGGCCGAGAAGAAGATGCGCAGCGCGTCCGGGTCGGCGCGGGTGATGTTGGCCCAGGTGAACGGCTGCGTGCCGTCGTTGATGGCGGTGACGTCGGCGATGGGTGCTTCGCGGAGCTGGAGGTCGATGCCGACGGCTGCCAGCTGCACCTGCACCTGCTCGAGCACGTTCGTGGTCGGCTGCCAGTAGGCGAGCTCGAAGCTCAGCTTCTGCCCGTCCTTCTCGCGGACGCCGTCGGCTCCCTCGGTCCAGCCCGCTTCGTCGAGCAGCTTGGCGGCTTCTTCGGTGTTGAACTCGAGGATGTCGCTCTTGTCGCTGTAGTACGGGGTCGAGGTTGCGAGCACGCTCGTCGCCGGGCTGTCCTCCGGCGTCAGGAGCGCGAGGAGCTCCTCGCGGTTGATGCTCTTCTGCACGGCGAGGCGCACCTTCTCGTCCGAGAGGATGGGGTGGGAGGCGTTCGGGATGAGGTTGTAGACGACGCCCGGGTTCGCCCGGTTCTCGACGGTTGCTCCTGCGCTCTTGAGCGGGTCGAGGTCGACGAAGGACACGTCGGTGGACACGTCGAGCTGACCGGACTGGAGCGAGCCGGTGAGCGTCGAGGCCTCTGGGATGACCGAGTACGTGATGGTGTCGAGGTAGGGACGCTCGGTGTTCCCAGTCGTGGATGCACCCCACGCGTAGTCCTCGCGCGCGGTGAGCACGGTCTCGGCGTTCGGCGTGTACGACTCGACGGAGAACGGTCCGGAACCGACGAGGTTGCCGGCACAGCGCTCTTCCTGGCTGAGCTTGCTGCTTTCCGCGGAGACGAGCCCGAGCGTGAAGGTCGAGGTGGCCTGCAGGAACTGCGCGGACGGCTCGGCGAAGGTGTAGGTGACGGTCTGCGGGTCGACGACCGTCACCGATTCGAGGCCGGCCAGGTAGAGATTGCCCAGCGGCGACTTCGCGCCGAGCGCTTGGATGCCCTCGGCGTTGGCCTTGACGGCCTCCGCATCGATCGGCGTGCCGTCGGCGAAGGTCGGGCCCTCGGCGAGAGTGAAGGTGAACTCCTTGGCGTCGTCGGAGATTTCCCACGACTCGGCGAGCCACGGCAGCACCTCACCCGTCTCGACGTCCTGCGTCGTGAGCGATGCGACGGTCTGGCGGGCGATGTTGACGTTGTTGTTGTTGCCGACCTGCGCTGGGTCGATGCACCCGATGTCGCTGAGGATGCCGACGCGGAGGTTGCCGCCCTGCACCGGGTCCGCATCCGCCGCCGGGGTCGCCCCGGACTGCCCGGCGCACGACGCCAGGGCCATCATCCCGACCGCAGCGAGGGCGGCAGCGGAGAGGGATCTGGTCGAGCGGGTCATCTGGACTCCTTCGTGGTGGGGATGTCCAGAGACTAGGAAGACGGCCGCCAGCGGAAGCGGGCGGCCGAAATCTCGAGTACCAGGGGGACACGCGGGGTCACATTCCGTGTGGCCGGTTCTCAGGCGAGGAACGCCGCGAGGTCCTGGAGCTCCTGCGGCGAGATGCCGTGCGCGAGCCCCGGGTAGACCTTCTCCGTCGGGGTGGCGTGGCCCGCGAGCCAGCCCGTGGTGCGCTCGAAGGTCAGGTCGCTGATGATCTGGTCCCGGTCTCCGCGACCGAAGAACACCGGCGGGCGGATGCGTGCCAGCTCAGCGTCACCGGGTTGCTCGCCCTGGAGGGAGAAGCCGGAGAGCACGGCGCCCCGCGCGAACCGCTGCGGGTCGCGTCGGAGGAGCTGCGTCACCATGAGCCCACCCTGGGAGAACCCGACGGGGATGATGCTCGCGGTCGGCGGCGTGTGCTCGTCGAGCCAAGCGAGCACTGCGTGGGTCGCGGCCGCGGCCTGCGCCGGGTCCGGGAGCCCGGGACGCTCGATGGGCACCCACGCGTACGAGCCGACTTCGGCGGGTGTCTGCTCGCGGAGAACGAGCGGCGCGCGGAGCGAGGCCCAGGCGAAGCCGTCGCCGAGTGACGGGAGGAGGCTGGTGAGGTCGTCCTCATGGGAGCCGTAGCCATGCATGAGCAGCAGGATCGGACGGGCGGTCGCCTCGTCCTGAAGGCTTCCCCCAGCGGAGGTGAGGGCCGTCGTGATGGCGAGGTGGCTCATGCGGCGACCGCCTGGTCGCGTGTTCGGAGCACCACTTCGGAGCGCCACGGGTCCAGCACGGTGATGGAGGCGCCGTCATCCGCGAACTGCAGGCCTGCGCGCCGAAGTCGGTCGGCGACCGCATCGATCTCTTCGCGGGCCGGCACCTCGATGGTGAGCTGGCCGAGTCCGAGAGTCGCGGCTCGGGGGCCGGCTCCCGCGCTGTTCCACACGTTGAGGGCGACGTGGTGGTGGTAACCGCCTGCGCTCACGAAGAGGGCACCCGGATAGGTCGTGGTCGTCTCGAAGCCGAGGGTGTCGACGTAGAACCCTCGAGCGGTGTCGACGTCGCCGACCTGCAGGTGCACGTGGCCGACGTCGGCCGCTGCGGTGTTCGGCGCATCCGCGGTCGCTTCGACGAGGTTGGCGCGCAGGTAGGCGTTCGGGTCGAGGAACTCGGTCGACATGGCGATGCGGCCGGAGGCGTCGAGCCAGGTGTCGCGGGGCCGGTCGGTGTAGAGCTCGATGCCGTTGCCCTCTGGATCGGTGAAGTAGAACGCCTCGCTCACGTGGTGGTCGGAGGAGCCGACGAACTGCGAGCGCTTGTGCTGCGCGGCTCGGTAGACCGTCGCGGCGAGGTCGCTCGGCGTCTCGAAGAGGAGCGCCGTGTGGAAGAGCCCGGCGGCACGGCGCGAGGGAATCGGGAGGCCCGGGGTGTGGCGCAGGCGCACGAGCGGAGTCTGCCCGCGGCCGAGCGTGATCTCGCCGTCGGCCTCGGCCATCGGCTCGAGCGCGAGGGCCGTTCGGTAGTACTCGGATTGCGCGGCGAGGTCGCCGACGTGGAGGGAGACGAGGCCCATGCCGGTGCCTGCGTCGAGCTTGTCGCCGTCTGTTGTCGTCATGGCAGGAACCGTAGCACTCAAAAACTTGCATCTACAACTAAAAGTCGGGACAATGGGGCAATGACCGAACCCAGATGGCTGACCGCAGACGAGCAGCACTCGTGGCTGCACTTCATCGGGGTCGTCGAGCTCCTCCCGGGGGCACTCGACACTCAGCTCGGCAGTGACGCCGGCGTCACGCACTACGAGTACCTCGTGATGGCCGTGCTCTCGGAATCGCCGGGGCGCAGCCTGCGGATGACCGACCTCGCGACGCGCACCAACGCGACGCTCCCCCGCCTCTCCAGGGTCGTCCTCGGTCTCGAGCAGCGAGGCTACGTCGAGCGCACGAGCCACCCAGACGATCGACGGGCGAAGATCGCCAAGCTCAGCGACGAGGGGATGTCGTTCCTCGAGGAGACCGCGCCAGGGCACGTCGCCAAGGTGCGCGAGCTCATCGTCGACGCCCTCACCCCGGAAGAGTTCAGCACGCTCGGCCGCCTCTCCCAGAAGCTGCTGGGCCGGATCGACCCAGAGGACCGTTTCGGCGTGCATCGCATTCCCGCCGAGCCCTCGACGGCCGACGCGGAACCGCTCGCGCGCCTCGGGATCGGCGCTCCGGCGACGCGCGCGCTGGCGGAGGCTGGCCAGACGATGCTCGGAGACGTCGCTGGCGCGAGCCGCGAGCACCTCCTGTCGCTGCACGGTGTGGGCCCGAGGGCCGTCGGCCTTCTGGAGACCGCGCTCGACGCGCGAGGCCTCGCGCCACTCCAGCGCTGACCTCGCCGCGCACTCGGGGCGCTCGTCCCTGCGCCAGGAGCTCAGGCCCCCACGGTGCCTCCCGTGCCGAGCAGCTGACCGCTCGGTGCCTCCGCCGACGGCGGCTCGGACGGCAGGCCGAGGGTTTCGCGGAGGGTCGCACCCGGCGTGTACTCCTCGCGATAGACGCCGCGCTCCTGCAGCTCGGGGACGACCTCGTCGACGAACCGGTCGAGCCCGTTCGGGATCAGGGAGGGGACGATCACGAACCCGTCCGCGGCACCGCCCTGCACGTAGCGCGAGATCTCGTCGGCGATGTGCGAGCCGGTTCCGACGAACGTGTGGCGCGTGTTGAGCTTCAGCATGAGCTCTCGGACGCTGAGCGACTCGCGCTCCGCGATCTCCCGGAACTTCGAGATCTGGGCGCGCTGCTTGGAGAGGTCGTTGGCCTGACCGGCACGGATGAGCTGGTCGCCGGGTTCGAGGTCGGGAAGCGGCCCGTCCGGGTCGACGTCGGACAGGTCCTTCCCCCACACCTGCTCGAGCATCGCGATCGCCGTCTGCGGGCTGATCTGGGCGAGTGCCTCCTCGCGGGACCGCTCGCGTGCATCCGCCTCGGAGTCCCCCACGACGAAGGTCGCGGCAGGCATGATGAGGAGCGAGTCCTTCGACCGCCCGACGGCGGGGAGGCGGGACTTGACGTCGTCGAAGAAGCGCCTGCCGTCCTCGAAGGCCGCGTGCAGCGAGAAGATGATCTCGGCGTTCGCGGATGCGAAGTCGCGCCCCGCCGGCGAGTCGCCGGCCTGCACGATGACCGGATACCGTTGCGGGCTTCGCGGCACGTTCGAGATTGTCTCGATGTCGAAGTGCTTGCCGACGTGGTTGATGCGCTGCACGCCGTCCTGGCGCAGGTACTCTCCACGGCCGGGGTTCGCGGCGATCGCGTCGGACTCCCAGGAGTCCCAGAGGCGCTTCGAGAGCCGCACGAACTCCTCGGCGCGCTCGTAGCGCTCCGAGTACTCGAGGAAGCCGCCGCGGCGGAAGTTCTGGCCATGGAAGGCGTCGCTCGAGGTGACGACGTTCCAGCCCGCCCTGCCACCGGAGAGGTGGTCGAGCGTCGCGAGCTGGCGTGCGAGGTCGGCGGGCTCGTTGAAGGTGGAGGAGAGCGTGCCGACGAGCCCGATGTGGGTGGTGAGGCTCGCGAGGGCGGCGAGGATCACGAGCGTGTTAGGGCGACCGACGACGTCGAGCTCGTGGATGCGCCCCTTGTGCTCGCGGAGCCGCAGCCCCTCTGCGAGGAAGAGGTAGTCGAACCTGCCGCGCTCCGCTGTCTCCGCGAAGGTGCGGAAGGAGGCGAGGTCGATCTGGCTCCCGGCGTCCGGGTCGGTCCAGATGGTGGTGTTGTTGACGCCGGGGAAATGCGCGGCGAGGTGGACCTGCTTGAGTGGTGAGCTGGTCATGCGCGGTGTGCCTTTCGTGCGGGTGCCGGCTGCGCGGAGCTCTTGTGAGCGCGAGTCGCTGCGGAGCCTGCGGTCCCGGGCCGCTCCGCGTGGGAGGCTGCGAACCGGTTGGCCGGCCGAGGGACGAGGCCGAACGTCTTTCGAAGGCTCGGCGACTTCTCGCGCGGGTTCGGGGGCGCGACGATGCCCCTGGCCTCGAGCATCGGCCGAACGCGGTCGACGAACTCGGCCACGTCGCCGTGCGTGAGCGGGCGGACCCGGACGCCGTCGAGGCCAGCGTCGGCGTACTTCGCGATCAGCTCTGCCGTGATGACGTTCGAGCGCACGACGACCCTCGTGTCGCTGCGATACCCGGAGTCCGCGCGGACACGCTCGTCGAGGGCGCGGAAGTGCTCTTCGGTGGAGCCGTCTTCGTCGCCGAGGAAGATCTCCAGGTCGGCGACGATGCGCAGCGGCTCCCCCGTGCGGCCCACACGCAGCTCCGCGTCCCTGATGGTCGCCACCAGCTCCGCGACCGTCGAGCGACCCGGAGTGATGAACACGACATCTGCCTGCCGAGCCGCGAACTCGAACGACTCCTCGGCCTGCGCGAGGGCGAAGACGGGGGGCTGGCCCTGCGGTGAGCGGGGCACGATCGATGGCCCCTTGACGCTGAAGTGCTCTCCCTCGAAGTCGGCGTAGTGCAGGCGATCGGCGTCGATGAAGCGGCCGGTACTCTCGTCGCGGATGACGGCGTCGTCTTCCCAGCTGTCCCAGAGCCGGCGGATGACCTCGACGGCGTCGGTGCCCTCCGCGAAGATCGCGTCGAGGCCGAGCGAGCTCTTGCGGCCGAAGCTCGCGGCCTCGGCCGCGCTCGCGCTCAGTTTCGCGCGCAGTCCGGCGCGGCCGAGCGAGACGTGGTCGAGGGTCTGGATGCTCGTGGCCGCGTGAAAGGGCTCCGCGTGCGTCAGACCGATGGTCGGGACCAGACCGATGCGCTTCGTGAGCGGCGCGAGCGACGCTGCCAGGAGGGTCGCGTCGAGCGACACCTCGGCGAGGTCGCGGGGCGCCTCCCAGTCTGGGGCGCTCCCCTCGATCTGGTAGGCGTCCTCGAAGGTGACGTAGTCGATGCCGGCTCGTTCGGCGTGCTGCACGAGGTCGCGCCAGTAGCCGAGCTCAGTGAGCCTGGTGCCGTCACCGCGCGGGAGGACCGTCCAGGCGGCCGGATGCCAGCCTGCTCCCTGGAGGGCGAGTCCGACCGTGAATCGTCCGGGGCCTTGGCGTCTCGTCATGGTGCCTCTCTCACGGGATCGTGGGCCCCACGAACGCCGGAGCAGAGGTGCTGACGGTGCGTGGAGTTGCCCGATCGTAGGTCCGCGCGTGAAGGCCGTGAGTCGGGGCGCGTCACCGACCGAAATGGAGTGCAACATTTCGACGCGCGTCCCGGGGCGGCCGGTCTTCCCCAGCCGATTAGTCTGCTGTTCCATGGAGCTCGAACTCGCAGTCTTCGGCGTCGCCGCGATCCTCATCATCGTCGCGGTCGCCGCGATCGCACCGAGGCTCGGGGTGGCCGCGCCCATCCTGCTGGTCCTCGTGGGCATCGGCGTCGGCTATCTCCCCGGGGTCCCCGACTTCGAGTTCCCGCCGGAGATCATCCTCACGATCGTGCTCCCGCCGATCCTCTACTCGGCCGCCGTGAACGTTCCGCTGACCGACTTCCGCCGCAACCTGCGCTCCATCACCGGCCTGTCCGTGCTGCTCGTGATCATCTCCGCGTTCGGCAGCGGGCTGCTCCTCTTCGCGCTGCTCCCGGATCTGAACTTCGCCGCAGCGGTCGCGCTCGGCGCCGT
The DNA here is from genome assembly GCF_002931575.1 of Pseudoclavibacter sp. RFBA6. Taxonomy (NCBI): domain Bacteria; kingdom Bacillati; phylum Actinomycetota; class Actinomycetes; order Micrococcales; family Microbacteriaceae; genus Pseudoclavibacter; species Pseudoclavibacter sp. RFBA6. The sequence continues at coordinate 315,184 of NZ_PSUA01000010.1, read as the reverse complement.
CATCAGCCCGCCGGACGCCGTGGCGGCGACAGCCATCGGCAAGCGGCTCGGGCTGCCACCCCGTCTCGTGACGGTGCTCGAGGGCGAGGGGCTCGTGAATGACGCCACGGCCCTCGTCATGCTGCGCAGTGCCATCGCGGCGACGGCCGGGGCCCTCTCGTTCTGGGGTGCGGTCGGCGACTTCGTGCTCGCCGTGGCGCTCGCCGTGGTGCTCGGCGCCGTCGTCGGTGCAGTGACCGTGTTCGTGCGCTCGAAGCTGGGCAGCCCCGTGCTCACGACCGCGATCTCGTTCACGGTTCCGTTCCTGGCCTACGTGCCCACCGAGGAGATCGGAGGCTCCGGCGTGCTCGCCGTCGTCGTCGCGGGTCTCGTCACAGGGCACGCGAGTGCCAGCCGCTTCAGTCCACAGGACCGAATGAGCGAGCGCACCAACTGGCGCACGGCGCAGCTGCTCCTTGAGAACGGCGTCTTCCTCCTCATGGGATTCGAACTCTCGGCGCTCATCGAGTCGGTCGACGGCGACGAGGACGGCATCGGCCTCCTGCGCGCGGTCGGCATCGGACTCCTCGCGACCGCGGCACTCGTCCTCATCAGGGTCGCGTTCGTCATTCCCCTGGTGCTGATGCTCCGCAGCGAACAGCGCAGGGCCACGCTCGTCGCTCCTCGCCTCGACCGGTTCCTGGAACGCGTCGCCGGCAAGGACAACGTGCGGCCACGCCTGCTCGACCGGGCGAAGCGGGCGAGCGCGGACATGGCCTTCTACCGGGACGAGGGGCTGGGATGGCGCGGTGGAGCCGTGCTCGCCTGGTCGGGGATGCGGGGCGTCGTGACGCTCGCCGCCGCACAGTCGCTGCCCTCGGATTTCCCGTACCGTCCGCAGCTCATCCTCATCGCCTTCACCGTCGCGATCGTCACGCTCGTGGTCCAGGGCGGTTCGCTCCCGTGGCTCATCAAGCGGCTCGGCGTGACCGGCACCGACGCGCAGGCAGACGCGCGGGAGCTCTCGAGCCTCGCTGACGAGGTCTTCGAGGTCGCGCAGGATTCGCTCGCGAACCCCGAGCTGCGGCGCGCGGACGGACAGGCGTACGACCCGGAGGTCCTCGAGCAGGTGCGCGCGCTCGCGTCCCGCATGGGCGGCCTGCTCGCCAACCGCGCGGAGCTCGACGAGGATCTCGACGACGCGCACCTGCAGCGCCAAGAGCTCACGCGCATCCTGCTCGAGAACGCCCAGCTCGCGCTGCTCGACGCCAGGTCATCCGGTACCTACTCGTCGCGGACGATCGAGCAGGCCCAAAACCGCCTCGACGCCGAGGCGCTCCGGTTCGGCGGCGCGTGAGGGGACGCACGGGAAAGGGTGGGACACCGACTCGATCCGAGTCCGCACCCCACCCCCGTCGGGCCCTGCCGCCGGTCTACGCGGTGGCGTCGAGCGGGTAGCGCAGCGTCGCGGCCACCTCCGCACCGTCCACCAGGTCGCCTCTGCGCACTGCCCTGACCTTCGCGCCGTGCTTGAGGGCGCGCGCCGCGATCTCGTCGACGATCGCGTAGGTGTGCGGACCGGGGGTCTCGGCGCGCGTCAGCCTGCCGTGCTCGTCGAGCTCTCCCTCGAGCGTGGAGTCCATGTCGAAGTACAGCTCAGCGACGGCGCCCTGCGACGCGGCCCTCGCCACCTCGTTGATCGAGGTCGTCGCGTGCCCGTTGCTGCGCTTCGTCCCGAACTCCTCGCGCCACGTGTTGATCTCGCTGCGGTAGTGGTCGTCGAGGATGCCGCGGGCCTTCGCGTCGAGCTCGCCGGCGGCCAACGACCCGGGATGCGCTCCGATGCGCTGCTCGAGGAGCCCCGGGTACTCGTTCACTGCCCGGTAGGCGGTGTCGAAGTCGCCCGTCGCCGCGAGGATGAGCGGTGCGCCCGATTCCCGGAGGATCGGGATGACCTGCTCCTGCACGATCCTCGCGAACCGCTCGTGGCCGATGCGGTCGCCCGTCGTGCCCTGCGCTCGCTGTCGGTCGAAGCGTCCGCCCGTCGTCGTGTGCTCGAGCACCAGGGGGAGGTCGTCGGGGAGCCCCTCGATGGGCAGCTGGCGCGGCTTCGCGTCGGCGAGCACCTCGAACAGCGTCACCTCGCCTCGGGAGAGCCCGAGCACGAACCCGCAGTTCGGGAAGGTGGTGGCCCGCAGGAGTGCGCCGACATCGAAGCGGTCGCCGACGGCGACGTGCTGGCCGAGGCGGTTCGCGAGGCGGAAGGTGCGGAAGCGGTCAAGTGAGGCGAGGATGACGAGCGACCGGGATTGCGCCCGCCAGAACTCAGGATCGGACTCCAGCTGCTTCGCGGGATCGAGGGTCTTCGCGATTCGCGTCCGGTCCAGGCCGAGCGCCTCGAGCTCTTTCGCCGCCTGGCTCACCGCCGCGCGCAGCTCAAGTCGCAGAGCCTCGGACTCGCTCGGAGCACTCGATGCCGGGATGGCGATGCTCACGCTGCCCTCGCCCCGGTACTCGGTCAGTTCAAGCAGATCTTCATGGGTGGGAATATCACTTGGCAACATCTCTGCACGCTATTGATTCGGCCTGAGAGTTCGGTCACCGTCGAGCACCTAGACTGACGTGGTTACGCCCCTCCACACCCCTCGTACGGCTCAGGACGCAAATCACATCTATGACAGGTAACGCGACTACTCGCTTCCACAACGTCTCGCTGCTGTCGGTCGCGAGCCGCCTCCCGTCGAAGGCCACCGCCTCCTCGGAAATCGAAGGCCAGCTCGCCTCGGGCTTGAAGCGGTTGAAACTCCCCGGCAACCTCCTCGAGCGCGTCGCCGGGGTCACCGAACGGCGAAACTGGGCCGACGGCGAGTCCTTCACCGACGCGACCGTGGCCGCGGGACAGGAGGCGCTGCGGCGTGCCGGCGTCAACGCCAGCGACGTGGGCCTCCTCATCAACACCTCCGTGACCCGCACGCACCTCGAGCCCTCGGTCGCCGTCCGCATGCACCACGGACTGGGGATGCCGAGCTCGGCCGTGAACTTCGATATCGCGAACGCGTGCCTGGGCTTCGTGAACGGCATGACGCTCGCCGCCCAGATGATCGAGGCCGGGCAGATCCGCTACGCCATCATCGTCAACGGCGAGGACGCCGACGAGATCCAGGTCAACACCATCAACCGCCTGCTGCGCGACGACATCGGCCGCGAGGACTTCATGAGCGAGTTCGCGAGTCTCACGCTCGGCTCGGGGGCGGCGGCGGCCGTGCTCGGCCGCACCGACGAGCATCCGGAGGGCCACCAGATCCTCGGCGGCGTGACCCGGGCGGCCACCCAGTTCCACGAGCTCTGCGTCGGCAGCGTCCAGGGCATGTTCACCGACGCGAAGGCGCTCCTCAAGGGAGGGCTCGACCTCGTCGTCTCCGCCTGGAAGGAAGCCCAGGCCGACTGGAACTGGTCGTCGATGGACCACTACATCACCCACCAGGTCTCCCGCGTGCACACGAACGCGATCGTCAAGGCGGTCGGGCTCGACAGGAAGCGAGTGCCCACGACGTACCCGACGCTCGGCAACGTCGGCCCCGCCTCCATCCCGATCACGCTCGACCTGCAGTCGAGCACGCTGAAGCGCGACGACCGAGTGCTGCTCATGGGGGTCGGTTCAGGCCTGAACACGGCGATGATGGAACTCAAGTGGTGAGGTCGGCCACACGCCCACCCTCCGGCCTGCCCGGACTCCAGGACAGGTTCAGCCGCATCGTCGATGCTCCGGGCGTCGGCGCGGACGCCGGCACCCGGCGAGGCTGGCATGTCCTCGACACCGGGCCGTCGCTGGCGCAGCTCGGCATCGAGCCGGTCGGCACGGTCCTCGCTGTGCACGGCAACCCGACGTGGTCCTACCTGTGGCGCGCCCTCGCCAACGAGTCGCTCGCGGCCGCTGAGTCCGGAGGCGCCGCCTGGCGTGTCGTCGCAGTAGACCAGCTCGATATGGGCTTCTCCGAGCGAACCGACGTGCGCCGCACGCTCGAGCAGCGCATCCTCGACCTCGGGTCCCTCACCGCCGAGCTCGGCCTGGACGGCCGCATCGTCTCGCTCGGCCACGACTGGGGCGGCGTCGTCGCACTCGGCTGGGCGGTCCGCCATCCTGAGCTGCTCGCCGCCGTCGCCTCCCTCAACACCGCCGTCGACCAGCCGAGCGACCTGCCCATCCCGGCGGCGCTGCGACTCGCCCGCTTCGGTCCGGTGCTGCGCGCTTCCACGTCGACGAGCCCGGCGTTCCTGCGGACGACGCTCGCCCTTGCGAACCCCCCGCTTCCGACCGAGGTGAAGGCAGCGTACTCCGCGCCGTACCTGGACCGCGCGTCGCGTCTCGGCATCGAGCAGTTCGTCGCCGACATCCCCGTCGACGAAGACACAGAGAGCCACGAGGCGCTGCTGGACGTCTCATCGGGCGTCGCAGAGCTCGAGGTGCCCGCCCTGCTGCTCTGGGGCCCCCGCGACCCGATCTTCACCGACCTCTATCTCGGCGACCTCATGCGTCGGCTCCCCCACGCCGAGGTGCACCGCTTCGAAGGCGCTGGCCACCTCATCGCCGAGGACGCCCCGTACGCGACGCATCTCCTCACCTGGCTCGACGACGTCGCCGCCGGTCGTGCGCGCCGGCGCGAGCAGCCGGCGAACTCCCCCGCCCCGGTCATCGTCCGCAGCGCCGCACCCATGTGGGCGGCCCTCGACGAGCACCGTGACGACCCGTCCGTCGCCGCGCTCGAGATGGGACGCGGTCCCGACGGGGCACCGCTCGCCGTCTCCTGGCGTCAGCTCGCCGCCCGCGTCGACGAGCTCGCCGCGGGCCTGAGCGCCGTCGGCGTCCGCCGCGGAGACCGCGTCTCGCTGCTCGTGCAGCCCGGCGTGACCCTCACCGCCATCGTCTACGCCTGCCTGCGCATCGGCGCAGTCGTCGTCGTCGCCGACGCGGGCCTCGGTGTCAAAGGCCTCTCGCGTGCCGTCCGCGGCGCGTGGCCCGACGTCGTCATCGGGCAGGTCCCCGGGCTGACCGCGGCGAAGGTGCTCGGCTGGCCGGGCCTCCGCATCAGTGCCACGAGCATCCCCGCCAGCAGCCGCGCGGCTCTCGGGGTCGCCCACTCGCTCGCCGAGGTCGCCGAGCTCGGGCGCGGCGCGGCCCTTCCCGATGCCCCCGGCCCCGACGACCTGGCAGCGGTGCTCTTCACCTCCGGCTCCACGGGGCCCGCCAAGGGCGTCGTGTACACGCATCACCAGCTGCAGGCCGTGCGAGACACGCTTCGCGACACCTACGGCGTCACCGCCGAGTCGGGCCTGGTCACCGGGTTCGCGCCGTTCGCGCTGCTCGGCCCGGCCCTCGGGACACGATCAGTGACCCCGGACATGGACGTCACCTCGCCACGCACACTGACGGCGACGGCTGTTGCCGACGCGGTCATCGCAGCGGACGCCCGCATCGTGTTCCTGTCGCCAGCGGCGATCCTCAACGTCGTCGCGACCCGAGACGGGCTCGACGCGACGCAGCGTGCGGCGCTCGAGCGCGTCCAGACGTTCCTCTCGACGGGCGCGCCCATCGGCGCGAGGCTGCTCGACGATGCCTGCGCGCTCATGCCCAACGCCGAGGCGCACACACCCTACGGCATGACCGAGTGCCTGCTCGTGACCGACATCGACCGCGACGGCATCTCGGCCGCGGCGCTCGCCCCCGACGACGGGGTCTGCGTGGGCGCGCCCATCGGCGGCAACGTGGTGCGCATCAGCGCCCTCGACTCCTCTGGAGCCGCGCGGGGTGAGCCCTCGGACGAGCCCGGCGTGCTCGGCGAGATCGTCATCAGCGCACCGCACCTCAAAGAGCGCTACGACCGACTCGCGATGACGGACCGCGCCGCCGCGCGCGAACTGCCCCCCGAGGGGCGCTGGCATCGCACGGGCGACGTCGGCCACCTCGACGACGAAGGCCGCCTCTGGGTGGAGGGCCGCCTCCCCCACGTGTTCGTGACGGCGGACGGACCCCTCGCGCCCGTCGGCACCGAGCAGGACCTCGAGACGCTGCCCTGGGTTCGGCGTGCTGCCGTCGTCGGCGTCGGCCCAGCCGGCACGGCGCAGGCGGTTGCGGTGCTCGAGACGCGCGAGCCGACGCGTCGGGTGCGCGTCGCCGAAGCGGAACTCGCCGACGCCCTGCGCGCGTCCACGACGCATCCCATCGCGGCCGCCTTCATCGTGCCCGAGCTCCCCGCCGACATCAGGCACAACTCGAAGATCGACCGGAGCGCGCTGGCCGCCTGGGCTGAGCGCGCGCTCTCCGGGGAACGGGTCTCAGCGCCGTGAGGGTTCTCGTCACGGGCGCGAGCGGAATGCTGGGGCGCGCCGTCGCGACCGAGCTGCGCGACAGCGGCCACGAGGTCACGACGATGCAGCGCGGTCCCAGCGGCATCGACGGGGTGACGGATGCGCTCGGATCGCTCACCGACGAGGCTGCCATCGAACGAGCCGTCGCCGGCGCCGAGGGCGTTGTGCACCTCGCCGCCAAGGTGTCGCTGAGCGGCGCGGAACACGAGTTCGAGGCCGTCAACGTCACGGGAACGAAGCGTCTGCTCGCACACTCGAGGGCCGCTGGCGCCACACGCTTCGTCATGGTGTCCTCCCCATCGGTGGCGCACTTCGGCGCCGCCATCCACGGCGCGAGCGCCGATGAGGCGAGGCCCGATCTCGCGCACGGCAGCTACGCCCGTACGAAGGCGACGGCCGAGCTGCTCGCCCTCGCGGCGGACGCCCCCCAGTTCGCGGTGATCGCGGTTCGTCCCCACCTCGTCTGGGGGCCGGGTGACACGCAGCTCATCGGGCGCATCCTCGAGCGCGCCACGAAGGGGACCCTCCCGATCCTCGGACGCGGAGCCGCGCTCATCGACTCCTGCTACGTCGACAACGCCGCAACCGGGATCGCAGCGGCGCTCCGGAGAGCGCCCGCCGCGCACGGCAACAGCTACGTGATCACGAACGGCGAGCCGCGCACCGTCGCCGAGCTCATGGAGGGCATCTGCCTGGCCGGCGGTGCGCCACCGCCGCGACTGCGCATCCCAGCCGGGGTGGCTCGTGCTGCGGGGTCGATCATCGAAGGCGTGTGGCGCATCCGACCAGGTCAGGATGAGCCGCCCATGACGCGCTTCCTCGCCGAGCAGCTCTCGACCGCGCACTGGTTCGACCAGCGCCGCACCCGAGCCGACCTCGAGTGGTCGCCTGCGGTCTCCCTCGAAGAGGGATTGCAGCGTCTCGCCGATCACGCGGCTGCGACGCGCAGCACGGCGAGGACCCAACGAAGCTAGTCGAGCAGCCCCCGCCGCTCAGCTGCCGCCACGGCCGAGCGCCGGTCGCTCGCGCCGAGCTTTCGGAACACGCTGCGCAGCTGCGCGCGGACCGTATGCACGGAGACGAAGCGCTGCGCGGCGATCTGCGCGTTGGTCCTGTTCCTCCCCACGAGGCGCAGAACCTCGATCTCGGCGCTCGAGAGCTCCTCGCCGACGGTGGAATCTGACAGCGGCCGCGAGTCGAGTGCGGAGACCACCAGCAGATCGGCGATGCGCTTCGGCAGCCTATCGCTGATGGAGGTCATGAGCTCAGCATCGCTTGTCGTCGCGAAGCGCAGGGCGAACCTGGCGTTGCGATCGTCGAGGCACTGCGTTGCCATCGTCGCGATGCGGTTGGCCGCCGCATCCAGGTTCCCGAGCCTCAGCATGCAGAGTGCCGCGAGCGTGCGCGCGATCGACGCGAAGCGTGGGGCGATCTTGTCGTCGGCGAGGGAGGCTTCGGCGTGGGCGATGGCTTCCCCGGGTCGGCCGTTCGCAAGCTCGACGAGGGCGCGCGCGAGGCTCACATAGCAGTCGCCCTCCGCACCAGAGTAGTCCGCCGCCTTCTGGGCGCGCAGGCTCTGGCCGCGCGTGAGGTAGAAGGTCGTCGCCGACAGGGTGAGCAGCGTGGACGGGAGCCCGTCGCGCCATGAGGCCCCGCTGAGCTCGAGGAGCTCATCGACCTCGGCGATCGGGTCCTCGTCGCCCACGAGGGCCTCGAGGAGGATCCGCACGCTCGCCCCGATGTCGTGCGGGAGGACGGAACGGGGGAGGTCGCGTAGCTGACGCGCCAGGTCGCGCGCCTTCGCCTCCTCCCCGTTGTCGAGCAGGTCGAAGCAGTCCGCGAAGCCCGGCAGGGAGCGACCGGTGAGCTTGGCCGCATCGGCCTGCCGCACGCCGGCGATGACCCCGATGATCTCGATGTGCCGGAGCGCGTCGGTGTCGGTGCGGTTGAAGCTCTGGCCGTGCTCGGCGGCGATATTCGACAGCTCGAGCGCGAGCGGCATGTCCTCGAGGAGGCTGGCCGCCCAGACCAGCGCGAGGCAGTCAGCCGCGAAGCGACCGCGGGCGATGGGCGACGCGTAGAGGGCGGCGTGCAGCTTCCCCTCCACATCCCGGATGAGGGCCTTCGCGTCGCGAAGGCAGCGGTCGGCCGCGGCACGATCTCCCCCGAAGGAGGTGGCCAGGGAGTGCCTGGTGACCTGCGAGAACAACCCGATCGGGTCGCTGGCGGCGATGCGAGTCGTGGCGATGCTGGACTCGCGCAGGCTGTGGAGGACGCTCCGCGTCGCACCGGATCTGCGCCAGCGGAAGAGGGCGATGAGCAGGTTCGTGCTGACGAGCCGCGGGAGCACACTGGATGGGGCCTGGAGCATCTCCTCGACGGTCTCCCGCGGGGCGTACTCGTAGATGGTTCTGAAGTGGCGCTGCGCGATCGACTCGACTTCGCCCCAGGCGCGAGCCCGGAGGGAGAGGAAGAGCCTCTGCATGACGTTGCTCTCGCCGGGGAAAGCTGCCACGGCCCGCGCGGCGAGCGCGCGGACCTCGTGAGGTGAACGCTCGGCGCCGAGGCGCGCGAAGGTGTCGGCGTGCCAGACGAACTCGACGTCGAGGGACACCGGGTTGATCTCCGTGACACCGTACGGGGATGACGCGAGCTCGTCGAACCAGTAGTCACCGGTCAGCTCCGGCGCGAGCAGGTGAAGGTCATCCCTCGAGAGGCGCCGCAGAATGCTGGCGGCGCGCATCACTTGCACGGCGTCGACGCGGTCGAGCTCAGCAGGGTCGAATCGACGAAGCTCTTGGAGCGTCAGAGCGGCACTCGAGCTGCCGCTGACGACGGACCAGCCCTCAGCGTGGGCGTTGACCCGGAATCGCTGCAACGCGACGCGAGTCGTGAGCGGATGCCCGGCGAACGAGTCGAGGAGCTGCATCCGGAGTTCTCGGGGCGCGCCTGGCGCGTTGGCTGCAAGGACCGCGTTCAGCTCCGACGCGTCGAAGGCGAGGTCTCGGGGCCTCAGGACCGCACCGGCTGCTCCGTGCGCGGAGGCCCAATCGGGCATCGACAGCGATGCGATGAGGAATCGGGGGGCGCTTCCTCGGTCCGCGGCCTCATCGCCGTCCGCCGGCATGGCCAGCCGCTTGATGCGGTCCCAGAGCTGGTCGTCCTGCGCGACGATGACGTCGTCGAGGAGGATCGCGAGGCGCCCCGAGCGCTTCCCGTCGTCGAGGTCGTCCAGAACACGTTGCAACCCCGAGCGTGACGAGCACCAGACGTGCGCCTCGCCGACGGACTCGAGCCTCGTCTGCATCTGCCGGAGCAACGTGGTGCGTCCGCTTCCCGGCATGCCGACGAGGAAGGTCAGGGCGTGGCCCTCGAGAGCAACGCCGGAGAGGCGGTCGCGTTCCGCGATCTGCCAAGGCTCTCCCCCGCGGTGGTCGCCGTTGAGCGTCGTGCTGGACATTCGCTTCTCTCCTGCTGATTCTCGGCGTCGGGCGCCGTGGACTCCCCCCAGAGTCCGGCACGATCGCGGAGATCGTCCTCCGCTACCACGCCGCGCCCCCACGATACGGTTTTGGGGACACGCGCGTTGTATGCGTTCGCGCCGCGTCTCGGGTCGCCGCACCCGTTTCTTGGATGAAGCCCGAGTTTCGCTGGCCCATTTCACATATTTGTGACGCCAAAGCGTGAGAGCGACCATGAATTCACCGGGTAACCGGCCCACGGAGCAAATTTTTGGACCGCGTTCGCTCGGGCGTGTCTCGGCTCAGATGCCCAGGACCGACTTCGCGATCGAGAAGTAGACGAGGAGCCCCGTCGCATCACAGAACGTGGAGATGAATGGCGTCGAGAACACTGCGGGGTCGACCCGGATGGACTTCGCCACGAGCGGCATGACGCCACCGACCGTCGCCGAGATCGTGCAGACCGACAGCAGGGTGAGACCGATGACCGTGCCGATGCCGATGCCGTAGAACGTGGTCGCGATAGCGAATGCGACGGCCCCGAGCGTCATGCCGAGCACGATGCCGGTACGCAGCTCCTTGAGCGCGACCGGCCAGGCGTTCCTGGGGCGCACCTCCCCCATGGCCAGGGCCCTCGTGACCGTGGTCGCCGCCTGCGAACCGGTGTTGCCGCCGATGCCGGTCAGGAGCGGGATGAACAGCGCGAGCGCCACCTGCTGCTCGAGGGTCGCCTCGAAGAGCTCGAGCACGCTCACCGTCAGAATCGCGGAGACGGCGAGCACGAACAGCCAGACGATGCGGGAGCGGACGACGGCGAAGACCGGTGTCGTCAGGTACGGGCGCCGCAGCGGCTCGGCTGCGCCCGCGTGGGCCTCGTCCTCGTCGCGAGCGGCCTCGACCATCCGGTGCGCGTCGTCGCTCGTGAGCAGCCCGATGAGTCTGCTCTCGCTGTCGACGATCGGCATCGCCAGCACGCCCCGGTCGACGAGGGTGCGGGCCGTCACCTCGGCGTCGTCGTCGGCGTGCGCGTACAAGGCCGTGGCCATGTGGTGCTCGACCGCGTCGTCCGAGTCGGCGAAGAAGAGCTCCCGGAGGCTCACGACACCGAGCAGGCGCCGCTCGTCGTCGATGACGGGGATCGTGTAGATGGTCTCCGCGTCACCGCCCCGCTGCCGGATGCGCTCGAGGGCGACGCCGACGCGCTCGTGCGGGTAGACGTGGACGTAGTCGGGGGTCATGTGCCTGCCGACGCAGCCGACCGGGTAGCCCAGGATGATGGCCGTCTCGCCGCGCTCATCCGCCGGCAGGTCCTGGATGAGCCGCTTCGCGATCTTCGCCGGGAGCTCGTCCATGAGGGCGACCCGGTCGTCTGGGTCGAGTTCCGAGAACACCCTCGCGACGTCGGCGTCGGAGAGCTGCGCGACGACCTCGCGCTGCGCGGGTGCGTCCATGCGCTCGAAGACGGTCATGGCCTCGTCCTTCGGCAGGAGCCGGAACGCGACCCCGGCGTCTCCTGCAGGCAGGCGTTCCAGCAGCACGGCGACGTCGGGCATCGGCGCGCTCCCCAGCGCAGACGCGACAGCGCTGAGGTCTCCCCGGGCGAGTTCGGTGGTCACGAGTTCGACAAGATCGTCGAGAGAGTGGAACGGGGGCATGTGGGAAATGCAAGCACACTCAGGCACTGGTCCCGCCGCCCGCGCGCCGCATCCGGTCGACGCCGAGGTCCGGCTGCCCGCCGCGAACCGCATGCCGCTCGCTACGATCACTGCATGTATGAAACCATCCGCGTTCGCGGTGCTCGCGAGAACAACCTCAAGGGAGTCGACGTCGACATCCCGAAGCGCAAGCTGACGGTCTTCACCGGCGTCTCCGGCTCAGGAAAGAGCTCGCTCGTCTTCGGCACGATCGCCGCGGAATCTCAGCGACTCATCAACGAGACGTACACGGCCTTCGTGCAGTCGTTCATGCCGAGCTTGGCTCGGCCCGACGTCGAGGTGCTGGAGGGGTTGAGCGCGTCCATCGTCGTCGACCAGGAGCGCATGGGGTCGAACGCGCGTTCAACGGTGGGCACGGCCACCGACGCGCACACCATGCTTCGCATCATCTTCTCGAGGCTCGGGTCGCCCTCGGCCGGGCCAGCCGGTCACTTCAGCTTCAACCTCGCTGAGGGCATGTGCCCGCGCTGCGAGGGAATCGGCCGCGTGACCGACCTGGATCTCGACGAGGTCGTCGACCGCTCGAAGTCGCTCAACGAGGGCGCCATCACCATTCCCGGTTACAAGGTCGACGGGTGGATGGTTCGCGGCTACTCCGAGGCGCCCTTCCTCGACGGCGAAAAGAAGGTCGCCGAGTACTCGGACCAGGAGCTTCAGGACTTCCTGTACAAGGAGGCCACGAAGGTCCACGTGCCAGCACTGAACATGAACATGACGTACGAGGGGCTCGTCCCGCGCATCCAGAAGTCGATCCTGTCGAAGGACCCCGAGGCGGTCCAGCCGGCGATCCGCGCTTTCATGGATCGGGCCGTCACGTTCACGGCCTGCCCCGACTGCGAGGGGACCCGCCTGAACCAGGCGGCCCTCGCCTGCCGCATCGACGGCAAGAACATCGCGGACTGCTCGTCGATGCAGATCAGCGACCTGGCCGTCTTCATGGCGGGCGTGCAGGACCCGCAGGTGGCGCCCGCCATCGCCACGCTGCAGGAGACCCTCGACTCGCTCGTGAACATCGGACTGGGCTACCTCAGCCTCGACCGCGAGTCCGGGAGCCTCTCCGGGGGCGAGGCGCAGCGCGTGAAGATGGTGCGTCACCTCGGCTCGAGCCTCACCGACATCACCTACGTCTTCGACGAGCCGACGGTCGGGCTGCACCCCCACGACATCCAGCGCATGAACGAGCTGCTGCTGCGGCTGCGCGACAAGGGCAACACGGTGCTGGTCGTCGAGCACAAGCCGGAGACCATCGCGATCGCCGACCACGTCGTGGACCTCGGCCCGCGCGCCGGCTCTGGCGGCGGCGAGCTGATGTTCGAGGGCACCGTCGAGGGACTGCGCGCGTCCGGCACGCTCACGGGCAAGCACCTCGACGACCGCGTCTCGCTGAAGGACACGACTCGCACCTCGACGTCGAGCCTCGAGGTCCGCGGCGCGACGCGCCACAACCTCAAAGACGTGGACGTCGACATCCCTCTCGGGGTGCTGACGGTCGTGACCGGCGTCGCAGGTTCCGGCAAGAGCTCCCTCATCCACGGGTCGATCCCGAAGTCCGCGAACGTCGTGGTCGTCGACCAGACGTCGATCCGCGGGTCTCGCCGCAGCACGCCCGCCACGTACACGGGCGTGCTGGACGCGATCCGCACGGCCTTCGCGAAGGCCAACGGCGTGAAGCCCGGCCTGTTCAGCGCGAACTCCTCAGGGGCCTGCCCGAAGTGCAACGGCCTCGGGGTGATCTTCACGGACCTTGCGATGATGGCGGCCGTGTCGACCGTGTGCGAGGAGTGCGAAGGGAAGCGCTTCCAGGCCGAGGTGCTGCAGTACACGCTCGACGGGAAGAACATCAGCGAGGTGCTCTCGATGTCGATCGACGAGGCGCACGAGTTCTTCTCGACGGGGCCGGCCAACAAGGTGCTGGCGCGGCTCGTCGACGTCGGCCTGGGCTATCTCGGCCTCGGCCAGCCGCTGACGACGCTCTCGGGAGGCGAGCGCCAGCGGCTCAAGCTCGCGATCCACATGGCCGAGAAGGGCGGCGTCTACGTGCTCGACGAGCCGACGACCGGTCTGCACCTCGCCGATGTGCGGCAGCTGCTCTCGCTGCTCGACCGGCTCGTCGAGTCGGGGAAGTCGGTCATCGTCATCGAGCACCACCAGGCCGTCATGGCGCACGCCGACTGGATCATCGATATCGGGCCAGGTGCAGGGCACGACGGGGGCTCCGTCGTCTTCGAGGGAACCCCTGCGCAGCTCGTCGAACACTCCTCGACGCTCACCGGGCAGCATCTGGCACGTTACGTCGGCGCGTAGCGTCGCGGAGGCCGACGATCGCGCGGCGGCACCCGGCGGAACGTCATCCAGCGAGACTGGTCAGCTCGTGCTCGCCTCGAGACCGTTCAGTTCGCGCTCGAGGTTGCGTCGTGCTCGCGGCTCCCAGTCTTCGGGAGCCGCGGGCGAGACGAAGAGGCGCGCCGACCCGAGGAGCGCGCGAAGCACAGACGCTCGGCCGATGCGCCACTGCGCGTCTGGCACGTGCGCGTAGTCGCGCCGGACAAGGGCGACGTAACGCGCGTAGCCGTCCTCGGGACGCGCGAGCACGGCGAGGTCCGCATCCATGAGGATCTGCCCCGCGGTATCCCCGGGCTGGACCCGGTGGTCGATCGTGGCGAGCACGAGGCGCTCGACGTCCGCCACGAGCTCGGGCTCGAGACCGAGGGCACCGAGCCGCTCCACCGCCAGGGCTGCGCTGGCGCGTTCGTCGTCACCCGCCGCTCCCTCGTAGACGGCGTCGTGGAACCAGGCGGCGAGGCGGGCAGTGAGCAGCTCGCGCCCCCTCAGCGGGAACCCCGTCTCGGCGGCTCTGCGGCGCAGCGTGTCGACGGCGTCGAGCACCGACAGCAGGTGCGTGACGTCGTGGTAATTGCGGGAGGTGCCTGACCAGGCGTCGAGCAGGTCATCGCGGAGCGCATCCGCCGCCGACTGCTTGTCGCCGGCTATCTCTCGCTCGAGCTCGTCCCAGCGGCGCATCAGGGTGAGGCGGGCTCGCTTCGGCCGGTCCCTCGCCGGTACGCGCACGCCCCCTGCGACGAGGCGGCGCACGAGCTCGGAGCCTCCGACCGGTTCGGCTCCCATCGCGACGAGGGCGCCGTACTGCTCAGCGGGAACGTCGTAGTGGTCGAGGTCGAAGGCCCTGCCCCGGATGCCGGCCTTCGCGGCGAACGCGTGCAGCTCATCCACTGAGGAGTCGGAGACGAGATGCGAGAAGGTCGTGCCGTGCGCGGGCCAGACGGGCGGATCGATCAGGATGACCATCCAGAGAGACTACGACTACCCTTGCCACATGGTCTCCCGTGTCAAAGGTGCAGTTGTCCGTGGCAAGAACGAACCGGTGTCGATTGAGACGGTGCTGGTCCCCGATCCGGGGCCAGGCGAAGCGGTGGTCGACATCATCACGAGCGGTGTCTGCCACACCGATCTCCATTATCAGCAGGGTGGGATCAGCGACGACTTCCCGTTCCTGCTCGGCCACGAGGCCACCGGCCGTGTGTCGGCGATCGGCGAGGGCGTGACCGAGATCGAGGTCGGCGACCGGGTCATCCTGAACTGGCGCGCCGTGTGCGGCGAGTGCCGCGCCTGCGCGAAGGGGCAGCCGCAGTACTGCTTCAACACGCACAACGCGACGCAGAAGATGACGCTCGAGGACGGCACCGAGCTCTCCCCCGCTCTCGGCATCGGCGCCTTCATCGAGAAGACGCTCGTCGCCGCAGGGCAGTGCACGAAGGTCGACGAGGAGTCGGACGCCGCTGCGGTCGGCCTCCTCGGCTGCGGCGTCATGGCCGGCATCGGAGCCGCGATCAACACCGGCGAGGTGAAGCGCGGCGAGTCGGTCGCGGTCATCGGCTGCGGTGGCGTCGGCATGGCGGCCATCGCTGGCGCCGCCCTCGCCGGTGCCACCACGATCATTGCCGTCGACATCGACGCCGCGAAGCTCGAGCGTGCGGCGCATTTCGGCGCAACCCACACCATCAATTCCCGCGAAGAGGACGTCATCGAGGGCGTCCGCGCCCTCACGGGCGGCTTCGGCGCCGACGTCGTCATCGAGGCTGTCGGACGGCCAGAGACGTACAAGCAGGCGTTCTACGCGCGCGACCTGGCGGGCCGGGTTGTCCTGGTCGGGGTGCCGACCCCCGAGATGACCCTCGAGCTACCGCTACTCGACGTGTTTGGAAGAGGCGGCTCCCTGAAGTCGTCCTGGTACGGCGACTGCCTCCCGAGCCGCGACTTCCCGATGCTCGTCGAGCAGTACCGCCTCGGCAGGCTCGACCTCGACGCGTTCGTGTCGGAGCGCATCGGCATCGAAGACATCGAGGCGTCGTTCGAGCGGATGAAGGACGGCACCGTCCTCCGATCGGTGGTGGAGCTGTGAGCGCCCACGGGAAGGTCCGCATCGATCGCATCGTCACGAGGGGCACGTTCTCACTCGACGGTGGCACCTGGGACGTCGACAACAATGTCTACCTCGTCGGTGACGACGATGACGTTGTGGTCATCGACCCTGCCCACGACGCGCAGGCGGTCCGAGACGCGGTGGGAGATCGGCGCGTGCGGCGCGTCCTCCTCACGCATGGGCACGACGACCACATCGCGGCGGCGCAGGAGTTTGCGACGCTCGTCGGCGCCCCCATCGCACTGCACGGGGGCGACCGGATGCTCTGGGACGCCGTCTACCCGGACGCAGCACCCGACATCGAGCTCACTGATGACGACCGCATCCTGATCGACGAGGTCGACCTGCAGGTGCTGCACACCCCGGGCCACTCCCCAGGGTCGGTGTGCTTCTACGCGCCGGCGCTCGGGACGCTGTTCAGCGGCGACACGCTCTTCAGCGGCGGCCCGGGAGCCACGGGACGCAGCTACAGCGACTTCGGCACGATCATCGCCTCGATCTCGGATCGCCTGCTGACCCTGCCGCCCGAGACGACGGTGCTCACGGGACACGGTGACGCGACGTCGATCGGCGCGGAAGCTCCGCATCTCGAGGAATGGATCGCTCGTGGACACTGACTCACAGAGCGGGGCAGCCGACGCAACCGCCTACGACGTGATCGTGATCGGCGCGGGCCCAGTCGGCGAGAACGTGGCGGACCGTGCCGTGCGTGGGGGCCTGAAGGCCCTCGTCGTCGAGAAGGAGCTCGTCGGGGGCGAGTGCTCGTATTGGGCATGCATCCCCTCGAAGGCGCTCCTCCGCAGCGGTTCAGCGCTCCGCGCGGCGCGCGCGGTCCCCGGGGCTCGGGAAGCCGCGGCCGGCGACCTCGACGTCTCGGCCGTTCTCGCTCGGCGCGACTCCTACGTCTCCGATTGGGACGACGAGGGTCAGGTGAAGTGGTTGTCTGGCGCTGGCATCGACCTGGTCCGCGGGCACGCGCGCCTGTCGGGGGAACGGGAGGTGACCGTCGGCGACACCACGTACGCGGCGAGGGTCGCCGTGGTCGTCGCGACCGGTTCGGCGGCGCTCCTGCCCGATATCCCCGGCCTCGCCGACGCGTCCCCCTGGACGAGCCGAGAGGCGACTGCCGTCGAGCGCATCCCCGAGTCGATCACGATCATCGGTGGAGGCGTCGTGGCGGTCGAGATCGCGACGGCGTACACGGACCTCGGCGCGAAGGTGACCCTGATCGTCAGGAGCCGCGTGCTCGGCGGGTTCGAGGAGTTCGCCGGGAAGGCGGTGGCTGACGCCCTGCGCTCGCGCGGCGCGGAGGTCATCCTGGGCGCTTCGCCGTCGAGCGTGGCCCGTGACGCAGCTGGCCGCGTCGCGGTGAGTCTCGACGACGGCCGCGTGCTCGAGAGCGCTGAGCTGCTCGTCGCGACGGGGCGCGTCCCTCGGACCGATGATGTGGGCCTCGAGGTGGCCGGGCTCGAACCCGGTTCGTGGATCGACGTGGACGACACGATGCTGGTGCGCGGGAGCGACTGGCTGTACGCGGCGGGCGACGTGAACCATCGCGCGCTTCTCACCCACCAGGGCAAGTATCAGGCTCGGGCTGCAGGCGACGCGATCGCGGCTCGGGCCGCGGGACGTGCTCTGGACGACGGGCCGTGGGGAACCCACGTGGCCACGGCCGACCACGTCGCGGTGCCGCAGCTGGTCTACTCGGATCCCGAGGTGGCTGCCGTCGGTCTCACGCGAGCGGCGGCGGAGGAGCAGGGCCTCCGTGTGCGGTCGGTTGACGTCCCGATCGGCAAGGTCTCGGGGGCGTCGCTGCACGCCGAGGGGTACGAGGGCACGGCGCGGATGGTCGTCGACGAGGATCGTGGCGTCATCGTCGGGTTCACCATGGTGGGCCCCGATGTGGGCGAGCTGCTGCACTCGGCGACGATCGCAGTCGTCGGTGAGGTGCCGCTGTCGAGGCTCTGGCACGCGGTGCCATCGTTCCCGACGATGAGCGAACTGTGGTTGCGTCTGCTTGAAGCCTACGGGCGGCCCGAATAGCCCGACGGCACACGGGCATCACGGGGGCAGGTGATGCCGGGCCCGGCATCAGGCGCCAGTGCCGGCGAAGACCTCTCGCACGGTCGGCGCTCCGACGGCACCCGGAACGATCTCGACGAGGTCGCCGGCGGCGACCCTGCCCGTCTTCGCGACGCGCAGGTACGCGCCGACGCGGCCGGTCGAGCCGAATCGCTTGACCCAGCCGCGCTCGTCCTCGCCGCCGACCCAACGGGCGAAGGTCTGGCACGGAACCCGCGGGGCGGTGACGACGAGCTCGACGGTGCGGGACGAACTCGCCGACGTCGAGTCGCCGATGCGGAGCGTGTCCCCGATGCGGAGCTCGTTGACGTCGATGCCGTCGATGCGGAGGTTCTCGCCGAAGAAGCCCGGCGCGAGTTCCCTCCCGAGTTCCGCTGCCCAATAGTCGGCGTCCGTCTGCGAGTAGGCGTAGATGGCCTGGTCGAGTCCACCGTGGTGCTTGCGGTCCGCTTGCACGTCGCCGTAGACCCCGTAGCGGCCAACCTTCACGGTCCCATTGAGCGGACGCTTGTCGATGGCGGTGACGCCGATGGCGCCTGGATCTTCACGGAGCTGCGCGACGGCGCAGACGGCGAGCAGACTGGCCAAGGTCGGCTCAGTTGGCGCGCTTGGCGTGCAGCTTGGCGACGCGGGCGTCCTCGGCGCGGACCTTCGCCTGGACGCCGCGCTCGTGGGAGAGCCATGACGGGGCCTCTTCGAGGAGCGCATGGATCTCGGCGGTCGTGAGCGCTTCGGTGACGCCGCCCCTGGCGAGGCCCGAGTTGGTGATGCCGAGTTTGCGGGCGACGACGTCCCGCGGGTGGGGGCCGGTGCGGCGCAGCTCTTGGAGCCACTCCGGCGGGGTCTCCTGCAGTTCGAGGAAGGCGCTGCGGGTGAGCGGCGTCTGTTGGAATGCCTCGGGTGCGGCCGGCAGGTAGATGCCGAGCTTCTTGGCCGCCGTGGCCGGCTTCATCTTCTGTTCCGGCCCGCGGTCTGCTGCGGTGTCGTTCTCGTCCGTCGGCTGGTTGTCGGTCGAGGTGCCCTCTGATTCGCTCATCTGTGCATCGTACCCAGTAGCCTTGCGGGCATGGAGACTCCGACGCACCTCACGGTCGCTCTGGCCCCCGGCATCAATCCACGGAAGTGGTCTCGTGTGTGGGAGGAGCGACGAGCGGAGACGCCGCTGGAGTTCACGACCGTGCACGCTGCCGAGGCTCGCCAGCTTGTCCTCGACGGCGTAGCGCAGGTCGCGTTCGTGCGCCATCCCTTCGACCGTGATGGCGTGAACGCCATCGACCTGTTCGCCGAGGATGTGGTGGCCGTGGTCGCCGTGGAGTCAGACCTCGATGTCGACGAGCCGTTGCAGCTCGAGGAGCTCGACGACTGGCAGCTGGTGCTGGCCGCTTGGACGCCCGATTGGGCGGAGGCCGCCGAGCGGCTCGGGCTCGACTCGGGTGCGTCGGCCATGACCACCGACGCCGCGGATGCGATGGAGCTGGTAGCTGGAGGCGCTGGAGTTGCTGTCGTCCCGCAGTCCGTCGCTCGGCAGCACGCGCGGAAGGACGTCACGTATCGCGTCATCAGCGATCTCCCCCGGGTTCCGGTGTCTATCATCTGGGCGGCTGAGGATGATCGCCTCGACACAGAGGAGTTCGTGGGCATCGTCCGAGGACGGACGGCCGGGAGCTCGCGAGGCCGCACGGGCGCGAAGTCGGCGGCGTTGCAGCGTGAGGAGCAGCAGGCGCTCGCGGAGGCGGAGCGCCGCGTAAAGGAGCAGCAGAAGAAGCGCGCGACGGCGAAGCGGATCGGCACGTCGTCCGGCACGAGCCGTGGCGCCCAGTTGGCTGCGAAGCGGGCCAAGGCTGGTGGCTCGGGCGGGAAGCGCAAACGCCGTTAAGCCCGGTAAGCCCGGTAAAGGTTCCGCACGCGTCTCGGACGTTCCCCATCCTCATCCGTCGGTTCGGTGCGCGCCAGCCGCCCCATCAGGGGCACACCGCGCGCGTGTCGTGTCGCCCGACCAAGCCGTGTCGCCTGGCCAAGCCGTGTCGCCCGACCAGGCGGTGTCGCCCAACCAGGCGGTGTCGCCCAACCAGGCGGTGTCGCCCGACCAACCGAAGCGTGTCGCCAATCGGTAGCGCCTGTCCGCGACGTCGGGCCTCGAACCCTGGGGCCTCGGTCAGAACGGAGCTTCATCGGCTGGTCTCGTGTCCGGGGGCTCAGCAGCGGGCGGGCTCGTCCCGCCGTTTGCTGGCGATGACTCCCCCGGCGTGAGGTAGTCGTCGTTGGGTGTGAAGTAGACGTCGTGGTGCTCGGGTCTGTCTGTGCACGCCTTGCCGCTTGGGGTGCGCCAGTCGAGGATGCCGCCGCCGAGTTGTTCGACGCTCCAGGCGGTGGCGTGTTTCATGACGTGGTGGTGCTTGCAGAGCCCGCAGAGGTTCTCCAGGGTTGTGGTGCCGCCGTGTTCCCAAGCGTGGGTGTGGTCGAGGTCGCATCTCGCGGCGGGTTGTCGGCAGCCGGGCCAGCGGCAGTGGATGTCGCGGGCGGCCAGGAAATTCCGCATCGCCGCCGTAGGGCGATAGCTGTCGACGGCTTCGACGGTGCCCGTGATCGGGTCGGTGAGGATCCGGAGGAATGACGGTGCATTCGCGGCGAGGCGCATCGCCTCTTCGAGCGGAACCGGGACCATGCCGTCGAGCAGCGCTGGGGCCGGGGTGAGGCGGGGAGCGCCTGACGCGCGGCTGGCGCCGGCAACGACGCCGCACGCACCACCAGGGCGCTCACGCCGGAACCAGCAACAGCACTGGCATTACGGGCCGCGCCATTCCTCCCCGGCGCGGTGAGGGCCGAAAGGATCGGGATCGTGAAGGCGACGTTCGCCTGGATGCCTGCCGCAGCGGCGCAGGACATCGGGTCGGACGTGAGCAGCATGTCCGCGAACAGGTCGGCCTTGACCTCGTCGATGGTGCGCTCATCAGGCGCAACCACGGCGGGGCCGGCAGGGGCAGCGGCACGGGCGCCGGCAGCGGCGTCGATAGCGGCGCGGGCATCGACAGCGGCGCCGGCGTCGACATCGGCATGGGCGTCGGCGCGGGCATCGACAGCGGCGCCGGCGTCGACATCGGCACGGGCATGGGCATCGGCGCGGGCAGCGGCATCGGCATGTGCCCCTGCGCCTGCCCCTGCCCTTGCGCCTGCCCCGGCCCCGGCCCCGGACGGCCCTCGCCTCCCGGCTGCACCGGCGCTCGTCGCGCTCCTGGCGAATTTCGTGCTAGCGGGTTTCGGTCGCGCCTTGATGAGCGCCTTGCCCTGCTTCCGCAGCCGGTCCGCGATCGCCGTGCCCTCAATCAGCGGGAGCCTCGCACGCAACAGGCACATGCCGTTCTCAGTCGCCGTCACCGACACATAGCGGGTCTTCCGCGCCCGCTCGTGCCGCTCGGACACCGACTCCTCCGTCAGCGACTCCGCGACCCGAGCCGCGGCCATCCGCAGCGCCTTCGGCGGCAGCACTCGCGAACCCAGCTCGGCGAGCATCACCCGCACGAACTCACCCCGCCGCGCCGCCTGCTCGACCGAATCAACATGAGACACCGACAACCCGGCACCCGTGAGCACCCGCAGCTGCTCTTCGCTGAGCTTCCCCTCACCGAGCGCATCGACGAGACCAGGAAACTCGCGCACCGCGATGCCAGCATCCGACAACGCGCCCTCAGCCGCCGACTGCCCGACCTGCTCAATCAGTGCGACCTCCGCCGCGACCGACTGCACGTGCATGGCATGCTCCGCGGTGCCGTCAAGGGCATCCAGAACCGACGCCATCTCCGCCAACTTCGCGCGTACCCGCACCTGGTCCGCGGCCACGATGGCCGCCATGACAGCGAGGTCCGCATCCCAGTCCAGCAGGAACTTCCGCCACGCCGCGACCGAAGCCGGGTCCTGGGCGTCAAGCCCCAGGACCTTCAGCGGTTCACCGTCGTAGGAGTACATAGCTGCAGCCTGGACCGGACCACCGACATTCCAGACGAAGACGGCGAAACTAGCAGAAAAAGGCCAGGTCACGTGCGTGTCTCGCACACCCGACACCCGCTTCGAGCGGCACCATTCGCCGGTGGTAGGTTCAGACTCTCGAACAAGGAGGTTCGCTCATGCGAAAGGTCACGTACTCGCTTGCTCTCACGCTCGACGGCTACATCAAGGATGAGGACGGCAGCTTCGACTGGGGCGACCCCAGCGAGGAGGTGTTCCGGCTTGCGACCGACGAAGTTCGCGGCGTCGACGTCCACCTGATGGGGCGCAGGCTCTACGAGACGATGGTCTACTGGGAGCCGACCGATGAGGAGCGAGACCACGGGCAGTTCGAGGAGGAGTTCGCGGATCTCTGGCGCGCCCTCCCGAAAGTGGTCTTCTCGAACACGATCGCCGAGGTGCGGGGCAATACCCGGATCGCTGTCGGCACGCTCGCCGAGGAGATCGCCCAGCTGAAGAACGAGCCAGGTGATGGCACGATCGCCATCGGCGGCGCTGAACTCGCACACCAGGTTGCCGACCTCGATCTGATCGACGAATACCTGCTTCGCATCTGCCCGGTCCTCGTGGGAGGCGGAACGCCGTTCTTCTCTCGGAACAACCGCCGCACTGCACTTGAGCTGCTCGACACGCGCACTTTCGAGTCCGGGGTCGTGCACCTCCGCTACCGCGTCATCCGGTGAGCAGCGACACCGCGGAGACGACCTTCGCGGTCACACTTGCCGCGACCAGCCGATCGCCGGCGCGATGTGCTCGGCGATGGTCGCCAGCAGGCGCGTGTTGTAGGCGACCCCCAGTTGGTTCGGCACCGTGAGCAGGAGCGTGTCTGCGGACTGGACCGCCGCATCCGCCGCCAGCTCCTCGGCTATGCGGTCGGGGGCGCCCTGGTACGTGCGCCCGAACCGAGAGCGCATGCCCTCCAGCATGCCGACCTGGTCGCCTTCGCTGCCGCCGCGACCCCCGAAGTAGGTGACGTCCTCGTCGGTCGTGATGGGGATGACGCTGCGACTGACGGAGACCCGCGGCTCGCGGGCGTGGCCTGCAGCGGCCCACGCGTCACGGAAGCCCCGGATCTGCTCGGCCTGCAGTTCGTCGAAGGGCACACCGGTGTCTTCCGTGAGCAAGGTTGAGCTCATGAGGTTCATGCCCTGCTCGGCGACCCAGACCGCGCTCGCGCGGCTCCCGGATCCCCACCAGATGCGGTCGTCGAGACCCGCCGAGCGCGGCTGGATTGGCAGTGGGGCGTTGGATCCTGTCATCTGCGGGTTGCCCTCGACCAGACCGGCCCCCGCGATGGCCGCGCGGAACAGCTCCGTCTTCGCGCGGGCCAGATCGTCGTCGGTCTTCCCCTCCGGCGGGGTGAACCCGAACGCGTGCGCGCCGTTCTGGGCAGGCTCCGGTGAGCCTCGGCTCAGCCCGAGCTGCAGTCGACCTTCGCCGCCGGAGTGGGCGCTGATGAGGTCGGCCGCGGCGGCCTCCTCCGCCATGTAGAGGGGGTTCTCGTAGCGCATGTCGATGACGCCCGTGCCGATCTCGATTCGGCTCGTGCGCGCCCCCACGGCTGCGAGCAGCGGAAACGGCGCGGCGAGCTGCCGCGCGAAGTGGTGGACCCGGTAGTACGCGCCGTCGATGCCGAGCTCCTCGGCGGCGACGGCGAGCTCGATCGACTGCACGAGCGCATCACCGCCGGTCCGTGTTCCCGACTGGGGTGATGGATGCCAGTGGCCGAAGGAGAGGAAGCCGATGTTCTTGCGCATGCAGGGCACAGCGTTCGGGACCTGCGTGGCATTCCCGGCCCCTCTCGCGTCGGCCCTCCAGGTGTGCCGACGGTGCGATCAGGGCTCCACCGGATTTGTCGGTGGCCACGGGTACCGTGCCGACATGACGAACGTGATCTACAACACCGCGACAACGCTTTCCGGATTTATCGCAGACGACGACAACTCGCTCGACTGGCTGTTCGTGGTCGAGCAGCCAGAGGACAACAGTTTCGGCCCGTTCCTCGAGGGGGTCGGTGCCCTTGTCATGGGCTCGACGACCTACGAGTGGGTCTACACCCATGAGGGGCTCGACGAGCATCCCGAGAAGTGGCGGGATTCCTACGCCGAGCGTCCCGCGTTCGTGTTCACGACACGCGAGCTCCCGGTCCCGGACGGACTCGACATCCGCCTCGTCCAGGGCGCCGTGAGCAACCACTTCGGCGAGATCGCGGAGGCGGCCGGCGGCCGCGACGTGTGGGTGGTCGGTGGCGGTGACCTGGCTGGTCAGTTCTACGAGGCCGGGCAGCTCGACGAGATACGACTCTCCATCGCCCCCGTCGTCCTCGAGTCGGGGGCGCCGGTGCTCCCGCGTCGCATCGAGGCGGATGCGCTCCACCTGAAGTCGGCGCACGTCGAAGGCCAGTTCGTGCACGCGCACTACGAGGTCCGCTACCCGCGCCCCTGACGGAGCCTCGCCGCCGTTGCGAGGGCGAGCAGCGGCGTCGCGACCACGAGAGTCGCGATCGAGAGGGCTGGCGCGCCCGCCAGCCAGGGAAGCGTGAGGCCGAGACCGAGCGCGACGGAGAGGAGCACGCCATCGAACTGCCAGGCAATACGCGCGACCACCGACAGATCGCCGACCTCACTCGGCATAGGTGTCAACAAGAGGGGAGGCAGGTGCCCGCGTGCGGCGTCGAACGCTCGGACGGCGACCAGGGCGAGGCCGACGAGGACGGGCAGCGGACCACCCCCTGAGATCGCAACGAGCGCGCCGACGACGAGCACGACCAGAGCCACGGGGAACACCGCGTGCAGGAGGAACTGCTCTCCGACCGGGGTTCCGAAGACCGCGGCGCCGACCGCAGCGTCGGCGGCGTGCCTGAAGCCGTCTGCGAAGCTCCCCAGCGCGAGATACATGAGCACGGATGCGACGGCGGCGATGCCAGCGATCGCTCCAGTCGTCGTCACCGCTCCCGCAAGCTCGGAAGCGCCCGAGGGTGCCGTGGCAAACCCGAGCAGCACGGCACCGACCGCGAGACCGAGAGCGCCCAGAACCGTCCGCTGGGGCGTTCGCATTGCCCCGACCGCATCGCGGACCAGCATCCCGAGGACGCGTGGCCCACCGACCACGGCGCTCAGCCTTCTGCCTGCGGTGGGGCGCTCTCGATACGTCGCCGCAACACCCGCCAACTCACCGGTGGCAACCGCGACAGACGCCGACTCGCGGCGTGCCGCCTGCGGCAGCAGAGCGTCACCGCGCAGACGATCGAGGAGGCCAGGCACAGCGGCGAGTGCGACAGCCGCCGCGGCGACCAGGAGAACTGTGCCGGTGATACCGGCACTGGCGTCGCCGATGAGACCAGCCCAAGCCGCTGCGAACCAGTGACCCGCACCGAACGGAGACGCACCCCAGACTCCAAGGAGCACGGCGCAAGCCCACACTCGCGGGCCGATGATCACCTGACCGAGCAACGCCGACACCACGCCGAGGGAGGCCACCGCCGCCGCCGCGACAGCACAGGCCACCACCGACAGAGCCGGAGCGCCGAGGCCCACACCCAGCGCGGTTCCAGGGAGACACACGACTGCGGCGGAGACGGCGGCCGCGACGATCAGGCTCTTCAGGAACGGGCCCCTCAGCGTGAGCTTCCTCGGGAGGTGGTTCGAGCCGAGCGTCACCGTCGCGAACGGGGTAAGCAGGGCCGGCCCTCTCACGGTGCCCACGAGCATGCCGACAGGGCCAACTGCGGCCGCGAGGACACGCAGCTGCTCGAGGAAGTCCGGAGAGGTCAGCCAGCCGACCGACGGGGGTTGGAGAAGCGCGAGGAAGAGCATCCGCACGACCGGAGCAACCGCGATGAGCCCAACGGCGACAGCGAGGTAGACCCGGTATGCACCCTCACGCCGCACGGCCATCGTCACCGCCAGGACCGCGAGCGTCACCCATGCCACTGTCGCGGGCACCGGGACTGCGCGCGAGACGCAGTTCGGCGGCTCCCAGCTCATCGATGAGGGCACGACTGTGGGTCGCCACGACAATCGCCGCGCCGCGGGCTCGCTCCTCGGTCAAGATGCGGGCGAGCAGCTCGCGCCTGTTCTCGTCGAGGCGCTGCTCCGGCTCATCGAGCACCAGCACCTCGAACGGTCGCGCGAGCGCGGTGGCCAGCGAGAGGAGCTGGAACTGGCCGGACGACAGCTCGTGCGGGAAGCGATCGGAGAGGTCCAGGATGTCGAGACGCGCGAGCACCTCATCGGCGCTGGCGTTCGCGTCGCGGACCGAGGCACCCCAGGAGGCGGCCACCGCGGTGAGATGCTCTCGCGCGGTCATCGTCATGGAGAAGGGGACGGACCCGAGCAGCGCCGCCAGCCTTCGCCGGAACCTCGGGCTCCGCTCATCAACGGGTTCCCCGACGATGAGGACACGGCCTGAACTCGGCGTGACCTGTCCTGTGAGCGTGCGCAGCACTGTCGTCTTCCCGGACCCGTTCTCGCCGGTCAGGCACAGCACGGAGCCCGCCGCCACCTCGAAGTCGACCGCGGCGAGCACACGGGTCCCGCCGCGTCTTACGGACACCCCTTCGACGCGGACCGCTGGCATGCATCCATCCTCCCGTGCCCGCAGACGCTGAGCAAGTCGCCTCACGAGCAGCTGGCCGACGGCGCTCGTCTGCACCTCGGGGTCACGAACGCGGAGTCGCCTGCGATCAGCGGCGCAGCGTCTCCAGGAAGCGACCGAGGCGCGCCAGCCCCTCCGCCAGCTCGGTCGCTGAGGCGGCGTAGGAGAGCCGCACATGCGTCTCCCCCGTCGCCGCTCCGAAATCGCGTCCTGGCGTGAGGGCAACGTGTGCCTCCTCGAGCGCTCGGTCACAGAACTCCCACGCGGAGAGACCGGTGGCCGACACGTCGAAGTACGCGTAGAACGCCCCATCTGGGAGAACCGGGACAGGCAGCCCGATGCGGGCGAGCCCATCCAGCACGAGGTCGCGTCGCACACGCAGCTCCGCGCGCCGCGCCTCGCAGATCTCGAGCGACTCGGGCGTGAACGCGGCGAGCGCCGCGATCTGCGCGGGCGCCGACGCCGAGAGGAAGTAGTTGGTTGCGAGCTTCTCGACGGCGGGCACGAGGGCCTCCGGCAGCACCGCCCAGCCGAGCCGCCACCCCGTCATGCCGAAGTACTTCGAGAAGCTGTTGATGACGATCGCGTCCGGGTCCACGCTGAGGACGCTCCGCGGTGGCGTGCCGTCGGCACCTGGGTCGGAGAGGTTCAGGTAGATCTCGTCGACGATGCGCCACGCTCCCTGTTCGCGGGCGAACGCGCAGATGGTCGCGAGCTCGTCGAACGGTATCGATGTTCCGGTCGGGTTCGATGGCGTCGCCACCATGAGCGCGTTCGTGTGCTCGCTCCAGGCGGCGCGCACGCTGGCCAGGTCGAGCTGGTAGCGAGACCCCACGGTCGACGGCACGCTGACGACTCGGCCGCCGAAGCCCTCGACCAGCTGACGATTGCACGGGTAGGACGGATCGGCCATGAGGACGTCATCGCCGTCGTCGGTGGTGGCTGCGACGACCAGGAGCAGCGCGGCGGATGCTCCTGACGTCACGATGATGCGCGCCGGGTCGATGTCGACACCGTGGCGGAGACGGTAGAAGCCGCTGATCGCCTGGCGGAGCGCGGGCAGCCCGAGCGCGACCGTGTAGGGCAGGGGGCGACCGTCCATGGCTTCGCGCATGGCTTCGCGCACGGCCGGGGGTGCCCCGAAGTCGGGTTCGCCGAGCGAGAGCTTCACGATCCGGTGACCAGCGGCTTCGAGGACCGCCGCCCGCTGCCCGAAGGCCATGGCGTGGAACGGCTCGACGGTCTGGGCGCGATGCGAGAGCTTCATGATTCAAGGATGCCAGGAGCCGTGCCCGCTACCGTCGGTGGTTGCGCCCACGACTGCATGCCGCCGGGGGCGAGGGTCACCTCCGTCAGCACGACGACCGTCTCCGGCCCGGGCGCAGAATTCGGCCTTTCCCGCTCGCCTTCTGTCGGCGGCGGGGCGGTCGTCATTACACTCACTGGCTATGAGCGCCCTCCCCCGACCGTCGAACGCGCCCCAGCAGCAGCGGAGCGTGGAGACGCGGAGTCGGCTGGTGCTCGCAGCCGCCACCACCTTCGTGGAGTTCGGCTTCGCCGGGTCGACGCTCGCGCGGATCCGCGAGCACTCCGGGGTGACCAACGGGGCGTTCTACCACCACTTCGCGACCCGCGAGGCGGTCGCGGAGGCGGTCCTCGCCGAGTACGCGCAGCGCGCGACGCGCTCGGTGACGGATGCGACGAGCTCCGCGACCAGTGGCATCGAGGCTCTCCTCAAGGTTTCGCTCGCCTTCGCCCGGCTCCTGCGCAGCGACGTCGTGGTGCTCGCCGGGGTCCTGGTCACGACGGAGATCGGGTCGAACTTCCTCGCTCACGGGCCGTATCTCGACTGGCTCGCACGCCTGCAGCCGCTCATCCAGCTCTGCCAGCGCGAGGGAAGCATCCGCCGCGATGTGGCGGCGGCGGACCTCAGCTCTCTGCTCGTGTCGACGTTCACGGGGACCCAGCTCCTCTCGGGCGCTGTGAGCTGCCGACACGACCTTGTGGCGCGGGTCGCCACGCACTGGCGGATCATTCTGCCGAGTCTGACGACCCCCGAGCAGGCGGAGCGCGTCGCAGGCCTCCTCGACTCGGTGTTCGATGACCACGTTGTTGCGCAATGACCGACCAGCCCAACCCAGCCGCGTTCCCGACGATCCCACGACGATTTCGACCGAGATGGCCTCGGGCAGAGAGGAGATGACGCATGCCCTTCGCAGACGAACTGCTCGGACGCCAGCAGGCCTCCGCCATGACGGACCTGCTGGAAACGGCGGCCGCCGTTCGCCTCACCGAGACACGCAGCGCTGCCCAGCAGCTCGACGACCTTCCGCTGGGTGCTCGGAGCGCGCACCTCGCCGCCTCGCTCGCCGTCGACCTCGCTGTGCCGTACCCCGCCTTCGCAGCGATCGTGCGCCGAGCGCTGGAGTCTCCATCCCTCACCGGGTGGATGATCTGGCCCGTCTCGGTGGCCGTCTCCGCGGCGGCGATCGCCGACGGCGGTGAGGAGGCGTTCGACGACGGCATGCAGCTGCTCGCCGAGCTGACTCCTCGACTCACGTGCGAGTGGGCGGTTCGGGCGATGCTTCGTGCGCGCCTCGGACGGGCGCTCGAGATCATGCTCGCGTGGACGCGCAGCAGTGATGAGCACGTGCGTCGCCTCGCGTCCGAGGGAACGCGCCCTTACCTTCCGTGGGGAACGAGGGTGGCGGGGATCACTCGCGACGCTCGCCTGACCGCGCCGATCCTGGATGCCCTCTCCAGGGACGACAGCGAGTACGTCCGCCGCTCGGTCGCGAATCACCTCAACGACATCAGTCGGCACGACGCGGGACTCGTCTGCGAACTGGCCGCGGCTTGGCTGGCGGAGGGCGACGAGCACACGCCGAAGCTCGTGCGCCGCGCCCTCAGGACGCTCGTGAAGCGTGGCGACCAGCAGGCGCTGGGCATCCTCGGCTTCGTCGCGACCGACGTGGTCGTGGACGGGCCGACGCTCGACCGCGGCAGCATCGTGCTCGGCGAGGAGCTGCTCATCTGCGGAGCGATCCGGAACACCGGCCAGGAGCCCGCGAAACTGGTCGTCGACTACGTCGTACACCATGTCAAGGCGGATGGGAGCAGGACCCCGAAGACCTTCAAGATCTCGACAACCACGCTCGCTCCGGGCGAGTCGCTCAAGATTGCGAAGCGCCACAAGATCGTGCCGATCACGACGCGCCGCTACCACCCTGGAGTTCACGCCATCGAGCTGCAGGTCAACGGCGTTCGCTTCGGCTTCGCCGAGTTCGAGCTGCTTCCCGACGTCGTGTGCTGAGATACGGACATGTCTGAGACACCATCCGGCGACGCCGGCACACAGTCCATTCGCATCGAGCGCGTCGTGGCGGCTCCCCGGGAGGACCTGTGGCTGTGGTTCACGGAGAGCGACCGGACTGCGCAGTGGATCGGCCCGTGGCACTACACCGATCAGGCTGCCGGGCAGATCGGACTCCAGCTGGTGGCTGAGGAGGGCACCCCGGCGAGCAGCGCGACGATCGGACGCTGTGAGGCGCCGGGAGTGTTGGAGGTCACGACCGAGGATGCTGCAGGCGTGTGGCATCTTCAGGTCTCGCTGGAGCCTGAAGGCCCCGGTGGAGCATCGACGCGGCTCATCTTCGAGCATTTCGATGTGCCCGTCGGCATGCTGACGGACATCCGTGCCGGTTGGAACTTCTACCTCGACACGATGCTGGCCGCGAAAGATGGGCTCGAGAAGCCCGTATTCGAGGACTACCTCGAGCCGCCAACCCCCGGTGCCGACTGAGACGGGACCCCAGCAACCACCCGCCGCCGAATGTCATTCCCGGTCATGATGGATGGCGTGTCACATTGTCGAGACACAGCATCGGTAGCCTGTGCTCATGCTCGAAGCCCCTACGAACTCCCCCGCCAGCCGAACTGAGGCTGGCGCAGAACTGCCGGACGAACTGCGCTCTGATGTGCACCTTCTCGGTACCCTGCTCGGCCAGGTCATCACCGAGACGGGAGGCCCGGAGCTCCTCGACGACGTCGAGCGGCTGCGCCGCCTGACGATCGCGGCGTACGAGCACGGGGCCGAGGTCGCGGACGACTCGTTCGCATCCGCCGAGGAGCTGGTGGATGCACTCTCGCCGGCGCGTGCGGATGAGGTCGCCCGTGCGTTCACCTGCTACTTCCACCTCGTGAACCTGGCCGAGGAGCACCACCGGGTTCGCGTGCTCCGCGCCCGCGGCGCCTCCCCAGAGAAGCAGCAGGAGGACACCATCTCTCAGGCGTTCGCTCGCCTCAGCTCGGAGATCGGCGAGGACAAGGCCGCTGAGCGGGTCCGCGGCCTCCGCTTCCACCCGGTGTTCACCGCGCATCCCACGGAGGCCCGCCGCCGGGCCGTGTCGTCCGCGATCCGCCGCATCAGCGACCTGCTCGAGGAGCGCGACGAACTGCGCTTCCTGGGCTCCGCGTCCGACGGCAGCGCGGCCGCGCAGGAACTCACGCGTCGCCTGCTCGAGGAGATCGACCTCCTCTGGCGCACGTCACCGCTGCGCAGCGACAAGCCGACTCCCGTCGACGAGGTGCGCACCGTCATGGCGGTCTTCGATGAGACGCTCTTCACGACCGTCCCGCGCGTGTACCGCCGGGTGGATGAGGCGCTGCAGGGTGGCATCTCCGGCACGGTGGCTCCCCTCGCGAAGCCGTTCGTGCGGGTTGGCTCCTGGATCGGCGGCGACCGGGACGGCAACCCGTTCGTGACCGCCAAGGTCAGCCGGCAGGCGGCCGTCATCGCCTCCGAGCACGTGCTGCTCGGCCTTGAGCGCGCGTCAGCCCGTATCGGCCGTACCCTCACGCTCGGGTCCGACACGACCCCGCTCGATGCGGCCGCGGCGACTCTGCTCGCGCGCCTCGGGAGTGCCGACGAGTCGGCTGCTGCGGAGATCGCACAGCGCTCGCCCGGTGAACCGCACCGCCGGGTGCTGCTGCTCATCGCGCGGCGCATCGAGGCCACGCGGCGACGCAACGCCGACCTTGCGTACACGGTGCCAGACGAGCTGCTGCGCGAGCTGCGCATCCTGCAGGCCTCGCTCGTCGCGGCTGGCGCGGGCCGGCACGCGTACGGCGAGCTGCAGCACCTGATCTGGCAAGTGGAGACGTTCGGCTTCCACCTCACGGAGCTCGAGGTGCGCCAACACTCCCAGGTGCACCGCAAGGTGCTCGCCGAGCTGGCTGAGCTGGAAGCCGGGGACGAGCCGAGCGAGCTCGCCGCCGAGGTCCTCGACGTGTTCCGCTCGGTCGCGTTCATCCAGGAGCGTCACGGGCCTCGCGCCGCTGGACGCTACATCGTCTCGTTCACGCAGTCATCCGAGGACATCGCCAATGTCTTCAAGCTCGCCCTGGCGGCGACAGGTCCGGGCGCGACGCCGCCTGCGCTCAACGTCATCCCGCTCTTCGAGACGTTCGCCGACCTGCAGGCGGCTCCCCGCATCCTCGCCGAGATGCTCGAGCAGCCGGAGGTCGTCGAGCTGCTCGCAGGCAACGGCCGCAGGCTCGAGGTCATGCTCGGCTACTCCGATTCCTCGAAGGATGTCGGCCCCGTCGCCGCGACGCTCGCCCTCTACGAGGCGCAGAGCCAGATCGCGGCGTGGGCGCAGGAGAACGGCATCGAGCTGACCCTCTTCCACGGCCGCGGTGGCGCTCTCGGGCGTGGGGGCGGCCCCGCGAACGTCGCTATCCTCGCCCAGCCGCCGCACTCGGTCGACGGCCGCTTCAAGCTGACCGAGCAGGGCGAGGTCATCTTCGCCAGGTACGGCGACCCGGACATCGCGGCCCGCCACATCGACCAGGTCATCTCCGCGACGCTGCTCGCCTCCGCACCCTCAACGGAGTCGCGCAATGCGAACGCCGCCGAGAAGTACGCCGGCGTCGCGGCCACGATGGATGCGGCCTCGCGCGAGCGCTTCTTCGCGCTCGTCAAGGCGCCCGGCTTCGCGCCCTGGTTCGCTCGCGTCACTCCGATGGAGGAAGTCGGGATGCTCGCACTCGGCTCACGACCGGCACGCAGAGGCCTGTCGGTGGAGTCGTTGGAGGACCTGCGCGCCATCCCCTGGGTCTTCGCGTGGACGCAGGCTCGCATCAACCTCACCGGGTGGTTCGGCCTGGGCACCGCCCTCGAGGCGGTCGGCGACCTCGAGCAGCTGCAGGCGGCCTACGCCGAGTGGCCCCTCTTCCGGTCGATGATCGACAACGTCGCGATGAGCCTCGCGAAGACGGATGTACGGATCGCGCGCCGCTACCTCGAACTCGGGGACCGGCCGGAGCTCGCGGGACTCGTGACGGACGAGCTGGACCTCACGGCCAGCTGGGTCACCCGCATCACCGGCGGCGCTGAGCTGCTCGAGCGGAAGCCGGTGCTGCAGCGTGCCGTGAAGATGCGCAGCCCGTACGTGGACGCGCTCTCGCTGCTGCAGCTCCGCGCACTGCGTCGCCTGCGCGACGACGCCAGGAAGCCAGACAGCGACGAGGCGGCGGAGCTCCAGCGCCTCCTGCTGCTCTCGGTCAACGGCGTCGCAGCGGGACTGCAGAACACCGGCTGACGCTCCGCGACGGCGGGACGTCGTCGCGCGAAGCCGACAGTATGGCCGTCACCCGTGCTGGGTGGCGGCCATGCTCTCGACCTCAGCTCCCGCGGATCTGCCCGTCGAGGTAGACCCAGCGGCCGTCGGCGCGGATGAAGCGGGCGCGCTCGTGGAGGAGGCCCGCGCCGTCAGGGTCCCGGTACGCGGCCCGGAACTCGACGATTCCGGATTCATCATCCGGGCCTCCGTCGAGGATGTCCACGATCTGCAGGCGGCGCCAGACGGTGCCATCGTCGAGGTCGATCTCGTCGGGCCTGGTCGCCTCCGCCCACGTCTCCGCGAGGTAGCCGGGCAGGCCGAGCGCGAATGCCGAGTAGCGGGAGCGCATGAGCGTCTCTGCTGTAGGGGCGGGTCGACCGGCGTGAAAGGCTCCGCAGCATGGCTCGTACGCGAGGCGGCTGCCGCAGGGGCAGACGTCGGCAGCAGGCGGAGCTGCGTTGTCGACGCGTTCCGCAGGGGCTCGGGCAGAACCGCGTGGCGCCCCCTCTGGTGCGCTCACTCCCCCGCCGCTGGCTTCGTCGCCACGCCGTCGAGCCAGAGCGTGTCCGACTCGTCGCCGTGTGCCCCCGACTTGCCGACGTGCTTCGCGCTGATCTGCGGACCGTTCTTGATGACGTGCACCAGCGCCATGCCGTGCCCGCGCCCGAGGTCGTAGTCCTCCTTCAGCCAGGCCAGAATGTCGCCCGCCTTCGTGTCTGGCGCATCGAGACCCTTCTCCTGGGCGATGGCGATGAACTGACGCGGCGTGAGGCCCGTCTTGCCCTCGATGTTGTCGAGGTACGACTGGAACGACATGGATGCTCCCTCCCTGGGTTCGCCGCTGATCGACGACCGTGCTGGCATCTTAGCGATCGGTGTTTCCTCCTAACTCCCTGCGGATCGGACCGGGCCGGTGGCGACAGGAGGATGATGTGGCTATGTCGCACCATCCAGCACTGTCGCGGCCGTTGTTCCACGACGCAGATCAGAATTTCGAAGCCAAGATCGTTCTCGGATCCGTCGGCGCAGGTGCCGGCGACCTCGGCGAGATCTTCGCAACGCTCGCCGCTGTCGAGGACGGCAAGCGGGAGTCGTGGGTCAGGGCCTGGTTCGCGAGAGCGCAGGCCACGCAGCAGCTCGCGCAGGTCTCCGAGAGCAACGGGCGGGCGGCCACCGCGGCCGCGCAGTGGCTGCGAGCATCCGCCTACTACGGCCACGCGCTCAACGCGATCGCGGCGATCGGCGACACCGACGGGTACGCCAACGCGTTCGCCATGCACCGCGCGGCATGGGACCGCTTCGCGTCGCTCAGGCGTGTGCCCCTCGAGGGGTGTTCGATCCGCTACGGGAAAGGCGCCATTCCCGGTTACCTGCAGCGCCCGGATGTGCCACCGCGGGATGGGCTGTCGCCCTTGCTCGTGCTGGTCAACGGCAGCGACGGGACGCTCACGGACCTCTACGCGACGATCGGTGCGGCCGCGGCCACCCGCGGGTACGCCGTGCTGTACTTCGACGGGCCCGGTCAGCAGAGCCAGCTCGTCGCCGGCTCCCACTTCAGACCCGACTTCGAAGCGGTCCTGACGCCCGTGATAGACCACGCGCTTGGTCTGCCGGGCGTCGACGGGTCCCGCGTCGCCGTCTACGGGGTCAGCCAGGCGGGGTACTGGGTGCCGCGGGCGCTGGCATTCGAGCATCGCGTGGCAGCGGCGATCGTCGACCCCGGGGTGACGGACGTGTCGACCTCGTGGGTCGGACACCTGCCGTCACCGCTGCGTCACGAGCTGGAGAAGGGCGACTCGAAGCACTTCGACCAGTACATGAAGCTCGGTCTCGGGCACAGCGCCGCCGAACGAGCCGTGTGGAACTTCCGCGCCAAGCCCTACGCGAGCACCGGCTACTTCGCGGTCTACCGGGAGGTCGGGAAGTACCGGCTCAATCCGGAGCTCGCCGGCTTGATCACCACGCCGCTGCTCATCACGGCGCCGGAGAACGAGCAGTTCTGGCCCGGACAGTCGGACGAGCTGGCAGGCCTTGTGCCAGACGCGGAGCTGGTTCGGTTCACGGCTGTCAACGGCGCCGATTCTCACTGCGAACCCCTCGCCCGGACCGCCGTCAACGAGGTGCTGCTCGACTGGCTCGACGCACGCCTCGACGCGCGCGCAGCAGCACGCGGCGACGCGCGTTTCGGGACGCCCGAGGTCACCCGCGAAGCCGTCGCCACGGAATCTGCGCTCCGGTGATCTCTCTGGTTCCGAGCGGCAGTCGCGGGCGGCGCGGGAGCCAGGCCGTGGGCTGCTACTCGCTGCGCTTGGCGACGAGTCGGTCTCGGACCTGACGACGGAGCACCTTGCCGATGAGCGACTTGGGGAGCTCCTCGACCTGCACGACACGCTTGGGCACCTTGTAGGACGCGAGGCGTGAGCGGCAGAAGTCGCGCAGGGCGTCGCCGTCGAACGTGGCACCGTCGCGGAGCACGACCGCGGCGGTCACATCCTCACCCCCGGAGCTGCGCGGGAGGCCGACAACTGCGGCGCCCTCGACATCGGGGTGCGCGGTGAGGGCTTCCTCGACTTCGGAGGGGCTCACGTTGAAGCCGCCCGTGATGATGAGCTCCTTCTTGCGGTCGACGACCGTCACGAAGCCGTCGTCGGACACGGTGACGATGTCGCCGGTGCGAAGCCAGCCGCCGGCGAGGAGCACTTCGCGCGTCTCATCCGGCCGCTTCCAGTAGCCCTGGAACACCTGCGGCCCACGGATGAGGAGCTCGCCCGATTCGCCGGCGGCGCGGTCGACGCTCGGGTCGTCCGGGTCGACGACGCGGATGTGCGTGCTCGGGAAGGGCACCCCGACCGTCCCGGGGCGCCTGGTCGGGCCGACGGGGTTGCCGAGCGCGACCGGCGATGTCTCGGTCATGCCGTATCCCTCGACCAGGAGCCCTCCGGTGACCTCCTCCCAGCGTTCGACCGTCTTGACGGGCAGGCTCATGGCCCCCGAGATCGCGAAGCGGATGCCCGTGAAGCTGACCCCCTTGCGGGAGGCTGCCCTCGACAGGGCGTCGTAGATGGGAGGGACTGCTGGCAGGAAGGTCGGCGGGGAGCTCTTCGCCGCGGCGACCACGAGGTCGACGTCGAACTTCGGGAAGAGGACGAGCCGCGCACCGATGCTCATGGCGAAGGTGAGGCACAGCGTCATGCCGTACGCGTGGAACAGCGGGAGCACGCCGTAGAAGACCTCCCGTCCCTCCGTGAGCCCCGGCACC
The DNA here is from genome assembly GCF_002931575.1 of Pseudoclavibacter sp. RFBA6. Taxonomy (NCBI): domain Bacteria; kingdom Bacillati; phylum Actinomycetota; class Actinomycetes; order Micrococcales; family Microbacteriaceae; genus Pseudoclavibacter; species Pseudoclavibacter sp. RFBA6. The sequence goes on along the minus strand of NZ_PSUA01000010.1, from coordinate 278,660 downwards.
CAGGCACGACCCTGCGCGGCGTTCGCGCGCAGGTTGCGGTGGGTGAGGATGGCACCCTTGGGGTTGCCGGTGGTTCCGCTCGTGTACTGCAGCAGGGCGACGTCGTCGAGGGCGGGCTTGGGCACGCGCTTCGAGATGCGCTTCGCATTCGCGATGCGCTCCCACTTGAGCACGCGGCGATCCGAGGGCGTCGCCGTCATGGCCTCGCGGGATTCGCGGGCCTTCGCGACGGGAAGGCGCAGCGCGAGGCGCTTCCCGAACGGAAGCGCGCTCGTCATGTCGACCGCGACGATCGTGTCCGGGACGACGTCGCTCGGCAGCTCCGAGATGAGATCGGCGACCTTGTCCCACACGATCGCGATCTTCGCGCCGTGGTCCTCGAACTGATGCCGCAGCTCGCGCGCCGTGTAGAGCGGGTTGTGCTCGATGACGATCGCGCCGAGGCGGAGCGCAGCGTAGAAGGCGATGACGTGCTGTGGGCAGTTGGGGAGCACCAACGCGACGCGGTCGCCCGCTGCGACCCCGAGCTTGCGGAGGCCCTCGGCCGCACGAGCCACCTGCTCCCCGAGCTCGCCGTAGCTGGTCTCGGCGCCGAAGAACTCGAGCGCCGGCCGAGAGCCGAAGTGCTTCACCGAGTTCTCGAGGAGGTCGACGAGCGACTCCCGCACGTCGGCGATGTCGTGGGGCACGTCATCGGCATACGCGGCCAGCCATGGCCTGGACGCGAGGTCGGACGTGCTGCTGGTCTCGTTGGCGTCGTTCACCGGGGTCCTTTCGACGGGCACAGCTGCGCGCACAGCGGTGCGCTCGAAGCCTAAGTCGCCGCGCTTGTGCTGCAGCCGTGCGTCCCGGAGTCTCTTCGGCTCCCCTCAGCGCGCATCCGCTTCCTCACGCGATCGACAAAGAACTCATAGTCCAGCCATAGGAAAGTGCTTCAAGCTACAACTATGAAGAAGCCATCGAAGAAAGCCACCATCGGTATCGTCATCGCGGCCGTTGTCGTGGTGATCGGCATCGCCGCCGCAGTGTTCGGCCCCATGATCTACCGTGACGTTATCGCCGAGCCCGCTGCCGAGGCGCCGGCGCTCGAGATCGAGTCGACGGCCCCGAGCGCGGCCGACGCCAGCACGCTCGCCGGCTCGTGGACCGTCGCGTCCGGCTCCTACGCCGGCTACCGGGTGGATGAGGTGCTCAATGGAACGGACGTGACCGTCACCGGCCGCACCGAAACCGTGTCCGGCACGCTCACGACCACCGAGACTGAGCTCACGGCCGCCGACATCACGGTCGACGTCGCATCCATCGCCACCGACGAGGAGCGTCGCGACGAGTACTTCCGCAGCGAGGCGCTCGATACCGCCGCGAACCCGGAAGCGACCTTCACGCTCGACGAGCCAGTGGCCGCGCTCGACGGACTCGCGGATGGCACGCAGGCGACGATCCCTGCCACCGGAACGCTCACGCTCAACGGCGTCAGCCAGCAGGTGACGATCGACCTCACGGCGGGCCTTGACGGTGACAACGTGCAGGTCGCCGGCAGCATCCCCGTGACCTTCGCCGACTACGGGGTCGAAGCCCCGAACCTTGGCTTCGTCTCCGTCGAGCCCACCGGGTCGGTCGAGTTCCTGCTCGTCCTCGAACGCGCGTAGGGGCGCGGCGAGCCTGGCCCGCCGGCCGGCTGGCCGACTCCACCACCGCGCTCATCCGCTGACCAGCTTGCGTGACGAAACCGGCTCCTCCGGCCGGAATCGGCCCAGATGCCCGGACCGTCACGCAAGTTGGTCATTGCGCTGCGTGGCCCGGGAGTCTGATTGTCCGGCAGCGCTGTCCCGTGGGGGTCCCAGGCCGACTCGGGTGACGGCGTCGGGCCTTGGCCGACGACGTTCGTCAGGTGCGTGCTTCGAGGGCGTCGATCTTGCCCTGCAGCACATGGCGCTGCTGCTCGTTTGCGGTGAGCTCGACCGCGACGCTCAGCTCCGATCTCGCTTCGTCGATCCTCCCGAGCTGCGAGAGCAGCTCACCGCGCACGCTCGCGAGCAGCGGGCCACGGGCGAGGGCACCGGATTCGCCGAGCCGGTCGACGATGGCGAGCGCGGTTGCCGGTCCGGTCGCCATGGAGACGGCGACGGCCCGGTTGAGGTCGACGATGGGACTCGGGGCCAGGCGTCCGAGGACCTCGTAGAGCAGGACGATCTGCGCCCAGTCGGTGTGCTGCACGGACGGGGCCACGGCGTGCCGCTCGGCGATGGCGGCCTGCAGGCAGTACGTGCCGCGCCCCTTGCCGAGGGCGTCGGCTCTGGACAGAAGGGCGCGACCGCGGAGGATCGCCGAGCGGTCCCAGCGTCGCCGATCCTGGTCGGCGAGCAGGATGGGGCTGCCGTCGGCCGCCTCACGGGCCGCGAAGCGCGAGCTCTGGAACTCCATGAGGGCGACGAGTCCGAGCACCTCAGGTTCTCTGGGGAGCATGCTGGTGAGCGCTCGACCGAGGCGAAGCGCTTCCGAGGCCAGGTCGGATCGGAGCCAGCGGTCTCCGGAACTGGCGGCGTAGCCCTCGGTGAAGATCAGGTAGATGACGGCGAGCACGCCGCCGAGGCGCGGCGTCCACTCGCTCGGGTCGGGCGTCTCGAAGGGCACCCTGGCGGCGGCGAGGCTCTTCTTGGCCCGCACGATGCGCTGCTGCACGGTCGCGACTGGGATGAGGACGAGGCGCGCGATCTCATCTGTCGTGAGGCCACCGACGATGCGCAGCGTGAGTGCGACCTGCGCCTCGCGGGAGAGCGCAGGGTGGCAGGCGACGAAAATGAGTCGGAGGACGTCGTCGCTGATGGGCACCCAGGGGTCGCTTGCGGTCGCGTCCGCGTCGCTCAGGTCGCGTGCGATGGCGCTGTAGCGATCGTCGAGTCGCTCGCGGCGCCGCCACCCGTCGATGGCCTTGCGTTTGGCGACGGCGGTGAGCCAGGCGCCCGGGTTGGCCGGGACGCCTGACTGTGGCCACTGGGTGAGCGCGTCGGCGACGGCTTCCTGTGCGAGGTCTTCGGCAACGCCGACGTCGCCGACCATCCTCGTGAGGGTCGCGACGATGCGGGCGCTCTCGATGCGCCAGACGGCGTCGATGGCGGCGGTGGTCGCGGGCTGGCCCGACGGGGGAGCGGCGACATCGTCGTTCTTCTCTCCGTGGCCGTCGCCGGGCCCTGCCGAGATCATCGCCGTATCCTCTGCCCGCGTCCGTGTCCGGGTGCGCTCAGGCGCCGGCCTGCTGCTCGCGCCAGCCCTCTTCCTTCTGGATGAACTCGTTGTCTTCGTGGCCGGCGAAGTCGCTCATGTCGGTGACGCGGCGCACTTCGAGCCTCGACCCCGGCCCCTGGAGTGGGGCTCGGGAGGCCCACTGGATGGCTTCGTCGCGGGTGGCGGTCTCGATGATCCAGAAGCCGTTGAAGAGCTCGTGGGTCTCGCCGTATGGGCCGTCGGTGACGACGGGCTGCTCGCCTGAGAAGTCGACGACGAAGGCGGTGCTGAGGTCGTCGGCGAGGCCCTCGCCTGCGAGGAGGACGCCGGCTTCCATCATGGACTCGTTGTACTTGCCCATGGCGTTGATGATCTCGGTGAAGTCGGTGTTCTCGTAAGCGTCCTTGGCTTCGTCGGTGGCACGCATGATGAGCATGAACTTCATGATGATTCTCCTTGTCTGCAGCCCCGCAGGGCCGGTTGCAGGGTGCTGATCTGCACCCGTCTACTATTGCGTCGAACGGCGGCCGGGGAAATCGACACGTGCCGTGAATGTTCTTGAGAATCTTTTTTGGGGGCCGGTCGGCGCATCTTCAAGTCGGCTTGCTAGCTTCCGGGCATGACGAGCGATTTCGAACCACGGGTCGACCGAGTCTCGCGAGTGCTGCCGGCGAGCGCATCCAAGGTCTACGGGGCGCTTCTCGATCAGCGGGCGCTGGAGGTCTGGTTGCCGCCGGCGGGGATGACGGGCAGGTACACGCGTTTCGAGCCGCGGGTGGGTGGGCGCAGTGTGCTTGAGCTCACGTATGCGGAGGTTCCGGTTGGTGGTGGGAAGACTGCTGAGTCGCGGGATGTTTCGGAGTCGGTGTTCGTGGAGCTGGTGGAGGGTGAGCGCGTTGCCCAGCAGGTCGTGTTCAAGTCGGATGATGCGCGGTTTGCGGGGACGATGACGATGGTGTGGGAGTTGGCGGAGTTTCCGGGTGGCACGCTGGTGACGGTGTCGGCGTACGACGTGCCGAGCGGCATCAGCCAGGCGGATCACGTGGAGGGCATCTCGTCGTCGTTGGAGAACCTCTCGGCGTTTGTGGGTGGCTCGTGAAGCAGCAGGTGAACTTCGTGACGTTCGCGACTCGCGATCTCGATGATGCGCGGCGCTTCTACGTTGACGCGCTCGGGTGGGAACCGCTGCTCGATATCGAGGGCGAGATCGTGTTCTTCCAGTTGGGGGCGGGGCAGGTGCTCGGGTTCTTCGATGCGGAGAAGTTCAACCGCGATCTGGGGACGGGTGAGGATCGTTCGCAGGTGTCCGGTGTGACGTTGGCGCACAACGTGGGCAGTCGCGAGGAGGTTGTTGCGGTGGTTTCGGCGATGGCGGCTGGTGGTGGGGCGACGTTGAAGGTGCCGCAGGAGGGTGATTTCGGCGGTGTGTTCCACGGTTTGGTCGAGGATCCGAATGGTGTCGTCTGGGAGGTGGCGCACAACCCTGGGTGGAGTGTGCTTCCCGACGGGTCGGTTGTGTTCGGGGAGGGCGAGTAGGGGTTCGGGGTACCGGTACGCGGCCGATGCGGTCTCCCTGAGCAGGGGCGCTGCGTCGGCGACGGGGTCAGCGACGGCGGGGGTGGTTGCGCGGGTCAACAGCGGGGCTTCTGGGGGTGCTCGTTGCAGTCGCCGACGGTGATGACGGTGTCGGCGGTGAAGAGTTCGAGGGTGACGGTGGTAGAGGCGCGGTTGAGTGTTCCGGTGACGGGGATGCTCGTGCCGTTGGCGAGGGTCACGGCGGCCGTGTAGACGACGGTGACGGATGCCTGAAAGGACGTCTTCTCGGTGTAGACGTGGCTCGTCTCGGTGGCGGTGAAGTCCTCTTGCCCGAGTGCTTGCCAGGGTGAGCCGGGTGTCGTCGTTTCCTGTGTGGTGCCGTCGCCGTACTCCCATCGGTATGACATTGGGGTGAAGGTCACGGTGATCGGGTGGCCGAGGACGCTCCCGGCCGCGGTGTGCTGGGTGGCGGCCGTGTAGAAGTTCGTGTGGGTCCCGACGATGCTCCACGTGGAGGGCTCGGCCGTGAGGGTCACGGATGCGGGCGCGAGGGTGAGCACGTCGCTGATCGTGAAACTCGTGGGTGGCCTCGGCGCGGTCGTGGTGGTGCCGCCTCCCCCGCCGCCACCGCACTCCCTGCACTGCACTGTCGCTGGCGCGACGAGGGAGCTCACGGGGGATGCGAGCGCGTTCGCGTTCGGTATGAACGGAGGCGGGCCGCCACCGCCGCTCGTATCGTCTCCTGAGCCTCCGCCGTCAGCCCAGCTGTCGTCCGGCGAGTAGTCGTCCCCGGAGCCCCCGCCGTCGTACGAGTCAGAGGGACCCGGGTCACCCACGTAGGTCTCCTCGACGTTGACGCTCACGCCGTTCCCGTCGTTGGAGACACTGCCGCAAGCACCCAGTAAGAGTTCGCTAGAGTCGCAGGCTGTACGGGGCAGAGCCCCTGAAGGGGCAGCCAGGCCGGTTACGATTGCCGCGCTCACGAGCAGAAACTGGCGCCAGACCATGGCTCACTCCCATTGGACTTAAAGCCGTCCTGGCTGCTGACAATCTCGAATACGACAGAGAACCGGTCAGGAACGTCAGGCGCCCGGGCACTGATTCCAGCAGTGTCGACAATGTTGAAATGGGAAACGTCGTAGCACCCGTAGGCGGCGATAAGCACTGACCCGTCGGCGGCGCTCACGCTCTGGATGCCAAGGTTCGACACGGTCGCGGCACCCACGACTGTCTGACCAGCACTTTTGATTTCGTCTGCGGACTCACCAATCGACGTGCGGTGCTCTTCGGTGGCCACCGGACTGAGGCTCTCGACTTCGGCTTGTCCTGAGAGGACCGCCGCTTCCGCCGCCAGGAACTTCGGCACCAGCTCCTCCACGATTGCCAGGGCTTCCTCGTTGCTGGGAAGTACCGGGGTCGAGATCGCAGTGGTGGGGCTTGGAGGCGGGCTTGATGTCGTGCCTTCTTTGGGCGCGCATCCGCTCACACCGGCAGCCGCCCCGAGGCTGAACATCATCAGCAGAGCGGTGCCGATGGCCCGCCTGCGCTTCCCCCTTGGTTGCATGGCCGTCAAGGTAGCCGCTCTCGAAAATGCTCGCAGAAGTTATCCACAGATCGAAGGTTCGGGACGCGTGCTGGGTAGCATCGTGGGGTGACGAGCCCCAGCGATTGGATCGAGCATCGCCGTGGAGACGGTGAGCTCCTCGGTTGGATGCGCCCGCACGGCGATGGTTTCGTGGTCATCGATCTGCTCGGACGGGAATGCTCCGGGGCACTCGACTGGTTCGAAGCTGAGACGCTCATCGAAGAGACGGGCATCGGCTATCTCGCCGACCCCTACGAACTGCGCCTCGGGAGCTGCGAATGGGTGCGCGTTCGAATCACGGAAGTCTCGGTGAGCCAGGTACGTGTCAAGCTCGAGGACTGGGGCGACGTAAACGTGCCCACTGTCGAGCACGTTCTTGCGTTCCCGCCTGCGGATGACCTTCGGCGACACGAACCGCACAAGTCAGGCATATGAAAGATATAAAGCGCTGCTCGGATCATACGACTCAGTCGGCAGTCGAAGTTGACTCCCGATGCACGATCTGCCGAGTATGAATACGCTCCACCGCGTCTCCAGATCCGTCAATCCGCGCGAGAAGCGCTTGCAATGCGTCCGCGGCGACCAGGTGGGCGTCGCCACTCACCGATGAGAGGGACGGAGTCACATAGGGCAGTACATCTATGTCGCCGTAGCCGAGCACCATGAGGTCGTCCGGAACGCGGATGCCGAGTTCGCTCGCGAATCTGCAGACGCCGAGCGCGAGCTCGTCGTTGACGCAGAAGACACTTCCGTACGCTCGCAGCCCCTCTCCTATCCCGCTTGCGGCAGCGTAACCGGCCTCGAAGTCCATGCTCTGCCCGAGTTCGTAGAAGCGCGAGTCGTCGCGCAACGTCGGAAACTCGAGCAGAGCGCGGCGCACGCCGATCGACCGTTCTTCTGCCAGGTAGGACCGTTCAGATCGACCGATGAAGAGGAGCGGACGATGCCGAGCCCGCAGCAGTTCTCGGGCAGCATCTTCAGAGGCCCTCGCATCGTCGAACTGCACGGTGGACCACTGTGCTTCCGAGAGCTTCTGGCCGATGACGACGAGCGGAACCGTCGCGGCCAGACGTTCGAGCGAATCGCGTACGTCGACTCCATCGAGCCGGTCACCTGTCGCGATGATCATCCCCGCGAGCTTCAGCGTCCGTGCGCTCTCGGTGTGCTCGATCAGAACCCTGCTGTTGTGCTCGAGGTCGTAGACGACCGTGGTGTAGCCGTGCTCGGTGATCGCGTTTCGAAGCTCGCGAATCAGCTTCACGTACCAGGGTTGCGAAATGCTGGCGACAGCAAGCCCAACGGTCTTGCTGCGACCCCGCCGTAGCGTGGAAGCTGACACGTTCAAACGGAAGTCGTGGCGGTCGATGACCGCCATCACGTGATCACGAGTCTTTTCGGAGACTTTTGCGGAGCCGTTGAGGACTCGCGAGACCGTCGCCGTGGAGACTCCTGCCTCTCTGGCGATGTCAACCACACCGACGCTCTTCATAGCCTTGGAGTCTAAGCCGGATCGACGGGGTGCTTGGCGAGCGGATGCACGGTGAGGTCCATGTAGGGCCAGACCGGCAGTGCGCTGAGGACCCTGTGCAGTTCGGTTGCGTCTGCGGCCCTCCAAAGGCCCCAGTTCTCACGGCGACCAGGAACCCTCCACATCCGCACAAGCGTTCCAGCATCGGCGAGTGTCGCAGCCATCTGGCGTTCTGCGACGGACAGCTCGTCGATTGTCTGCTCCGGCAAGTCTCGCGGCCATTCGATCTTGATGTTGACCAGGTACTCGTTCATCGTGTCCCGACTTTCGTTCGTTTTCTTATGGAATGGGCGAGGACTGCTGCATTGCGACCGGGGATGCCCGTGACATAACCACCGGGCCAGGTTCCCGCCCCGCCCAGCACGATTCCGTGGTTCAGCAGCTCCGCGCTGAGCTCGGCACCGGGTCGCTCACCGAGCATCTGCGTGGGCAGCATGTCGCCGTGCGTGATGTTGCTGCCCGTGAGGTTGTACTCGCGTTCGAGGTCGTGCGGCGAGAACCAGTGGGCGTCGGTCACTCGATCGGTGAGCCCTGGCAGCCTGGGCTCGAGCTCCCGGAGGCACCGATCTACGAACTCGTCACCGTGCTCCCGCCAGTGGTCATGTCCGAGGCTGTGTGGCGCGTGCCACACGTTCAGGCTGAGCAGATGTTTGCCGTCAGGAGCGAGGCCGGGCGACCCGAGGCTTGGGATGAGACCCCAGATGATTGGCGCGTCGGACGCCTTCCCGGCGAGGCCGTCGTCGACTGCCTTCGTGATGTAGGACGAGCTCGGCCCGATCCGGAACTGGGCTTCGAGGAGGGTTTCGATCGGCACGCCAGGAGGCGCATCTGCGAGTCCGGGCAGGCCGTCGAGAGCGAGACCGATCTTGAACGCGGATCCAAGCGGCGGTTTCGGCCAGCACGACTCCTCGAGTGTTGCCGACGGCAGAAGTGCGCGCAGTCTGGAAGGCTCCAGCGTGACCACGGCCGCATCGAATCCTGTGAGCCGTTCTCCTGTGTCGAGCACCACAGCCGACACGTGCTCGTCTGCATCCAGCTCGATGTTGGTGACGGCGCTTCCGGCACGGATGTTGACACCATTCGCTCTCGCCGCGAGGGCCAGAGCATCCACGATCGACCCCATAGATCCGAGCGGCAACCCAACGGACCCACGAAGCGGGGAGTCGCCGATGCCCAAGACATCCTGCGCGGACGAAGCCCTCGAGATGGGCCGCATCAACAGCCCGAAGGCGGACCCCGGCGCCCGGGGAGAGACGAGCTGCCCGTTGAGTGCGAGCATCATCATAAGGCTCTTGGCGGCGTCGCTTTTCAGCGACTCGTCGAGGAGCTGCGAAAGAGATCCCTCGACGCCTATCTCGAGAAACTCGACACGACTGCTCGCGTCCATGGCGGCCACGACGTCCTCGAGGGTTCCCGGGGCATCCCAGACTGAGAGGCGCGTGGACGCGCCGACTCTGTCCAGCCGCTCGATGAGGGCGCGGTGACGCTCGGCTTCACCCTCACTGAATGCGTCGAGCTGCGCAGCGACCCGTGCCCGGTCCCTCCAGCCGACGAACAGCCCGTCGTCCATGGGGTGCAGAAGCGTGATTTCTGGGAAGTGAAAGCGCAGACCAAACCGGTCGAGTTCTAACTCTTGGATGATGCGACCTTCGAGAGAACCAGGCGAGTTGGTGATGGATGCCGAATAACCGGGCATGTACTCGATGCGACCGACGACCCCACCGAGCTGTTGGCGTGCTTCGATCAGCGTCACTCGGGACCCGGCGCGGGCCAAGTAGTTGGCCGCGACCAGTCCGTTGTGGCCGCCGCCTATGACGACGACGTGCGAGTTCATGCGGTCGGCTTGTCGAAGATCTGGTCGAACAGGCGAAGCCAGTTACCCCCGAGCACTTTGTCCAGATCGGCGTCTTTGAAGCCAGACGCCCGCATCGTCTCGACGAGCGTGGGGAAGGCGGTCGGTGATTCGAACCAGGTCGGCCACTCGACGACTGGCTTCGCTTCGTCGATTGGAACGGGGCTCTCCCGAGCCCACCGTCCCATGCGCCACCATTTGACTGCCTCGATTCCGTACCCGGTGTAGAAGTCCGTGCCGAGGGCCACATGTTCCACGCCGAAGGTGTCAACGGTCCACGAAATCATGTCGACGAATTCCCGCTCGGTCGTCTGCATTCCGTTCTTGAGCATGCGCACGTATGGGCTCAGTCCGACGACCCCGCCGCGGGCCGCCAGTTCCCGAAGGACCAGGCTCGATTTCGGCCGTCGGTTCAGCTCGACATCGGCACCGACGAATTCGAGCGGGTTCGCGTGCGTGACTGCAACTGGCTCGCGGCTTGCCTCGATGGTGTCGAGACAGGTGCGTTCCGAGCAATGCGAGAGATCGATGAGCATGCCGACGTCGTTTAGTTCTTCGACGAACTGGCGGCCAACGTGGGTGGAGAGGCCTGCGTCCTCGTCTTCCCAGCAGCCCGCCGCGATGCTGTTCTGTGTGTTGTAGGTGAGCTGAGCGATGCGCACCCCCAGGTCGTGGAAGACCTTGACGAGCCGAATGTCATCCTCAAATGGCGCTGTGTTCTGGAAGCCGAAGACGACGGCAGTCCTCCCGGATGCGACGACGGCACGGATCTCCGCGGCCGTGCGCGCCAGCGCAACAAGGTCGCCGTTCTCAGCGAAGAGATCGTTCCACTGACCGATGACGCTGAGCGTTTCCCTGGCCGTCTCCCAGACCGCGAGCGTCACGTGCACGCAACCAACGCGACCGTGCTTCCATTCGAGGAAGCGCTCTCTGGATGGCTTGCTGTATTGAAGGCAATCGACGACGATTGCGCGAGTTGTCGTTGTTTCCATGTTCTGCGTCTCTGCTTTCTGCCTGAGGCGTTTCGCCTGAGCGGGTCGGAGGGCCTAGGCGAGCCCGAACGGATCGGCGGCCGGCGCGAAGTCCTGCACTATCGACTTGGTCTGCTGGAATTCTCGAAGCCCTTCAATGCCGTTCTCTCGACCAATGCCCGACTGCTTGACTCCCCCGAACGGCGTCTGCCAGTCCATACCGCGGTAGGTGTTGAGCCACACTGTGCCGGCGCCGACGCGTTGGCCGAATCGTCGCGCGCGCGACATGTCGGTGGTCCAGCATCCGGCCGCGAGCCCGAAATCGGAATCGTTGGCGATTGCGATCGCTTCTTCCTCGCTGTCGAACTCGATCAGTGTGAGCACGGGGCCGAAGAGCTCGGTCTGGCAGATGTCAACGCTGTTACTGGCGACCTTCAATACGGTCGGTGACATCCAGTAGCCACCGTCGAAGGGCGCCGGGAGCTCCGGAACGGCTGACCCTCCTGCCAGCACCTCGGCTCCGTCGGCCTGCGCCTGGTCGATGAGAGAGCGGATGCGCTCTGCTTGCTGACCAGAGACGAGGGGTCCGAGGTGTGTTCCAGGGTCCGCGGGATCGCCTAGGCGCAGGCGGGCGACTCGTTCGAGAAGAGCTGCCGTGAATTCGCGCGCGATCCCGCTGTGCACCAATACCCGGGATCCCGCGACGCAGGTCTGTCCGGTGGCGGAAAAACCACCTTGTACGACGGCCGTCACTGCGTCGGTGACCGATGCGTCTTCGAAGACCACGTGGGCGGACTTCCCACCTGCCTCGGCGACGAAGTGTCCGAGCCTGCCGGAAACGGCGGCGCCGACGCGCCGAGCAGCTCCGGTGCTCCCGGTGAAGGAGACCATATCGACCTCGGGATGCTCAACGAGGCGCTGGCCGACTTCAGTGCCTCCCTGGACGATCTGGAGGACTCCGTCCGGGATTCCGGCGTCGCGAGCGATCCGGAGGAGGACGGTCGTGGACGCTGGCGAGTTGATCGGTGGTTTGATGATGACCGAGTTGCCGGCTGCGAGTGCTGGCGCGAGCTTCCACACGCCGAGCGAGAAGGCGCCGTTGAAGGGTGTGACGAGTGCGACGACACCGAGAGGCTCGTGGGTGACGGTCGCGTCCTTGGTCGCCGACATCTGGATGCGGGCATCCCTGAGGGTGCGCAGCAGTGCCGCGCCGTACTGCCACCAACGCGCGCTCACGGCCACCTCGACCCTGGTCGCTGCGATCGGCTTGCCATTCGCGAGAGTCTCGTACTGGGCGATCTCGTCGACGTGTTCTGCAATTCCCAGACCGATCCGATCAAGGACATCGGCCCTCTGCATGGCGGTGAGTGACGCCCAGTCACCGGCACGGCGCGCGGCCACGGCGTTCTCGACAGCGAGGTCAACGGTGTCCTCGTCCCAGGTCACAGTGCCCCAGGCGCGTCCAGTCGCGGGGTCAGTGAGGACTTCTGAGTTCGCCCGAGGGGCTGCGCCTGTTCCCAGGATGGAGTGGAACTGCGTGGTGGATACGGGGTGGCGGGTCAGGATTGAGGTGGTCATGTGCGCCTCTCGGTTCGGTTCATGAATGCGGGGTGAAGGTGTTCTGCGTCTCAACTGCGGTTTCGGAGCAGGAACTTTCCAATGAGTTCGACCGCGTAGTAGAGCAGCAGGCCCATGGCGGTGAGCACGACGAGGTCGGCGAAGAGGAGGTCGGTGCGGAGGTTTCCCTGGGTGACGATGAGGAGGTAGCCGAGTCCCGAATCGCTGCCGACGAATTCCCCGACGATGGCCCCGACGATGGCGAAGGCGATCGCGAGCTGAAGGCCAGTCATGATGTGCGGCAACGCGCTTGGGAACCTCAGGTAGCGGAAGACCTGCCATTGGCTGGACCCCATGGATCGCATCAGGTCGACGGAGGAGTCCTGCACCGATTTCATGCCGAGCGTCGCATTGACGACCACGGGGAAGAACGCCATGACAAAGGCGATGAGGGCGGAAGTCGTCATCCCAGTGCCGATCCAGACCACCATGAGGGGAGCGATGGCGACCTTGGGGATGACCTGGGAGGCAACGACGATCGGGAAGATCGCGGCTCCGACGAGTGGCCACATGACGATGACGACCGCAAGCGCGATGCCGACGACGGCGCTCAGAGCGAAGCCGATCAGTGTTTCGACGATGGTGACGCCAGCGTGCCCCATGAGGAGCGCCCAGTTGTCGACGAGCGATGCGCCGACAGCCGAGGGTGCCGGGAGGAGGAACGCCGGCACCTCAGAGAGACGGACCCCGATCTCCCAGATCGCGACGATGGCGACGAGAGTGACCGTGGGGGCGAGCCAGGGTGCCCGACGCATTAGGGCTCCGAAGCCAGCTCGGCGTGATCGCGCGCGGTCCAACGGCTGCTGGGAAGCGCTGGCCCTGACGGACATCGGGACCGTGTTCTGGTTGACGACCATGTTAATTTGCACCTCTCGACGCGGGGACGTTCCCGAAGACGCCAAGCGATTCGAAGATCGCCGTGGTTTCGGCGACCTTCTCCAGGAAGGCAGGTTCGAGTCTGTGGTGGAGGACTCGGGGTTTGGAGGTCTCTATGCGGACTTCCGCGGCGACCTTTCCCGGCCGCGCAGACATGACGTAGATGCGGTCAGACAGGAACACAGCCTCTGGGATCGAGTGCGTGACGAACACGATCGTCGTTCCAGCCTTTTCGGCGAGTGCAGACAGGTCCATGGAGATCTGATCTCGGGTCATGGCATCCAGCGCAGCAAACGGCTCATCCATCAGGAGGAGTCGAGGTGCGTGGAGCAGACCTCTGCAGATGCCGACCCTTTGCTTCATCCCACCGGACAGCTGGTGCGGAAAGCTATCCCCGAAGTCAGCCAAACCGACCTGCTCAAGGAGTTCTCGCGCCCGGGCTTCGACGGCTGCGGAGCGGGTCTTGCGCACGTCCGCCTGCAGCAAAACGTTCTCGAGGACAGTTCTCCACGGCATGAGGAGGTCGGTCTGGAAAACGATGCCAAGCTCGGGGTGGGGCGCGGTGACGTCCTCTCCGTCGATCTGGAGTCGCCCCGACGAGGGCGCTTCGAGCCCGCCGATCAGGCGCAGCAAGGTGGTCTTGCCGCAGCCGCTCGGACCGAGGAGCGAGACGAACTCACCGGGGGCGACGTGCAAGGTGACGTCGTCAAGCGCGACGACGTCCCCTTTTCGGGTTCGGTATGTCTTGGTGACGTGCTCGCTCGTGATCTCGATGGGTCTCATGGCGCAACTCAGCTCGCGGGGAGGTAGTCGTTTGTGAACATGGAGTCGGGCGCCCGGTCGCCTGTTGCGTCGCCGTGCTCCTTAAGGATCGAAACGGTGGACTCCCATTCGCCTGGGACGTTGCTCCCCCACTCGGCGTCGTCGGTGGGCGTCACGAGCGGGAGCCAGAGGTCGAGCTGCGACTCGCAGTCGTCCTGCAGCAACGCACCGTCAGCCTTCGCAACCAAGGTCTCGCATGCGGCGGCCGGATCGTCGATTGTGATCTGCAGCGCTTCCCGGTAGGCGTCGAGGAACTTCGTGATCGACTCGGGGTTGGATTCGATGTACCCGTCGCTGGACACAAAACCGTGGTCAAGCATCTCGAGCCCAAGCTCCGAGTAAGAGAGGCCGCTTGCTTCCTGGCCCTGCGCTCTGGCGTTGCTCACTGAGAAGTAGACCTGGCCGCTGATGGCGTCTACCTCGCCGGTCATAAGGGCCGCGAATTTGCCGTTCGCGGGAAGATTGACGATCTGCACCTCGTCTTCGGAGATGCCGTTGGCGCTCAGGAACGCGCCAACCAGCGTCGAGTCGGAGCCGCCCGGTGTCGATCCGATGCGCATCCCTCTCACATCGTCCGCAGACTCGAGGGGGGTTCCCTCGAGAACGGTCAGGCCGCTGGCATTGCTCGCCTGAACTTTGGCGACTGACGTGACCGGGACGCCCTGCAACATCGACGCCGCGGCGGTCGAGAGATCAGCCCACGCAATGTCAGTCTTGTTTGTTCCGACTTCGATGAGAGCATCCCCGGAACCGCCCGGGAGTGTCTCGGTCACGTTCAGACCGTGAGCCTCGTAGATGCCTTGCTCTTCGGCGACGGCGAAAGGGGCGTGGTAGGCAACGTACGTGCTCCAGTCGAGGGAAAGGCGCAGATCCTCCATCGCACCTGCGTCGGTACTCGTACTGGCGGGGGCACCGCCGGAGCAGGCTGCAAGTAGCCCGCCACTGGCGATGAGGGCGGTCGCGATCATCAGACGACGACCATTGGTGGGTGTCTCGGTGCGCATTGGAGCTCCTTGGGTTGGGGGAACATGCAGCAAATGTAAACGTGTACATAACCTAGCCATCCACCCGCGGGGCAGTCAAGGAATCAAGGTGAGCGAATGTAAAGGTTTACATAACTGAAACGAGTTCAAGCAACGCCACACGCGTCCAGATGTTGCGCCAGGAAGAAAGCGCGTCGACGCGGTCAGCCTTCTCCGCGTTGCTTGCTCCCTTCCCTAGGCTGGCCCCATGCCCCGCACTCTGATCCTGCTCCGTCATGCCAAAGCCGAGCATCCGATGACGATCGACGACCGCCAGCGCTCGCTTGCTGACCGTGGCGTGCGGGAGGCCGCGGAGGCCGGCGACTGGCTGCGCGAGAACGCGCCCAAGGTCGATAAGGTGCTGTGCTCCCCCGCCGCGCGCACGCGGCAAACGCTGGAGACTGCTGAGATCCTGGCGCCGGCCGAGTTCCCGAGTGCCCTGTACATGGGTGGCGAGGACGACTACCTCGAGCAGGTCAAGGAGACGGACGCCGAGGTGCAGACGCTGCTGGTCATCGGACACGAGCCGACCGTGTCGGGCACGGCGATCGCGTTGGCCGCCGACAAGGAGTCGGACCTGGCGCGGGAGATCCGCCACGGCTACCCGACGTCAGGGATCACCGTGCTGACGTTCCACGGCGAATGGGATGCCCTGCGCTGGAATTCGGCGAACATCACGGCGTTCCACGCACCCCACTAGGCCCGTCTCGGGCGGGGGCTCGCATCCACACGACGAACGCGGGTTCGTTCGCCACCGGAGCGTCATCTTCCGTGCGGATGCCCGGACCCGCGTTGGGTCAGGTGGAAGCGCGCGATGTTCGCCGTGCGTCAGCGGGGCGCAGGGCCATGCCGACGAGTGGGAACAGCAGCACTGAGAGCATTCCGGCGCCCACGAGCGACGAGGCGAGGGCGGGGTCGAGGACCTTCTCGTCGACGCCGATGGCGGTCACCGCCACGATGATCGGGAGCGCCGTCGCACTGAGGAGCCCGAGGCTCGCCCGCTCGCTCGGCGCCGCGCCCTTCGGCGCGACCAGCTGCGCGGGAACACCTCTGATGACCAGCAGCAGCACGAGGAACACGGGGAGGAGGATGAGCGCCTGCGTGCTGCCGAGCAGCGCGTCGAGGTTGAAGGTGACGCCCGTGTAGATGAAGAAGAGCGGCACGAGGAAGCCGAACGCGATCGCTTCGATCTTGCTCTCGACCTGCTCCAGGTCTTCCTCGGGCGCGCTGCGCATCACGATCTGCCACATGACGCCCGCGGCGAAGGCGCCGAGGAGGATGTCGAGGTCGAGGAGCGCGCTGAGGGCGACGAGGCTGGCGAGCGTGAAGATGACGACTCGCACGGCGAACTGACCGGACGTGTGGAGGCTGGCGCTGACGAGCCTGTGCAGGTGCCCGTGCTGCATGCGGATGGCGACGAGGATGGCGGCGCCCGTGATGACGACGAACAGCGTCAGTACCAGCACCGAGATGCCGGGCGAGCGGGTGCCGAGGAAGACGGAGATCGCGACCAGGGGCCCGAATTCGCCGACCGCGCCCATCGCCGTCGTCGCCTTCCCGAACGGCGATCCGAGCTCTCCGGCATCGCGGAGGATGGGGATGAGCGCGCCGAGCGCCGTGGAGCTGAGGGCGATCGCGATGATCACGGCTGCTTCGCCCGGCGCGATGAGGAACCCCGCTGCGAGCCCCATGGCGAGACTCCCCACCCAGGCGAGTGAGGCCCTGCCGAGGAGTCCGCTGCCGAGACTGCGGAAGCGGATCTCGTTGCCGGCGACGAAGAACAGCGCGGCGAGCCCGAACTCGGAGAGCCAGTCGAGCAGGTCCGACTTGTCGACCCAGCCGAGGATGCTCGGCCCGACGGCGATGCCGAGCAGCAGTTCGAACACGACGATGGGCACCTTGACCCAGGCGGAGATGCTGCGCGCGAAGAATGGAGCCAGCACTGCGAGGGCCGGGATGAGGAAGACCCCGGGTTCCGACACGCGCTCAGCGTAACAGCGCAGCGGGAGGCGACCGGAGGGTCGCCCGAGGCGTCGTTGCGCGTCGGACGCGTAGCGTGGGATCGGACGGCGCGCGCTCATCCATCTCCACGACCCGCTGGGAAGGACCCCATGAAGCTGCACACGATCACCACCGGCGACGGCCCGAAGAAGGTCGCGTTGGTGCACGGCATCGGTGCGAGCGCCGAGCTGTGGGGGTCGCTCGCCGAGCGGATCGCGGCGTCTGGCGAGTTCACGGCGATCGCCGTCGACCTGCGCGGCCACGGGGAGAGCCCTCGGGCTCAGAGCTACCGTCTCGGCGAGTTCGTCGACGACCTCATCGAGACTCTGCCTGGCGACCTGCACAGCGCAGTGGGTCATTCGCTCGGTGGCGCACTGCTCGTGCGCGCCGTGCCCCGCCTGCTCCCGCAGCGGGCGATCTACCTCGACCCTGGCTTCAAGCTCGGGCTGCCGAGCGAGGGCGCGGGTGCTCGCGTCTTCTGGGCGCTGTCCGGGGTGACGCTGCCGCTCGTGATGCTGGCCAGCGCCGCGACGGGCACCGGCGACAGCAAGCGCTACTCGGAGGCGACGCGTGTGCTGGACAAGCGCGCGAAGCGGCGCTTCGACAAGAAGATGACGGTCGGGATCTTCGACCAGATCACCCACGCTCCCACCGCCTCGGCGGCCCCGGTCGTGCCGTCGACGCTGGTGCTCTCGGCGGAGGGCAAGGCGGTCGTCCCTGCGCCGATCCCGGCCGAGCTCGAGGCGCTGGGGTGGGATGTGCGTCAGCTGCCGCAGGTCGGGCATCCGTTCTGGCTGCACGACGCGGATGCTACGTTCGGCGCGATTCGCGACGTGCTCTGAGGCACGACCGGCACGGTCCGCACGACGACGGATGCGCGCGGGCACTTCTCCCCGGAGCGAACTCGGAGTTACTGCGTGCCGCTCCCCTAGGCTGAGCGGCACGTCGATGAAGGGGTGCGCATGCTGTCCGTCGAGTTCCCGAGAGATGTCATCTTCACTGCGGCCATTTTCGGTTTCGCGACGTTCCTCTGGGCCGGGTGGGCGCAGGAGCGTCCGCGGCATTGGGCGTGGCGCATCGTGTTCGGCGTCTTGAGCCTCGCTGGCGTGGCTCTCGTCGGCATCACCCTGCCGACGGCGATCCGGAACTGGTCGAGTGCGACGGCACTGCAGGTGAATTCGGTGCCGTTCATGATCTACATCGTGATGGTGGCCCTCGAGGTGGTCGGCGGTCTGATCGCGGCGTTCATCCTGCTGCGGCGCAGGAAGGGCGAGCTGATGGCGCCCGTCATGCTGCTCATCGTCGGACTGCACTGGGTGCCGATGATCTGGGTGTTCGAGCAGCCGTTCCTCGCGCCCGTCTCGGTCTGGACGATCGGGGTGGCGATCGCGACGTTCTTCCTGCCGAGCGAGAAGCAGGCGCCGAGCTTCTGGTGCGGCATCCTGACGGCCCCGGTCTTCCTGATCACGGGCATCATCTTCGCGATCGTGGGTCTCAACGAGTTCGCGAGCATGACGTGCGCCTGCTGAGTCGGCGGTGATTGCGCGTTCACGGCGCCTCCTTCGTGCCCGGCCAGTGCTCTAGCATCGGCCGTCATGGAGTTTCTTCCGCTTTTCGCGCTGGCCGCGCTCTTCGCCGCCGCCGGCGTGTGGCAGGCCGGATGGCCCGCATCCGCCGCTTCGACGGGGCAGCGGTGGATGTTCCGCGACCGCGAGCCGAATTGGAGCGACGCGTGCCTCGGCTACATCCGGTTCGGTGGCGTGGTGCTGTGCGTGCTGGCGATCGTCGCGACGGGCATGGCGTTCACGTTCACGTTCCGGGCGACGCTCGCCGAGCGGTGCGAGTCGGAGCTGAAGCCTGCGCTGGATGCGACGCGGAGCGACGTGGGTTGGACTGCGTCGTCGATGGAGGCGTTCGCCGCCGAGCACGATCTGGATCTGCAGACGGGCACCACGAAGGTGGATCTGCCGGAGCTGCCCGACTTCGGGGCGGTGTACGGGCTGGACACTGAGGCGCCTTCGAAGCCGACGCCGCTGCTCACGACGACGTATACGTTCTCGACGATGGGGACGGCGGTCGTGTCGGCGTCGGTGCAGACGGGCGGATACGAGTCGTCGCTGCCGGAGCTGGAGGCGGACTCGGCGGTCTGCATGCCGTGAGCCGCGCATCCGGTGCCTCTCCCTCAGCGAGGTGCGCCGGTTCGACCCGCTTTATCGCGCGAATCGAGCGACTTGTTAACCTGGTGGTCAGTACTTCGTCATACGTAACTCGACCAGACATACAGAACCAGGGAACAACAGAACATGAGAATTGCGATCATCGGTGCGGGCCCGAGCGGCATGGCACAGCTTCGGGCGTTCGAGTCGGCGGCTGAGCAGGGGCGGAAGATCCCTGAGATCGTCTGCTTCGAGAAGCAGGCTGATTGGGGCGGCCAGTGGAACTACACGTGGATGACGGGCCTCGATGAGCACGGCGAGCCTGTCCATTCGAGCATGTATCGCAATCTCTGGTCGAACGGGCCGAAGGAGGCTCTCGAGTTCGCTGACTACAGCTTCGATGAGCACTTCGGTCGACCAATCTCGTCGTATCCCCCGCGCCCCGCGCTGTGGGATTACATCTCGGGCCGCGTCGAGCGGGCGGGTGTCCGCAAGCACGTGCGCTTCAGCACGGTGGTGCGCTGGGTGGACTTCGATGAGGCGACGCAGCAGTTCACGCTGGTGAGCGAGGACCTGGAGTCGAAGACGACGAGCCGTGAGGTGTTCGACCGCGTCATCGTCGGGTCTGGGCACTTCTCGTTCCCGAAGATGCCGTCGTTCAAGGGCCTCGAGACGTTCCCAGGCCAGGTGAGCCACGCCCACGAGTTCCGTGGTGCGGAGAACCTGCGTGGCAAGGATGTGCTGGTGATCGGGTCGAGCTATTCGGCGGAGGACATCGGCAGCCAGGCGCACAAGATGGGTGCGCGCTCGGTGACGGCGAGCTACCGGACGGCGCCGATGGGCTACGACTGGCCGCTGGGCTTCGAGGAGCGGCCGCTGGTGACGAAATTCGACGGTTCGACGGCCCACTTCGCGGATGGCACGGAGAAGGACTTCGACGCGGTCGTGCTGTGCACGGGGTATCTGCACAAGTACCCGTTCCTGCCGAGCGAGCTGGCGCTCGACTCCCCCAACAACGTGTATCCGGAGGGCCTCTACAAGGGGGTCGTGTGGGAGCAGAACCCTCATCTCTTCTACCTGGGCGCGCAGGACCAGTGGTTCACGTTCAACATGTTCGACGCGCAGGCGTGGTTCGTGCGCGACGTCATCCTGGGCGATGTAGTGCTGCCTGGAGTGGACGCGCGGCAGGCCGACATCGACGCGTGGCTCGAGCGTTTCCACGCGATCGGTGGGGCTGCGGATGAGATCCGCTTCCAGGCCGACTACGTGCGCGATCTGATCGAGGCGACCGACTACCCGATGTTCGATCTGGACGAGGTCGTGGCGATCTTCCTCGAGTGGAAGCACGACAAGGCGGAGGACATCATGGGGTACCGCGATCGCGCGTACCGGTCCGTCATGACGGGCACGATCGCATCCACGCACCACACGAAGTGGGTGGATGAGCTCGATGACAGCCTCGCTCGGTACCTCGCACCGCTGCCGGCTGCTGGTGCTGCTTCTGGCTCTGCCGCTGGCGCGGCGGCGGATGCTGCTGGCGCGCCTGCCCTCTAGCCTGGCTTTAGGCTGTCGGGATGAAGCTCAGCCGACATGACGCCGCGATCCGTCTCGACATTCCGCTCGAGATGGCGAAGCGGAACGGCCTTCCCCCGTATATCGCCGAGGAGGCGTTGGCGGAGCTGGACGCGAATCCGCCGGCGTGGCTCGCTCAGTCGCGCGCGAACCGCACGGGCAAGCGTCCTGTGTGGGCGACGTTGACGTGCGAGGTGTGCGGGACGGTCGAGAAGGTGCGGCCAAAGAAGTGGTGGCCGGAGTTCACGTATATGTCGTGCGACAACCATGATCTCGACGAGCTGCCGGAGCCTGCCCCCGGAACGACGCGCGAGTTCTCGTACGGCATCGGAACTCGCTTCACGGGCGTCGTGGACGCGTAGGCGTATCTGGTTTTTCAGATAGGCGACTCCTAGCTGAATATTCAGATAGGAGTTCGTCATGACAGCACGCGCGCGGCTCACTGCACCCGCCGACTTCGGCTTGGCCGTGCAGCAGGCGCGCCTCGAGGCCGGCCTCAGCCAGGCTGAGCTCGCCGAGCGCCTGCAGGTGTCGCAGAGCGCGGTGAGCGAGATCGAGAGCGGGAAGACGACGATCCATCTGCGGCGCCTCTTCGACCTGATGCACGAGTTGGATATCGAGTTGTCTGCGCTGGGAGCAGCGGGCCGACGAGTCGACGGGGCCGCGCTGATGCGCTTGGCGTCCAGCGCCGAGCGGACTACGACTCGCTGTTGGCCGGCCGCCACCCGCCGTCGGCGGAGAGCATGTGCAGCTCTCGGCCGATGGAGGCGTACTGCGTGAACTTGGTCGCCGACATGTCGTTCCAGATGGACCCGATGATGCGGTCATCCGCCGTGTAGTTGGCGATGAGCTCCAGGAAGAACGTGTCGTGCTGGATGAAGTCGTCGTGGAAGTCGGAGGCCAACCAGAACCGCTCGGTGTCTGCGGTCAGGCCGGCAGCCAGGCCGCAGGGTACGCCGGTGAACCAGTCACGCTCGGGCAAGTATTCGGCCCATTGGTAGTGCGGTGCGCCGGCAGCCAGGTCGGGGCCGCGGCCTGCAGCCGGGTCCTTGGAGACGACCGCTTGCAGGTACTCGGTCACCCAGGAGGGCCGCTCTCTGCGGAGTTGGGTCTGGATGGTCACCGAGATCGCATAGCTCACGCGACCAGCATACTGAGCGGGGTTTTCGGCTGGGTCTTCGCTGGTCCAAGGATCAGGCGCCGTGGTCTCGATACCCGCCGGAGAACGGCTAGAGGGGCGGGGACCCTTCTCTCGAAACCGTTGAACGGTGTTCACGGCAAACGGTGCAATGGCTTCGAGAGGCTGGTCGCCCTAAGCCCGCGTGTTGGGCTTCCTGCTCAGGTGCTCGAGGTTCCGGTCGCGCAGCCTGCCGTCGCCTCGCGGCCCTTCGTCGCGGAAGGCGCGACGCTCGCGTTTTCGGGCGACGCAGGTCGCGCATCCGCTTGGGGTCTCCCCCGCTCTGGTCAGCCAGTGGCCGACTGCGTTGGCGAAGTCGCCATTCTCGTAGGCATCGGGAATCGCTTTCCAGTCACCGGGGCGGAGGTGTCCTGCCCGGTAGCCGATCCGGCCCTGCTCAAAGCCGGCCCGTTTGAGTGCTTTCTTCGGCGAGGGGCTGTTCGGATCCTTCTCGTGCGCGTCGAGTCGGAGTCGAGCTCTGCTCTGCGCCGTGACGTTGAGCAGCAGGAACAGCATGGGTGAGAAGCCGAGCTGGTGCCAACGCCCTGCGTATTCCTGCCAGTCGGGCTTGGTTTCGAGCTGACCCTTGCGGAACATGCCGGACAGGAACGCCATGGCGAAGGTCGGGGTGGCGTGCGAGTGAGGCGGCAAGCGCAGCACGGCGAGCAGCCACTCGCGGCGCAGTTCGTGGGGCAGTTCTCGGAACGCGGCGAGGGCGTCCGGGTCGAGTTCCGCATCCCAATCGTGCTTCGCTTGGATCAGGGAGACGCCGCTCTGGTTGTGGCCGGTGTCGTCGGTTAGGGCGGGGGTTTCGGGCATGGGTGCGCTCCTCACGGGTACGCCACGGGACCAGCGGATGCGCGGCGCGGGGTTCACCGCGCTCGGCACCGCTTGGTGCGTGAACTGACTTGTCGCACACCGGACGGTGTCGACCCGTTCTTCCCCTGGGGCACCCCACTCAGGTGGAGGGTTGCCGTGCAGCTAGCCAGGTACTTGACGCTGCAACTCGTGAACGTGGGATGGAGGTTAGCACGCGGGGCTCCAGCGCTCACGCAGACGAAACGCCCGCCCGAGTTCCTTCGAGGCAATTGCCCTGTGTCTAGATTCCCCTGATCTCCGGGGAGGTTTATCGATTCAATCAGGCAGTTCTAGGCTTAACGGACCCCCAATCTCTGGAGACCTGATGTCCTTCTATCCCGCCCCGACGCAGCGCCCTCAATCAACCTGGCGTTCCCGCATGACGACCTTCTCCTGGGTTGTGGCCGGCGTCATGGTGCTACTCCTGCTCGTCGCTGCGATCAACGGGGGCGTCGGAACATTCCTGGCGCTTGCCGGCCTGATCGGATTCCTTACAGGGCTCTACGTCTTGATCACACGAAGAAGCAGCTGGGCGGGCCTTCCGCGCTCACGCAAGATTGGCGCCATCGTCCTTGGTGCGGGATTCGTCGTTAGCATCGTCGGCAGTTCGATTGGAGGAGCGCAGACTCCTCGTGACACACCAGTTGCCGAGCCTGCCCCGACAGTCACCGTGACTTCGACCGTCCAGGCGCCCACGGAGACCGTGTTCGTCACTGTCACCGCCGAGCCGGTTGTCGCTCCCGTCGCCGAAGCAGCCCCCGTTGCCGATCCGGCTCCGGTGGCAGAGCCGGAGGCGGACGCGGCGCAGAATGCCCCCGCTCCGCTCTATGCAGCACCAGAGGCCGCTCCCGCGGCCCCCGAGCCTGCGCCCGAGCAAAGCGTCTCCTTTGCCAACTGCACCGAAGCGCGGGCCGCAGGAGCCGCGCCCGTGTACGTGGGCGATCCAGGGTACGCCTCACACCTCGACCGCGATGGTGATGGCGTCGGTTGTGAAAACTGACCACTCGTTGGATCAGTAGGACACACTGTCTACGTGAAGTCCACACGCAAGCCACCGCTGATCGTTGTCGCTGGTGTCTTTCTGCGCGGTGACGAAGTCCTCGCTTGTCGACGCTCCCAGAACAAGAGCGCGGCCGGGCTCTGGGAGTTTCCGGGGGGAAAGGTGGAACTCGGGGAGGCGCCTGAAGCCGCACTCGTCCGTGAACTTCTCGAAGAACTGAAGATTCGCGTCCGTGTGTTGGAGTTGATCGATAGATCCGTTACGCGGCTCGATGACATGACCATCGATTTGAGCTGCTACCTGGTGGATGCGAGCGGAGTTGCTCCGATCGACAGCACCGATCATGATCTTCTCCGCTGGGTTCGACGCGCTGACCTCGCCGCCCTGGACTGGGCAGGCCCAGATCTGCCGGCAGTTGAGGCCCTGATGTCTCGCTGTCCGTAGTGCCCTGTCCCGTCCCGCTTACCAAGCACTCTCGCGGAACACGTTGCCATCTCTCGTATGAACTCGCACGTTGAGCCGCTGACAGAGGTCGTTGAGGTCGTCTTCGGTCCGTCCCGGAAGCAGAATCGCCGGCTTCGCATGAATGCCCACACGTCGTGCGTTGTTCGCGTAGTCGAGAGATTGCCCAATCGCCATTCGGACGTACGATCTCGCGGTTGACTTCTTCGCCTCGATGACTTCACCCGCCGTGCTGTCGTAGATGTCGGGGCGAATACGTGTGTTTCCTGCGGGCAACGACAAAGCGTGCACCACGTGGTTCTTCGACTTCAGCCAGTTGCCGAATGAAGCCTGCAAGTCGAACTCGACTCGGGACATTTCGATCTCGCGCGGTTGGAGGTCGATCGTGAACCCTCCGCTGTCAGGCTGGATCCAATCAGCGATCACGGGTTGAAGAAGCTGTGGCCCGTCGCGCACGACGAGCCGAGCAACATCCGCATCGACTGGCGCCAGCAGGAAGATGATGCCTCGGCGCATGGCACCGTCAACGTCAGGAATCTCTTTGTACTCGAACGGAGGATCAGCGAGCGTAAAGGCTCCCACGTATGTCGCGGCCACGCCTTGGACGGTGAAGAGTCTGATCAGTCGACCGTCCTTGACAGAAGAAATGAGCGCAGCATTCCCTCGGAGGAACTGTTGGTCTCCGCGGGTCCCCTCGCCGGTGTACGCGTATATTCCGTCAGTTCTCAGGCCTTCGTGGAGGTCGTAGCCGTACCGCTGGCCCTTATGCGGGTCCGTGAAGATGAGGATGTTGGGGTTTCCCCTCGGCGTTGAGATCCCCTGTTGCTGCTGCCCGCCTATGAGTTCATGCACTCGTCGACGACGAAGAGTTTCGCCAATCGGTATCGGCCACGTCGAATCCATGTTTTCAGACTAGTGAAGCACCGGGTGTCCACCTGGATGCGAGGCCCAGTACCCGCGTACGGGTGCGTGCGGGTCTCCGGGGTGACGCCCTTGCGTCCGTTCCCCACTAGCGTCGTCCTCGACGAAAGGCGTTGACGCTCATGGACATCACGATCGACCAGATGGTTCGACGGCTGCGGGAATCACGAAACCCCGCGCCGAGGGCGCTGACGCGGCTCGAGTGGATTCTGCTCGCCGTCGCGACCGCCGCACTCTTCGCCGTGTCCGTGTCGATCCTCGGCGCCGTCTACGGAGTACACGTCGGATTCGCGTTTGGAATCTCCGCCCTCAGCACCGCCGGCCTGCTCCTCGCGCCAGTACGACCGCGCCTCGCGATCCTCCTGCATTTCGCCGGAACAGCGCTCTTCCCGTTCCCCTACGCGATCTACGCCGAGGCTTGGCCGCTCCCGGTGCCCCAGCTCATCTCTCTCAGCCTCCTCCTCGCCATCATCGCGCTCCGCGAGACACTGACACTTTCGATCGCCGCCTGGCTCCTCAACCTCGCCGCGCCGGCACTCGCCCTCATCCTCCTGGGGTTCGCCGCCATGCAGGTCGGCGGCAACGTCATCCCGGAATCGTCGAGCCTCATCGCCATCACGATCTACACGGGCCTGATCGTCGCTGCCGGTTACAACCTCAGCCGCCGAAACTGGTCAAAGCGCGAGCTCGTGCAAGCAAAGCGCACCGTTGAAATCGAGCAAGAACGTCGCATGGGGGCCGAAGAGCGCTCCCGCATCGCGCGCGAAATGCACGACGTCGTCGCCCACAGCATGAGCATCGTCCACATGCAGGCCAGTTCCGCCCCCTTCCGCGTCCCGAACCTCAGCGACGAGGCCAAAGTCGAGTTCGAATCCATAGCCGGATCCGCCCGCGCCGCGCTCAAGGAGATGCGGACCCTCCTCGGCGTCCTGCGCCTCGACGAAGACACGGCGCTCGCCCCGCAGCCGCACCTCAGCGACCTGCAAGCGCTTGTCGACGGCAGCGCCAATGGCGGCATCGAAGCCGCACTCCACCTCGACACCGACCGCGACCCGAGCACTCTCCCCGACACCGTACAGCTCACGGCCTACCGCGTCGTTCAAGAAGCGCTCAGCAACGTCATCCGCCACGCGCCCGGCACCAACGCGGAGGTGTCCGTCATGCTCCTCGGCCCCGAGCTCACCGTGCGGGTGACGAACAGCGCACCACCCGCATCCACTGAAGCTATAGACGGGGCGGAGTCAGACTCCAACGGCTCGGGTAGCGACCTGGCGTTGGGCGGTATGGGCATACTCGGGATGCGCGAACGCGTCACCACTCTCGGCGGGCACCTCACCGCGCGCCCGCAGTCGTTCGGCGGCTATGTCGTCGAAGCGCGTCTCCCCGTCGCCGAAGCCGCCCAAGCACCCGAACCCACGCAGTCAGCACCCGAATCGGAGCACGCATGACCCGCATCCTGATCGTCGACGACCAGCCCATGTATCGCATCGGGCTCGCCGCGATTCTCGGTGCCCAACAGGACCTCACCATCGTCGGCGAAGCGGGCGACGGTCAGGAAGCCATCGCTCGAGCCCGCAGTCTCCAACCCGACGTCGTGCTCATGGACGTCCGCATGCCGAATCTCAACGGCATCGAGGCGACCCGCGCCATCGCCGCAGCCGCCAACGGTGGCGGCCACCCCACCCGCGTCGTAATGCTCACCACGTTCGACATCGACGACTACGTCTTCGACGCCCTCCGCGCCGGCGCCAGCGGGTTCCTCCTCAAAGATGCGACACCGCAGGAGCTCGTGGATGCGGTGCGCACCGTCGCAGGCGGCGACGCACTCCTCGCCCCGAAAGTTACGCGCACCCTCATCGGAGCTTTCGCGCAAGCCCCCGCGAGGCGCAGCGTCTCCCCCACCCGATTCAACGAGCTCACCGAACGAGAACGCGAGGTGTTCGAACTCGTCGCAAAGGGATACTCCAACTCGGAGATCTCGAAGACGCTCTTCATCGCCGAGCAGACCACGAAGTCTCACGTCAGCCGCATCATGGCGAAACTGCACCTCCGCGACCGCGTCCATGCGGTCGTGCTCGGCTACGAATCCGGGCTCATTACGCCGGGCGAAGCTCGCGAGCCCGAGACGCGCTGAGGGTCTTTCAGTAGCCGGAGCGACGTCGCCCGCGTCGCACTTACCCCTTGACCGCTCCGGCTGTCATGCCCTTCGCCAGGAACGGCTCCAGGAAGAGGAAGAGGACAACCATCGGGATCGTCGACAGGAGGCCAGTCGCCATCAGGCCGGACCAGTCGACGCTGAACTCCCCGATGAACGACGCAATGCCGACCGTGATGGTCCACCCGTCCGGGTTCGACATCAGCGTCCTCGCAAACAGGAAGTCTCCCCAAGTCAAAATCGCCGCGTAGGTGAACGTCGCAGCGATACCGGGAAGAAGGATCGGCAAAACAACGAGCCGGAGCGCTTCGAGCCGCGAGCACCCGTCGATCATCGCGGCCTGCTCAATCTCCACAGGCACCGAATCGATGAAGCCCTTCATGAGCCACGTTGTGAAGGGAACTGTCGCCGCGATGTTCACCAGAATCACCGACCACAGGTTATTGATCAGATGCGAGGTAGCGAACACCATGAACAGCGGGATGATGAGCAGAGTGCCCGGGAGCACGCGGCTCACGAGGAGGCTGAAGCCCATAGCCTGCTGTCCGCGCGTGCGGAAACGCGACAAGCTGTAGCCGCCGAGCGTACTCACTAGCGTCGAAATGACGGCTGCCCCGAAGGTCGAAAGTGCTGAGTTACCGAGCCAGGTCAGGATCGGGCGGCCGGTGATGACCTCCCCGTATGCATCGAATGAGACATCCCCGAGCGCGGGAAACAGCGGCGGGTTCTCGGTGAGCAGGGTGCGCGAGGGCACGAGGGACGTCATCACCATCCAGTAGATGGGAAAAAGAAGGATGCCGCTTGCGAGCAGTGCGATGGCAAGGAGCCCGTACCGCTGCGGACGTGAAAGCTGACGCATGGCCCGCTCCTAACTTTGCGTGCGCAATGAGCTCATGAAAACGGCCAACACTGCAGTGGCGATCAGCATAGTGATAACCCCGAGGGCAGCTGCTAGACCGAGTTGGAAATACTGGAAAGCCTCGTTGTAGATACGAATCGCCAACGTCTGGGTCGCGTTGTTCGGTCCTCCCCCAGTCAGCGGGTAGATGAAGTCGAACTCTCGGAAGATCCCGATCGCTGTGATCACGATGGAGAGCGCGGATGCGGTCCTTACAGCGGGCCAAGTGACGTACCGAAACTGCTGCCGAGCCTTGGCACCATCAAGTTGTGCCGCCTCGTACAGCTCGCCTGGCACACTCTGTAACGCTGCCAAGAGCACCAGGGTGAAGAACGGGTAGTACTTCCAGATCGTCGGGATGATCACCGCAAGCATCGCGGAGTCCGGGTCGGCGAGCCAGGCGATGTTCTCCTGAATGAGGCCGAGGTGCCGAAGGACGGCATTTACGACGCCGTACGAGGCGTCAAGCATCCATGCGAAGGCGGCGCTCACCGCGATCCCCGGAACTGCCCACGGGAGCAGCACCAGCGGTCGAAAGATCCTTCGGCCGGGGAAGCTCCGGTTCAACAGAAGGGCGAGTCCGAGACCGATGAGGAATGCCGGGATGAGAACCCCGAGGGTGTAGACGACCGAACGCCCCAAATCCCCAAGAAGCTGCGGGTCCGTCAAGATGCTGACGTAGTTGTCCAAGGTGAGCGGCAGAGCGCCGACCTCGGTCAGCGACTGTACTCGCCCGCCTCGAAACGACAGGTCAATCGCGACGTAGAACGGGTAGGCCATGAGCAAGCTCACGACGACAAGCGTCGGTGAGAGCGTCAGGTAGGCGAAGAGCCCATCGCGCCGCCGTGATGGCGACCCCTTCTTCCCTGCACCGGCCGACTGCTTCCCCGACTGCTGACGGACATTCGGTTTTTGCGAAACAACGACTTCTCTGGTTTGCAGGTCGGTCATGATGCGTTCCCGAATTCCCGCTCAAGTTGCTCCTGGAGTCCACGTGCTATCTCCGCCGTGGGTGTCTCCGTCGTCGTGAGATTGATTGCCGCTTCAGAGACGATCTGGCTGAGCCTCGTGAACTCCTCCTTCTGCTGCCCATCCTCGGGATAGATACTCACCGCCTCGTCGGCGAGTTCCTGGAACAGCTCCAACTCTGGACGGTCTTCGAGCGCCTCCTCGGTGATGGAACCAGCGCGGGGTGCCGGCACCGCGGCGAGTTCGGTGTATCGCTGCTGCCATTCGGGGCTCGCCGCCAGCTCTACGAACTTCCAGGCAGCGTCTTCCGTGCGCGGATCCAGGCCAGACGGAAGGTGGATGCTATTGCTCACACCCCCTGGAATGGTCTCGAACGGTGCGGCGGCCGTCTTCAGCTTCCCCGCGACGCCATCTGCCGCTCCGTCGAGTTCCGCGACGAAGAACGGACCATCGAGAAGCATCGCGATGTTGCCGTTCAGGAAGAGCTCATTGCGCTGCTGAGTCTGGATTCCGGCGGGTGCCTCACGCAGCGCGGCCCGATACTGCTCCATGCCGGCGATGGCTGCGGGCGTCTCCATTGTGAACTCCGCGCCCTCTGCGAGGGAGCCCCCGTTGCCGGTAATGAACGACATCAGCTCCGTGTAGTTGTCCGGACTCTGCTGTGTTGTCGCCCCGAACCCGTAGACGCCGCCGCCGGTGACTGCCTGCGCGGCCTTCACGACCTCTTCCCCTGTCGTCGGCACTGCGACCCCCGCCGATTCCAAGAGCTCGGCGTTGTAGTAGAGGGTGTAGCCGTATCCGAGGAGGAGTACGCCGTAGGTCTCTTCCTGCCAGTTCATTTCTGCCTGCAACGGTGTCCAGGTCTCCGCGATGTCCGTCGCCTCGAGCCTCGTGTTCAGCGGCGCGAGCCAGCCGCGGCTCGCGAACTCCGAGGCATTGCGTGCGGGCAAGTGCACGATCTCGGGCTGATCGTTCGCAGCGAATCGCGTCGTCAGCTGATCAACGTAGCTGCCGAACGGGACCTGGTAGAAGTCAATCGTGACGTCGGAGTGCTGCGATTCGTACTCAGCAATAACCTCCTTCCACCACGCGCCGAACGCTGGATCCTCGGCCTGCCAACTCGGAAACTCCAAGGTGATGGGTGCGTTCGGGTCCGGTGGTGCGTCGGATACGCAGGCCGTTAACCCGAGTGCGGACGCGATCGCAAGGGCGAGAAGAGTGGTCTTTCGAGTGCGTTGCATACTGCGACACTTCCTTGTGTGCTGGTGTGAGTGGATCGGGCTTGGCGCCCACTAGTTGCGCTGCGGCAGTTGCGAGGAGCTTCGGGGACCGAGGTATCCCATGCCCGTGCTGATGGAATCGGCAACCTCGATCGCCCGCTGCGCGATCTCAAGTTCGCGTGAACTCAAATCCAGTGCGCTGAGCGGTCCAGAGATCGAGATCGCCGCCACGATGAGGCCGCCGGAGTCGCGGATGGGAGCGGCCACGCACGATCTACCGAGAGCAAGTTCTTCTCGCTCAGTTGCGTAGCCACCTCGGTCGACGGCCGTCACTGCGTCGTCGAGCGCCTCGTGGTCGACGATCGTTCGGACGGTGAAGGGTTCAAGGTCAGGGAGCAGTTCCCGGCGTTCCGGGCCAGAAAGTCCCGCCAGGAGACATTTCCCGAGGGCGGTCGAGTGCAGCGGACTCCGCTGCCCCATGAGCGTGAAGTTCTTCGGCGCAAGCGTTCCTTCGAAGTTGCAGAGGTAATACAGCTCATTTCCGCGACGGATGGCCACATTCACTCCCAGTCCGAGGGCCGCTGCGAGCTGTTGGCCCGGCTGCCTTGCGTGACGGAACACCGACTGCTCGTTGAGGGCCGAGCCCGCCATCGCAAGGAAGATCAATCCGAGCCGATACGTTCCCGCGTCCGGATCTCGGACCACGTACTCGAGGCGCTCGAGCGCCGTGAGCAGCCTCGACACCGTTGATTGGCTGAGGCCTGTCTCAGTGACGATGTCCGCGACGCGAGAGGGGCCGCGCCGAGTGATTGCCTCGAGCACGGACGCCGCCCGATCGAGCCCCTGGTTTGCTCCGTCTGCCGCCATGACTTCTCCGATCGCTGGACAACCTCATCGATTGTGGATAGCGTAATCCGCACAGTGCATGACCGCAACCACTGATTGGATAGATTCATGCAAATTGCGTCAGTCGAGGTCTTTGTCCTCAAGCTGGAGCACGCCGACAACTACCTTGGCGTCCTCCCGAACGGAGCGGAGATCCCCGCCGGGTACCACGTGCGCGATCCGTGGCGCAGCCTCTACTCGCCGCTGTTCGAGACCGTTCTCGTCAAAATCACCGCCGAAGACGGGACAGCCGGTTGGGGTGAAGGACTCGCGCCGGTCGGACCGGAGATACCTGCGACCATCATCCGTCGCCTCATCGCGCCTCAGCTCATCGGGAAAAGCGCAACCGCGCCAAGGCCCGCTTGGGAACTGACAAGTGCGCTTATGCGAGAGCGCGGACATCTCGTCGGCCATCAGGCGGATGCGCTTGCGGCAGTCGATATCGCACTCTGGGACCTCGCCGCACGCATCCACGACCTCCCGCTCGTCAGCCTCCTAGGAGGCGCCTTCCGAGACCAGGTGCCCGTCTACGTCTCGGGACTTCCGAGGTCGACAGACGATGAGCGCGCGGAACTCGCTCGAACGTGGCAGAACTCGGGCATGAAGGCGGTGAAGTTGCACCTGGGTTTCGGCGTCGACGAGGACCTCGCCACCGTCTCGGCGATACGCAGAGCTGCGCCCGAACTCCGAGTCGCCGTCGACGCCCATTGGGCCTACACGATGCACGAAGCCTTGCGCCTCTCTGCGGGCCTCACCGAACTTGGCGCTTGGTTCTTGGAAGCTCCACTCGTCCCGGAAGACGAACGAGGACACGCGGAGCTCGTGAGAAGAAGCCGGGTCCCCATCGGCATCGGTGAGACGCTCCGCACTCGCTACGAGTTCGAACAGTGGACCGAGAAGAAAGCGCTCGACATCGCTCAGCCCGACCTTGGCCGCACCGGCCTCACCGAAGCGCTCGCTATCGCCACGCTCTGCTCGACACGCCACTTGCCGGTTGCACCGCATCACTCAGTGGGGCTCGGGGTGCTGCTTGCCGCGGGAATCCACTTCAGTGCAGCCACGCCCAACCTGCTCGCCTTCGAGTACCAGCCCACGAGCACTGAAATCGGACAGTCGATCCTGACAGGCCCTCTCCTCCCGGACGCTTCATCGTTCCGAATCCCAGACGGTCCCGGGCTTGGGATCACCGTCAACGAACCATACGTACGCCAACACGCTAAGGAGATCAGCTGATGCCAGCACCCCAGGGACTCATTCCGATTCTCGCCACCCCGTTCGATGTTCACGGCGAGCTCGATCTTCCGAGCCTCCGCCGACTCACAGAGTTCTGCCTCGCGAGCGGAGTCGACGGCGTAGCGATCAACGGCAACGCGAGCGAGGCGTTCGCTCTTACCGCGACCGAGCGACGCACGGTACTTGCGGAGGTCCGCAGCGTCACGGCCGGCGAAGTTCCGGTCGTTGTGGGCGTGAACGCTATGTCCACCGTCACAGCTGTCGAGCAGGCAAGCGAGTCGGCCGATCTCGGCGCCGACGTACTTATGGTCCTTCCGCCTTTTATGGTCAAGCCCTCGCCAGGGCAGCTCGTTGATTTCTACGGAGAGGTCGCTCAAGCCTGCCGAGAGCGCGGAGCCGAGGTCATGCTCCAGGATGCGCCCGGACCTACCGGGGTGCAGTTCCCGGTGGAGACGATCACCGACTTGAGCCGCGTGCCTGGTATCACGTCGGTGAAGGTCGAAGCGCCACCGACCGCCGAGAAGATCGATGCGGTAGTTCGCACGTGCGCATCCGAGCACTTCACGATCCTCGGCGGCAACAACGCGCAGTTGTGCCTCGAGGAGTACGCGAGGGGATCAACGGGAACGATGCCCGCCAGCGAGTTCGTGGATCTCCTCAAGCCAGCGCTGGATGCCTGGAACGCCGGAAATCATCACGAAGCCCGCGATCTGTTCGCCGGATTCCTCCCCCTCATTCTGCTCGGCGTGCAACCCGGAATCGCGTGGAGCGTGCACAAAGAGGTGCTGATGCTTCGAGGAATTATCGCTTCGTCCACGGTGCGAGCACCTGCGAAGCCGCTGACTCCGCGCTCGCGTGAGGCGCTGGCCGCTGTGCTCGCCGCGTTGCCATCACCCCTCCTCGTCTAGGTACCTCCACCGCACAGCGACCACCTACAGGGTGGACGGGGAGTCCCCAACCTCATGCAGGGGCTTTTGATACGCCCGTAGGGGTCGCGCGGGTCTGCGGGGTGAGGCTGCCGGGGTCGGTCTCTTTCTACGGTTCGGATTGTCCGAGCCAGTAGAAAGAAGGCCGCCCCGTGACTCAGCTCACCATCCCCCGCACCGCAGCTTCCCCCGAGCCGAGCGGCCGTCGGGGCGCCCCCGCATCGCAGCGCGACGCTGCGGTCGACCTCGTCCGCGCCGTCTGCCTCGCCGTGGTCCTGCTGCTCCATATCTCTATGGCCGGCGTCGCGGTGGTCAGCGGCGACATCAGCATCACGAACGCCGTCGAAGACGAGGGCTGGTTCGCTCCCGTCACCTGGCTCCTTCAAGTGATGCCGCTGTTCTTCATCATCGGCGGCTTCGCGGCCCGCGCGCAGTGGATGCGGTTGCGAGCGCGCGGGGGCACTTCGCGTGAGTTCATCGTCAGCCGAACGCGGCGCCTGCTCGTGCCAGCGCTCGCCTTCACGGCCATCGTGACGCTCGCTCTCACGGTCGCCGCCCTGGCCGGCGTAGACACGGCGCTGCTCGCCGAGGCGTCCTTCCGCATGACGCAGCCGCTGTGGTTCCTCGCCGTCTACCTCGGCGTGACCGCGCTCGTACCGCTCATGCTGCGGGCCCACGAGACCGCGCCCAACGCCACGCTCATCGCGCTCGTCTCAGGCGCCGTGCTCGTCGACGCCCTCCGCAAGTTCAGCGGCGTGGATGCGGTCGGCGTCATCAACTACGCATTCGTTTGGCTCGCAATCCAGCAGCTCGGGTTTTTCTTCTCCGAGTGGCGAACCGGATCGGCGACCGAATCGGCAAGCGGGGACGCCGTCGCGAGAGCGCGACGCCGTCGACTGCCGATTGCCCTCATTGTCGGAGGCGCCCTGGCCATCGTGGCGCTCGTGAACGTCGCCGGCTACTCCCCCGAGTTGCTCCTCGACAACAACAACCCGGCCAGCATCGCCCTCATTGCGCTCGGAGCAACGCAACTCGGCGTACTCATGCTCGCCCACCCCTCTCTCACGCGCGTCGCTTCCGGTACACGCGGCTCCGCGTTCTCGCGCTTCGTCAACACCCACTCGATGCGCCTCTACCTTTGGCACATGCCGGTACTCGTCGTTGTCACGGCCGGGCTCCTCACCGCCGGGGCGTGGTGGCCAGAACCCCTCAGCCTGGAGTGGTTCGTGACACGACCGCTCCTGATCGCCACCGTCCTCGCCGCAACCGCATTGCTCATGCCCATCGCCGCGCGGTTGGAAGCGCCGACCGAGCGCCTCGTGGGGGTCGCCGCCCGTCGCATCCGAGGAGGACGCCCGAGCGCACCGGCCGCGGTTTGGCTCGGCATCGCGGGCGTCGTCACGCTGCTTGTCTTCGGATTCTGGCCGGCGTGGGCCGGGCTACTCGCTTGCGTGCTCATGATGCTGAGCCTGCGGGTCCGCACGCTCGCGTCGTGAGCATCCACCCGCGCACAGTACATGCCCGTGCCTCGGTTCGGTGCGAAGAGTCGACGAACGACCCGCCCTTCGGCAAGGGCGTCGAGGACGTCGTTGATGTCCTCGAAGGCGGCCGTGGAGCCCACGTAGGAGTCGAGCAGCCGTTTACCGGAACCCGCGAGCTGCAGGGCCGGCACAATAAGTTGCTGCAGAGGGTGCGGAAGACCGACCGAGACCACTGCTCCGCCACGAACGAGCATCTCGAGGCAGGCGCTCATCACATTGGCGTTCCCGACCGCCTCGATCGCGAGGTCAACGCCGGCTGGCACCAGCTCCGCAACAAGCGCGGCCGCGCCCTCCGGGGTGGTGACCGCGTCGGCCCCGCCCTCAGGGCGAGCCCGTGCTTGTCGGAGTTCGGGTCCACGGCGATCACCACAGCTTCGGGAGCAGTGGCAGCAGACAAACGCCCCGCAACCGCGTGTAGCTTTCTCTCACCCCGTGTGAGAAGTTGAGTCGACCAGCGCCGCAGCTTCGCCGGAATCCCCCGTCACGCTTCGCCTGAAGGAGCACCCGATGTCGTTCCCCGGACGCGCATGAGCGCCATCCTCGAGCTGCCGATCATCAACTCGCCGGCCATGTGGATCATCTACGCCGTCGCCATCGCCTTCACGGTCACGCTGCTCATCCGCAAGGACAGCAAGAGCAAGCACGGCAAAACCAAGAGGTGGCCGCCGCGCGCACTCAGCGGCATCGCCGCGGGCGCCATCGTCGGGTTCCTCATCTACCTCGGCGGCAACGCCCTCGACCTGTTCGGCGTCGACCTGCCAGGCCCCGTCGGCACCTGGGCCGCCGCCACCTTCGCCGGTATCGGCCTCGCCATCGCGTCCTTCCGCCACTCGAAGCCCTGGCGCAAGATCGTCGCGAGCGTCTCGATCCTCGCCTACCTGGTCGCCGGCGCAACCGGCATCAACGCGCTGTACGGCCTCAACCCCACCCTGGGCTCAGTGTTCGGCATCGTCGAAGAAGACCAGATCACCCTGCCCGACTTCAACGCCGACAACCGAGCCGTCCCGACACAACCCCTCGCCTCGACCTGGCAGTCACCCGCAGACATGCCGTCGGTCGGTGAACGCGGCTCTATCCCCATCCCCGGCACAACGTCGGGCTTCGTCGCCCGGGACGCGGGCATCTACCTGCCACCGGCGGCCCTCGTCGAGAACGCGCCAGCTCTCCCCGTCGTCATCATGATGATGGGCTACGTCGGTAACCCTGACCCCACGATCATCAGCGACGTCCTCGACCAGTTCGCCGCCGACCACAACGGCCTCGCACCCATCGTCGTCGTCGCCGACCAGCTCGGCGGCCAAGGCGACGTCGACCCTGCCTGCGCCGACTCCGCCAAGTACGGCAACGCCGAAACCTACGTCACCACCGACGTCGTCAACTGGGTCAACGCGAACCTCAACGTCATCCAGGACCCCAAGTACTGGA
The DNA here is from genome assembly GCF_002931575.1 of Pseudoclavibacter sp. RFBA6. Lineage (NCBI taxonomy): Bacteria > Bacillati > Actinomycetota > Actinomycetes > Micrococcales > Microbacteriaceae > Pseudoclavibacter > Pseudoclavibacter sp. RFBA6. The sequence goes on along the minus strand of NZ_PSUA01000010.1, from coordinate 242,227 downwards.
CCGTCGCCGGCTACTCGAACGGCGGCGGATGCGCGGCCAAGTACGGCGCGAAGGACCCGGGCACGTTCAAGAACATCATCAGCGTCTCCGGCGAGCAGTACCCGGGCTCCGAAACGCCCGACGCCGTCCAAGCCGACATCTACGGCGGCGACGCTGCAGCCTTCGAAGCGTCGAAGCCCATCAACATCTTCCAGGCCGCCCCAGCAGGCACCTACGCGGGCATGACCGCGATCTTCACGGCCGGCAGCGAAGACCCCGACTTCGTGTCCATGGCCACCACCGTCTCCAACGCCACGCAAGCGCTCGGCATCAACACCACCCTCTTCATCGTGCAAGGCGCGGACCACGGCGGCGACGCCGTCAGCGGCGGCCTCACCGAAGGCTTCAACGTGCTCTACCCGGTGCTCGGACTCTCGACCGGAAGCTGAGCGAGCATCCGCAAACCGTCACCGTTTTCTACGTGCGGGGCGCAGTCGCGTGCGCACTGGACGCCGCGACCTGACCCGCGGGACGTCGCACGAGCATCCACGCGACGCCGAGGATCACGAACCACAGCGGGGTCAGGAGCAGCGGGCCGCGCGTGTCCTCGAAGAGGCCGAGCACCACGAGCATGAACGCGAAGAACCCCAGCACCGCCCACGTCAGGGGAACGCCGAAGCGTAACCGGTAGGCGGATGCGGCGTGCAGCTCGGGCCGCCGGCGCCGGTACACGAGGTACGACGCGAGGATCATCGACCACACGAAGATGAACAGGATCGACGACACGGCCGTCACCAGCTGGAAGGCGTCGTCGAAGATCAAGCCGAGTGAGCCACCCAGCAGCACGACCCCGCACGACAGCAGCAGGGCGTTGCCCGGGACCGCGGTGCGCGTGAGCTTCCCGAAGACGGATGGCGCCTGCCTCGTCGTCGCGAGGCCATACGCCATGCGGCTCGACGAAAAGAAGCCGCTGTTCGCAGCTGAAACCGCCGAGGTCATGACCACGGCGTTGATGAGCGCCGCCGCGCCGCCAAAGCCGATGAGCAGGAAGAGCGCAACGAACGGACTCTCGCTCGGGTCGATCTCACTCCACGGCGTGACGCACATGATGACGCCAAGCGCGAGCACGTAGAAGAACAGGATGCGCAGCGGCACCTGGTTGATGGCCCTCGGCAGGTTCTTCTCAGGGTCCTTCGCCTCAGCCGCGGTCGTGCCGACGAGCTCGATGCCGGCGAACGCGAAGATCGCGATCTGGAAGCCGCCAAGGAACCCGACGAAGCCATTGGGGAAGAAGCCGCCGTCGTCCCAGAGGTGCGCGACGCTCGCGGCGTCACCGTTGGGAGCCGTGAACGACGTGACGATGAGGAAGAAGCCGACCACGATGAGCCCGAGAATCGTCACGACCTTGATGAGTGCAAACCAGAACTCGGCCTCGCCGAAGGCCTGCACCGCGATCAGATTCAAGGCGAGCACAAACGCGACCGCGACGACCATCGGCACCCAACCGGGAAGGTCTGGCCACCAGAACCTCGCATACGTCTGCACACCGACCATATCCGCGGTCGCGATCGAAATGAGGCAGAGCCAATACGTCCAGCCGATGAAGAACCGCGCCCATTCGCCGAGATAGTCGGCCGCGAAATCCTGGAACGTGCGATAGCCGAGATTGGAGAGCAGCAGCTCCCCCATCGCTCGCATCATCACGAACAGCATCGCGCCGACCACGACGTACACGAGCAGGATCGACGGGCCCGCCTTGTGGATGCCGATGCCGGACCCCAAGAACAGCCCGGTGCCGATCGCACCGCCGATAGCGATCAGCTGGATGTGCCGGTTGCTGAGGCCGCGCTCCAGCCCCGTCGCTGGCGGGGAGACGCTTCCGCCGGTGCCGTCTGCAGTTGCGGAAGCGGCGGGTTCTGCGGAGCCTGCGGCTGTCATCGAATCGACAACCGCGGAAGGGGGAAACAGCACACGGTGCTCATGGCCAGAGCTTAGAACTCGTCCGAAGAAAAAGCACCGAAAAAGAACTGGTGGAGGACACTGGAATCGCACCAGACAAGGCGTCTCAAGAACGCATCCCCCAAGGGTTCCGAGTGTATGCGTCGCTTCAGCGGAACGTCAAGGATTCGATCCCCGATTCCCGTGTCGTCCGCTCTCTCGGTGGCGGCGATGGCGCGAGAGAACGGACGACACGGGTGCGGCTCAGGTCAGGGCCGGCGACGACGACTTGGCGCTGCGCCAGTCGATCGACTTCGCGAGCACGCCGGTCACCGCGATGAGAATCGCAACCGCAAGCGCGACGACGCCGACCAGCGTCGACTCGGGCGCATCCGAGAGCCGCCCGAAGCCGACCCAGGCGACACCCCAGATGATGGCGGCAGAGACGGCGAGGTTCTTCCAACGCCAGATGTAGAACGTCGCGAGACCGAGGACGGCGACCAGTGCAGCCGTCGTGGAGATCTCGCCGAGCGTGCTCTCGGCTTCCACTCCCGTCGAGACGATCGCGGCGCCAAGGTTCGCGAGCGTGGCGACCGACACCCAGCCCAGGTAGAGGCCGAACGTGGTGTCGACGGCGAGGCGCTCACCCCAGTTCTCGGCGGGATGCGCGGCGATACGGCTCACGAGCACGATGCAGACGGCGAGCAGCGCGACGATGACGCCGACGCTCACCCAGATGAGGCCGAACTGCGTCACCAGCAGCCACCCCGCGTTCAGGAGCATGGAGAGGGCGGCCCACCAGCCGGTGGCCCGCGCCTTGGCGGAGTGCGCCTGCTTCGGCAGCCACTGCCAGACGACGTACGCGAACAGGCCCAGGTAGATGACCGACCAGATCGAGAACGCGGTACCGGCGGGAGCGATGAGGGTCGCGTCGGCGGAGAGGTTGCCGCTCGACGACTGATTGACCTCGGTGCCGCCGAACAGGCCCACCCCGAAGAGGGTCCCGACGACGCAGAGGATTCCAGAGATGGTCACGAACAGACGACGAAGCAGATCGGAGGACATGCAAAGAAGCTAAACGATCTAACTGAATGGGCCGTGGGTGTTGACGAGCCCGTGCCCGCCGAGACGAGTGGCCCGGCCCCGCGGAGCGCGGGACCGGGCCACCGAAGCCTGACCGAGTTCGACCTACAGCTCGACCTTGGCGTTGTCACCCTCGAGCGGCTCGCCCGACACCTTCGACTTGATGAAGCTGAAGGCAGTCGCGATGCGGCCGCCCGGGCTGTCCCAGTACTCGGCACCGCTCGCCGAGAACTTCAGCACGCCCACGTTCGGGTCCTCTGGTCCGTTCGGGAACCACGCCTCCGCCGCAGGGTTCCACAGCTCGCGCAGCTTCTCCGGCGCATCCACGAGACCGGCAGTGCCCGACAGCGACACCCACGAGTCGTTCGAGCTCAGCGACACCCCGGCACGCGAGTCCGCGCCCAGGTTGCGCACCGTGGTCGAATCCTTCTGGATCAGGAACCACAGGTCGCCGTCGAACTCCGCCTCCTGGATCGTGAGCGGATGCGCGACCAGCGAACCCGAGCCCTCGATCGTCGTGAGCATGGCGAAGCGGAAGTCCTTCACGAGCTTCGCGATCTTCGCGACCTCGTCGGAATGCGACGCGTTCGAATGCGTGCCGTGGCCGTCGTGCGTGGTGTGGTCAGTCATGTACTGCTCCTCGGGGTCGGATCCTGCACGCTGAGACGCCCGCTCGGGGCGCTCCCGTTGCCGGGACTCCGCGAACGTACGCACGCGGCATCCGAAGTCCCCTCGTGTCGCCCGAACGCCCGCCGTGCACTCCCGGCGTGCCACCTGGGAGGACCGCGCAGGCTGACTGCTACGGCTCGAGGGAGCGCCGGGCCCCGTAGCCGACCAGATCCCGCAGCCACCCCACGCCGCGCACGCTGGCACCGACCGCCACCGCACGTTCGCTCAGCTCCCGGTCGCTCGTCGCGACCGTCACGGACTCCCCCATCGCCAGGCGACGACGAGCCTCATCAACGATCGCGTCATCCCCGGAACCCTCAGCGCGAACAACGCTGACCCCCACGTTCGTCGCCGATGCACTCGCTCCCGGGCAGCGGGCATCCCGCGCGGCACCTTCGACAACGACAGCGAACTCCGGGAACCACCGATCCCCGGTCAGTCCGAGGTCTGCCGCGGGGACGCCCGCGCTGGTGGCACTTCGGGAGGCGTGCGAGGGAACGCCCCAGGTCGACCCGGAGGCCGCGGTCGGGACGCTGGATACTGCGGCTCGCGCTCCGGCGAGCGCGAAAGCGTGCACCTTCGCGAGCAGACGCTCGGCAGCGCCGGCGCGGTCCCGCCACCAGCCATCCGGCACCGAGCCGACGACATTCGCCGCGTCGACGATGACCACCGGCCGCACCGCGAGCGCGGACCGAAGCTCGGGCCAGGCGGCAGCGAACCCGTGATGGAGGGGCAGGTCGTCGACCTCGTCGATGGGGACCCACCGCAGCTCGAGGCTTTCCGCGTCGGCGATCACGGGCTCGAAGGGGTGGACGACGCGGGCGACGAGCGTCGTGTAGCGCCAGAAACCGAGCTCGAGCACGCTCATGAGGAGCGGAGCCACGGCGCCCGCGGGAACTCCGGCCTCCTCGGCGGCCTCGCGCAGTGCGCCGACGGCTGGCAGCTCACCTTCGTGGAGGGCACCACCGGGGATGCCCCAGGTGCCACCGTGGTGGCTCCACTCGGCGCGGTGCTGCAGGAGGATCCCGCGATGCGGGTCCACCGCAACAAGACCCGCCGCGCCGAACCTGCCCCAGTACCGCTGGCCGGTCTCGGAGTACACCCACGCGTCACCCGGATCGCGAGGGCCGTGCAGGCGCCGCGAGACCTGCTTGCCGGCGGGGGAAGTCGTCACCCAGCCAGCTTCACACGGCGCGGCCACCCTGCCAAGGCCCGCGAGTGATGGGCGTCACAGACCTCGAGCGCCCGTCCACCGCCTCGAACCCGCTTCCACCTGCCTTCGCCCGAGCTCGTGCTGCAGGCGCTCCGCTCCACTTCGCAGGCACGTGGGCTGTGGATGCGGGCCCGTGCACAGCGGGCGAGAAAGGCGGCCGCGTCCCGAGTCGCCGAGCGCAGACTCGTGCCATGACAGCGATCCCAGCCCCGATGACCGACCCCATCACCACCGACGAGGACGTCCTGCGTCATGTGACCGCTCTTGTCGGACAGGCCTACCGGCGCCAGCTCTGGCTCATGTTCCTCGACGCCGACGATCATGCGCTCCCCGTGCTCATGCCGATCGAGGCCTACCCGCAACGCCCGACCCACCCGCAGCTCGAGCGGATCGCCAACGTCATCTCCCGCATGATCGACGAGCTGCAGGCCGCGAGCGTCATGCTCACGTGGGAGAGACCTGGGCCCGGCGACTCGACTTCAGATGAGCGTCTCTGGGCTGCCGCGCTCGGCATCGTCTGCGAGGTGAGGGAACTGTCCGTGCGGGCGCAGCTCCTCGCGTCCAGGGAGGGCGTGCGCCTGTTCGAGAAGGCCGAGTACTTCGCCGTCGCCGCGTGAGCTCCGCCCGGCAAGCAGGACCCGTCGCGGCACCGTCATTCCGTGGTCAGCACCACCAGCTGCTGCGTCGCCCTCGTCATCGCGACGTAGCGGTCGACGGCACCCTCGATGCCTGTTCCGAAGCGGTCAGGGTCGATGAGCACCACGAGATCGAACTCGAGGCCCTTCGCCGTCTCCGGAGTGAGCGAGCGCACCCGTCCGCGGTTGTCGTAGCCGAGGGACCGGTCGCTGCCCACCGCGGTGATGACGCACGCGATCCCGTCGAAGTGCTCGTCGAGCCACGCGTCCAGCACGCCCTGCAGCTCAGCCACACCGCCGTACATGACCTGGAGGCCGCTGTTGCGCACCGAGATCGGCACGTTTGCGTCGGGAAGGGCCTCGAGGATGACGGGTGCGGCCTCGAGCATGACCTCCTCCGGCGTGCGGTAGTTGATCGTGAGCTGGGCGACCTCGACCTTCGGCAGACCGATGCGCGCCAGCCGCTCCTCCCAGGTCTCGCGGAACCCGTGACGCGCCTGCGCTCGGTCGCCGACGATCGTGAAGCTCCTCGACGGGCACCTCGCCAGCAGCATCGCCCACTCCGCATCCGTCAGCTCCTGCGCCTCGTCGATCACCACGTGCGCGAACGGCCCAGCGAGCTCGTCGAAGTCGACGGGCGGCAGGGAATCCTCGTCGATGAGCGACTGCTGCGCATCCTCGACCCGCAGCATCGTGACCAGCCCCTCCCCGTCGTCATCGCCCTCGATGAGGTTGTCGACAACGTGCGACATGTTCTCCTGCTGCGACGCCAGCGCCTCAGCCCGTCGCGCCCGCTGCCGGAACTCGTTCGGGTCGCCCGTGAGGCGCCTCGCCGCGTCGATGAGTGGGAGGTCCGAGACAGTCCAGGCACGAGCATCCGGGCGCTGCAGCCTGCGCACCTCATCGGCGCTCAGCTCGGGAGCGCACCACTGCAGGTAGGCCGGCACCGACCACAGGTCGGCGATCACCGAGGCCGGGTCGAGCAGCGGCCAGGCCTTCGCGAACGCAACCCGCAGCCGCTCGTCGCGCAGGAGCGTCGCCCGCACCGAGTGCTCCGACGCGCTCGGCGAGCGCTTGTCGACGAGCAGTCGCAGCACCTCCTCCCACACCTGCTCTCGAGCCTCGTTGTGGGTGAGCCCAGGCTCATAGGCCACGAACGCCTCCGCCCAGTCGGCCGCCTCGAGCGTCAGCTCCTGCGAGTCGCTCGTCGTCACCGTGAACGGCGCACGGGGCGGACGCTGGTGGTAGCGCACCGCCTTGCCCACGGCGCGCACCAGATCGAGCGACGACTTCAGGCGGGCGACGGATGCGTCGGCCTCGTCACGCGCATCCGCCCCCTCGGGCAGCAGGTCACGCAGCGTGCACAGCTGCACGCTGTCCTCCCCCAGGCTCGGCAGCACGTTCGCCACGTAGTTCAGGTAGGGGCGGCTCGGCCCCACGAAGAGCACCCCGCCGCGGCCCTGCTTGAAGCGCGGGTCGGAGTGGAGCAGGAACGCCGTGCGGTGCAGGGCGACCACCGTCTTGCCGGTTCCCGGCCCGCCATCCACGACCAGGGCGCCGCGCGAACCCGCCCGGATGATCGCATCCTGGTCGGCCTGGATCGTGCCGAGCACATCCCGCATCTCCCCAGACCGCGCAGAGCCGAGGCTCGCGATGAACGACGACTGGTCGTCGAGCGCCACCCGGCCCGCCATCTCTTCGGGCACGAAGACCTCGTCCCAGTAGTCGACGACCCGCTCCACGTTCCACCGGTACCGCCGCCGACTCGCCAGGCCAAGCGGATTCGCGTGCGTCGCGGCGAAGAACGGCTCAGCCGCCGGCACCCGCCAGTCGATGAGCAGGCGCCGCCCGTCCGCATCCGCGAGTCCGAAGCGCCCCACGTAGACATCCGGAGACCCGTCCGCCGGCGTCATACGCCCCAGGCACGCGTCCACCCCGAACCGCTCGAGCCCGCGAAGCTGCCGCGACAGGCGGTGGATCTCCGTATCGCGATCGAGCGCCTGCTGCCCCGCCCCTCCATCGGTGAGCCGCAGCTCGTCCAGCCGCGACGCCAGCTCACGCTTCTGGCGCGACAGCGCCCCGGCAATCGCCGCGAACTGGCTAGCATCCTCGCCGACGAGTTCGGGGTCCGACTTGAACGACAAGTGCGGCGGCAGGGCAAAGACTTCAGCAGGAGATGTCACGATCGCTCATTCTGGTGCCTCGACGGGGTCTTGCGGCAAGCCCCCTGGTGATCTATACCTTGGAAGAGGCAGGCGACTGCCATCTGGGCCTCCACTCGAGCAGCACCGCGATGCCGATCGCGACCGCCACGCCGATGGCCGTCTCGACGCCGCGCTCCAGCAGCAGCTGGCCCGCAGAGACGTCACCCGCGAGCCGACCCATGACCAGCACCAGCGGCGTCAGGAACAGCAACCCGATCGTGTAGTTACGCACAATGAACAGCTCCACCCCACCCTGCAGCGCGATCACCAGCAGCACCACGACCAAGCCGCTCGGCGCGAACGCCAACAGCACCGCTGCCACGCCAAGACCCAGCACCGTGCCCACAAGTCGATGCGTCGCCCGCAGCACCCGATGGAACCCCGTCGCCGCCGACAGACCCGCGATCGCAGACACCATCGCCCAGTACGGATGCCCGATGCCGATCAGCAGCGGGATGGCACCGGCGATGAGCGTGCCGACCGCGAACATCGTCGCCCGACCGATCGTCGACGAACGCGCCGGGCGGACCGACCGGATCGACCCCGTCACCGGCGCCAGACCCGAACGCGCCGCGTCGGCACCAGAACCCGCGGCCCCAGCGCGTGCCGGATCGGCCCCAGCGGCAGCGGCGGCGGTCCCAGCGGCAGCGGCACTCGACGGCTGCGACGTCGCGGCTGCCCCGGTGCGCGCACGCGCCCGATCCACGACGACACCGACCGCGCCGAACGCGAGCCCGAGCAGCAGCGACCATGCCGCCGTCGCAACCGCGACACCGATACCGACCAGCAGCACCTCGCCACCCACCGCGAGCGCCGCGATGGCGGCCAGCGCGAAGATCTGGAACATCGGCCCTGGTGGAGCCCACCGCACCCGGTCGCCGAGGAGCGACATGAGGAACGCCCAGACCGTCGCAGCGGGCAGAACGAGCAGAGCCCGCTCGGGCGACAACGCGATGACGGCGCCCACCCCGACCGACGCGAGGAGCGAACCCGCCGCGATCGACTGCATCCGGAACCGTCCGAGCACGCTGAGCCCACGGCCGTAGACGCTCGTGAACGCCCCGAAGACGGCGAAGATCGCGAGCGGCATCGACCCGGTCGCCCACAGCAGCACGAGGGGCACCCCGATCGCCAAGGCGACTCGCAGCGCCACCCAGTGATCGCGGCGGTAGGGGCCCATCGTCGTGAGGTCACGCCAACCGGGGATCATCGAAGGACGAGGAGAGGGCATTACCCCATTGTCTCGCGCCTGTCTCGCGCCGGGCACTTCTCCCCGAACTCGGCTCAACCTCACCCGATGCCGCCCCGAAACTTAAGATAGGCTCGCCTTACTCGAAGCCGAGTCGCGCTGGATGATCAGCACGGTTCGCAGGCTTGGCCCGTCCGCCCCGAAGCGCCCGTGCGGCCCCTGCAGCGGCTTCACATCCATGCCCGAAACACCACCTGTGCGCGAAGCACAGCCCATCCCCGAACCGAGGATCCGCCATGCCCAAAACGCTCACCGCTCCAACCCGGCGCACCGCCGCACGCATCCAGGGAGCCGGCCTCCTCGCCATCACGGCGCTCCTGCTCGCCGGATGCGCCCCGGCCGACTCCGCCCCGGCCGCCGACGCAGACGCGGCGGCAGCAGCATCCGGAACCGTCACGATCACCGACAACCACGGTGAGATCGAAGTGCCCGTGAACCCGGAGCGCGTCGTCGCCCTCGACAACACCACGTTCCAGACCCTCAGCGACTGGGGCATCGACGTCGTCGCAGCCCCCAAGCCGCTCATGGAGAGCGTCTGGCCGGACCTCGCCGGTGGCGACGAGGTGCTCGACGTCGGCCTGCACCGCGAGCCCGACCTTGAGGCCGTCATCGAGGCAGACCCCGACCTCATCATCGGCGGCTACCGCTTCCAGGACTACTACGAGGACCTCAAGGCGATCCAGCCGACCACCATCGAGATCAACGCCCGCGACGGCGAAGAGGCGACGAGTGAGCTGAAGCGCCAGGTCGAGATCCTCGGCCAGATCTTCGACAAGGAAGAAGAGGCCGCCGAGACGATCGCCGCGTTCGACACCGCCATCGCAGACGCCAAGAGCGCCTACAACGGCACCGACACGGTCGTGGGCCTCATCACCTCTGGCGATGAGATCGCCTACGCGGCACCGGGTGAGGGCCGCGGCGTCGGCCAGCTCTTCCCCACGATCGGCCTCACCCCGGCCATCGACCAGGCCGCTGAAGACGCCTCCCACGGCGACGACATCAGCGTCGAGGCCATCGCGCAGGCCAACCCCGAGTGGATGATCGTGCTCGACCGCGACGCCGGCACCGGCGAAGAGGGCGCAACCGCAGCTGCCGACCTCATCGCGGGCGCCGAGGCACTCCAGAACGTGCCAGCCGTGCAGAAGAACCAGATCGTCTACCTCGACCCGACGTTCTACCTCGACGAGGGCATTCAGGCCTACACCGGCCTCTACGCCGACGTCGCCGCGGCGTTCGCCGGCGCCAACAGCTAGGCAGCGCACCCGCCCTGTGCCCCGCCGCTCGGAAGGCGCCCCCACGTCGTCCGGGCGGCGGGGCACAGCGAAGCAGACGCAGCACAGCACCCAGCCCGCCAGCCCATGACAGCGAGCGAATGACAGCAACAGCCCCACCCCCGGCCGCATCGGCGCCGCGGGTCACCCCCGCACCACGCGTGCCGCTCCTCAACCGCAGGGGCGCCCTTCCCGTGGGCATCGCGGTGGTCCTCGGCCTCGCCGTGCTCTCCCTCTTCGTGGGCGCCTACGACATCGCGGGCAACGAGTTCGGCGGCGAGATGATCTGGATCTCCCGCGTCCCCCGCACCGTCTCCCTCGTGCTGGCCGGATGCGCCATGAGCGTCTCCGGGCTCATCCTGCAGCTCCTCACCCAGAACCGCTTCGTCGAGCCGACCACGACGGGCACCACCGAGTGGTCGGCGCTCGGCCTGCTCGTGAGCTACATCCTCGTCCCCACGGCCGGTCTCACGACGCGCATGGTCATGGCGAGCGCTTCCGCCTTCATCGGCACCATGGTGTTCCTCGCCGTGCTGCGCCGAGTCGCCCTGCGCTCGGCCCTCATCGTGCCCCTCATCGGCATCATGCTCGGCGCCGTCGTCTCCGCCTTCACCACCTGGCTCGCCATCGAGACGAACTACCTGCAGATGCTCGGCACCTGGTTCATGGGCAGCTTCACGAGCGTCGTGCGCGGCCGCTACGAGGTGCTCTGGATCGTCGCCATCATCGTCGTCATCGCCTACTTCGTCGCCGACCGCTTCACCGTCGCCGGCCTCGGCAAGGACATCGCCACGAACTTCGGCGTCAACTACAACCTCGTCATGTTCATCGGCACCGCGCTCGTCGCCATCGCGACCGGCGTCACGACCGTCGTCGTCGGCTTCCTTCCGTTCCTCGGGCTCATCGTGCCGAACCTCGTCTCCATGGCCCGCGGCGACAACCTCAGGTCGAACCTGCCATGGGTGTGCGTCCTCGGCGTCGGCATCATCATCGTCTGCGACATCATCGGCCGCGTCATCCGCATGCCCTTCGAGCTGCCCGTCTCGATGATCCTCGGCATGGTCGGCGCCGCCGTCTTCATCACCCTCCTGCTCCGGATGCGGCGCGATGGCTGACACCGTGCCCCGCCTCCCGAGATCCACGGCCCGCCGCGTCGGCGACAAGGTCAGCGACGCGTCCAAGCCCGCCAAGCCGCCCCGCCTCTGGCTGCGCTTCAGCATCCTCGGCGCCCTCGTCGTCCTCTCGGCCGTCGGCGTACTCACCTACGACATCGCCATGGAGCCGGGCAGCCGCGGCTTCTGGCTCGCCGTGAACCTGCGTGTCGTCACGGTCGCGACCGTCATCATCGTCGCCGCCTGCCAGGCCGTCGCCACGGTCCTCTTCCACACCGCGACCGGCAACCGCATCCTGACCCCCTCGATCATGGGGTTCGACGCGATCTACGTCGTCTTCCAGACCGCCCTCGTGTTCTTCCTCGGCGGCGCCGCACTCGCCTCGACCGACGGCCTCCCCAAGGTGTTCCTGCAGAGCTTCCTCATGGTCGGCTTCGCAACCGTGCTCTACACGTGGCTCTTCTCCGGCAAGCGCGGCAACCTGCACATCATGCTGCTCATCGGCGTCGTCTTCGGCGTGGGCTTCGGCTCGCTCTCGACGTTCATGCAGCGCCTCCTCACGCCGAGCGAGTTCGACGTGCTCTCAGCGAAGCTCTTCGGCAACCTCAGCAACTCGAACCCCGAGTACCTGCCGTGGGCGGCGCTCATCATCGCGGTCGTGCTCGCCTTCATTTGGCGCACCAGGAACACCCTCGACGTGCTCGCCCTCGGCCGCGACACCGCCGTCAACCTCGGCGTCGCCTACAAGCGCAAGGTCACGGTGCTGCTCATCCTGACGGCCGTGCTCATCTCCATCTCGACGACCCTCGTCGGCCCCATGACGTTCTTCGGCTTCATCGTCGCGACCCTCGCCTACCAGCTGACCGGGTCGTCGCAGCACAAGCACGTCATCCCGTTCGCGATGCTCCTCGGCATGCTCACCCTGCTCGGCGGGTACTTCGTGCTGCGCCACGTGTTCTACGCGGCCGGCACCCTCTCGATCATCATCGAGTTCGTCGGCGGCCTGTTCTTCATCGTGTACCTACTCAGGAAGGGCGCCCTGTGATCTCCCTCTCGAACGTCACCAAGACCTACGGCAAGGCGACCGTGCTCGGGCCCGTCACGCTCGACATCCCCGCCGGCGGCATCACCGCCCTCGTCGGCCCGAACGGCGCCGGCAAGTCGACGCTGCTCACGATCGTCGGCAGGCTGACGGATGCGAGCACCGGCATGGTCACGGTCGGCGGCCACGACGTGACGAAGGCGAAGAGCCGCGACCTCGCGAAGGTCGTCTCGATCCTCCGCCAGGAGAACCACTTCGTCACCCGCCTCACGGTGCGCGAGCTCGTCGGCTTCGGCCGCTTCCCCCACTCGCAGGGGCGGCTCACACCAGACGACAAGCAGCACATCGACCGGGCCATCGAGTTCCTCGACCTCACGGCACTCGAGAACCGCTACCTCGACCAGCTCTCCGGCGGGCAACGGCAGCGTGCCTACGTCGCCATGGTGCTTGCACAGGACACCGACTACATCCTCCTCGACGAGCCGCTCAACAACCTCGACATGAAGCACGCCGTCGCCATGATGGGCCAGCTTCGTCGGGCCGCGGATGAGCTCGGCAAGACGTTCGTGATCGTCATCCACGACATCAACTTCGCCGCCGCCTACGCCGACAACATCATCGCCCTCACCGACGGGCAGCTCGCGCACTCCGGCAGCCCGAAGGACCTCATGACGACCGAGACCCTCGAGCACGTCTTCGGCACCCCCATCGAGGTGCGCCACGACGGCGACTACCCGCTCGCCGTCTACTACCGCTGAGCCGCCGCCCACCCAAGCCGCACTCGACACGCAGCGATCCACCCCATCCACCTCCACGGAAGTCGACTCCCATGCACTCATCCCCGACACGGAGGGCATCGGCCCTCATCGCCTCCGCCGCCCTCACCGGCCTGCTCCTCGCCGGATGCGCGACCGGCGCCGCGGAGACCCCCGCATCAGGGGACAACGAGGGCGGAGCATCCGCGACCCGCTCCGTCGAGCACGCCAGAGGCACGGCCGAGGTCCCCGCCGACCCGCAGCGCGTCGTGGTCCTCGAGCCCGTCGAGCTCGACACGGCCGTCGCGCTCGGCGTGACCCCGGTCGGTGCGGCCGTCGCCAGCAACGTCGCGGGCATCCCCGAATACCTCGGCGTCGACGGCGTCGAACCCGTCGGAACGGTACCGGAGCCCGACCTCGAGGCCATCGCCGCTCTCAAGCCCGACCTCATCCTTGGCACCGAATCCCGCCACTCGAAGCTCTACGACCAGCTCGGAGCCATCGCGCCGACCGTGTTCATGGCCACGCAGGCCGATCCGTGGCAGGAGAACGTGCTCCTCATCGGCGAGGCGCTGGGACAGCAGGACCAGGCCCAGGAACTCCTCACCGGCTTCAACGACCGCTGCGAGGAGATCAAGAGCCAGACGGGATCGGCGGGGAAGACCGCCAACCTCATCCGGCCGCGCGACGAGACGACGCTCAGCCTCTACGGGCCCACCTCGTTCGCTGGCGGGGCGCTCGAATGCGCCGGACTCACCATTCCCGAGCAGCAGTGGGAGGACGGACTGCAGGCCGACATCTCGCCGGAGAACATCCTCGAGGCCAAGGCCGACTACGTCTTCGTGACGACGGCAGACGTCGAGGACGCGTCGACCGTGCCGACAGCGATCACCCAGAACGCCGCCGAGTTCCCCTCCGTCACCCTCGTCGACACGAGCTACTGGGTCTCCGGCGTCGGACCCAAGGGCGGCGCCCTGGTGCTCGACGACATCGAGCGCTTCCTCGCAGCGCAGCAGTGACGCTCGCCCACGCCGACCACACGCCGAGGCCGCTCGGCCTGAACAGGCGAAGCCGAGCATCCCTTGGCCTCGCAGCCCTGCTGGTGCTGCTCGTGATCTCGGTCGTGCTCTCCCTCATGATCGGCTCGAACTCGCTCCCGCCGCACGCCGTCCTCGACGTGCTGCGGGGCGGTGGCTCCTCCGAGGCCCGCTACGTCGTCGGCGAGCTGCGTGTGCCCCGCACGGCGACGGGGATCATCGTAGGCGTCGCCCTCGGCGTCGCCGGCGCGCTGATCCAGGCGTTCACCCGCAACCCGCTCGCCGACCCCGGCATCCTCGGCGTCAACGCCGGAGCCGCGTTCGCCATCGCCATCGGCGTCGCCTTCTTCGGTCTCCGCGACATCTCCTCGTTCGTGTGGCTCGGCTTCCTGGGCGCGCTCGCCGTGACCCTCGCCGTCTCCCTCATCGGCTCCGCCGGACGCGGACCCGCCGACCCCATCCGCCTCACCCTGGCCGGCGTCGCCATCGGCGCCGTCTTCTCCGGCATGACAACGGGAATGACCCTGAGCAACCCCGATGCGTTCGACCGGATGCGCTCGTGGAACGCTGGCTCGCTCCTCGGCAGGGGATTCGACGTGCTCCTGCCGGTCCTCCCCTTCATCGTCCTCGCGCTCATCGGCGCGCTGCTGCTCGCCCCCGGGCTCAACTCGCTTGCGCTCGGCGAGGACGTCGCTCGCGCTCAAGGAGCGAACGTCGCAGCCATCCGCGTGGGCGTGATCATCGCCGTCACGGTGCTCGCTGGGGCCGCGACGGCGCTGGCCGGGCCGATCGCCTTCGTCGGCCTCATGGTGCCGCACGTCGCGAGGTGGGTGTTCGGCGTCGACCAGCGCGTGATCCTCACGATCTCCGTCGTGCTCGCCCCGGTCATCGTGCTCCTGTCGGATGTGCTCGGTCGAGTCCTCATCGCGCCAGCCGAGATCCCCGTCGGCATCGTCACCGCGTTCGTGGGCGCACCCCTGCTCATCGCCCTCGCACGACAGCGGAAGGCGAGCACCCTCTCATGAGCACCACCCGCATCCCGGACCGCGTCGACGTCGGCTACCGGCAGCTGCTCCTCACGGCCGGTCCCCTCGCGGTGCCCCTCCGCCTGCGGACCCTCGTCGTCGGCGCACTCACTGCCGCCGTTCTTCTCGTGCTCGGCATCCTCGCCCTCGGCCTCGGCGCCTACCCGTTGACCCCGGACGCCGTCGTGCGCGCCCTGCTCGGTGGCGGTGATGCGCTCGACCGCACGGTCGTCTACGAATGGCGCCTGGCCAGGGTGGTGGCGGCCATCGTGCTCGGCGGATTCCTCGCGATCGCCGGAGCCCTCTTCCAGACGGTCACCAGGAACCCCCTCGCGAGCCCCGACATCCTCGGCCTGTCCAACGGCGCCTTCACCGGGATGCTCGTGAGCGTCGTCGCCTTCTCAGCCTCGTGGCCGCTCATGACCGCGGGCGCCATGCTCGGCGGACTCGTCACGGCCCTCCTCATCTGGGGGCTCGCGCACGGGGGCGGCGCGCAGGGCTTCCGCCTCATCGTCATCGGCATCGGAATCTCGGCCATGCTCGCGTCCGTGAACACGTGGATGCTGCTCGAAGTCGAACTCGAGACCGCCATGTTCGCCTCCGCATGGGGAGCCGGCACTCTCAACGGCGTGACGGGTCCACCCCTCGCCGGTGCGATCGTCTGCGGCATCCCGCTCCTCGCACTTCTCCTGCTGATGGCTCCCCAGCTGCGCCAGCTCGATCTCGGCGACGACGTGGCGGCCGCGACGGGAGCTCGGCCGCAGCTCGTGCGCGCCGTCGTCCTGCTCGCGGCGGTCGGCCTCGTGTCGATCTCCACCGCCGTCATCGGCCCGGTCGCCTTCGTCGCCCTCGCCGCCCCGCAGATCGCCCGCAGGATCGCGCGGACGCCGTACCTCTCCCTTCCACTCTCAGCGCTCGTCGGAGCCCTGCTGCTGCTCGGCTCCGACCTGATCGCACAGCACGTGCTTCCCGTCACGCTGCCCGTGGGCGTCGTCACCGTGTCCGTCGGAGGCCTCTACCTCATCGTCACCATCGTTCAGGAGATCCGCCGTCGTGCCTAGCCACCAGACCCCAGCTCCCGGCAGCCGAGAAGAGCGCACACCGACCGATGACGCCACGCCGGCCCGGGGCGCGCCACGTCTCGAAGCCGTGGACATCACCCTCGGCTACGACCGCTCGCCCATCATCAACGGGCTCAGCGCCGAGATTCCCGACGGATCCTTCACCGTCATCATCGGCCCGAACGCGTGCGGCAAGTCGACCCTGCTGCGTGGCCTCTCGCGGCTCCTCGCCCCCGAAGCCGGCCGGGTCGTGCTCGACGGCAAGGCGATCACGAGCATGCCGGCGAAGGACGTCGCGCGACGCCTCGGCCTCCTGCCGCAGTCGGCGCTCGCCCCGGACGGCATCACCGTCGCCGACCTCGTGGGACGCGGCCGGTACGCGCACCAACGCTTCCTCCGCCAGTGGTCCTCAGCCGACGAGCGCGCCGTCCGTGACGCGCTCGACGCGACAGGCACCCTGCCACTCGCCGCGCGACGCGTCGACGAGCTCTCCGGCGGCCAGCGCCAGCGCGTCTGGGTTGCCATGGTCCTCGCGCAGCAGACCGACCTCCTCCTCCTCGACGAGCCGACGACATTCCTCGACATCGCCCACCAAGTGGAGCTCATGGAGCTCTTCGCGCACCTCAACCGCAGCGGCCGCACCATCGTGGCCGTGCTCCACGACCTCAACCACGCGGCGCGCTACGCCGACCACATCATCGCGATGCGCGACGGCCGCATCCTCGCGTCGGGAACGCCGAGCGAGGTGGTGACGAGCTCGCGGGTCGAGGAGATCTACGGCCTGCCGAACGTCGTCATCGAAGACCCCGTCACGGGTGGCCCACTCGTCGTGCCGCGCGGGGTGCCGTTCTCCCGGGAAGTGCGCGGCGCCGACGCGACCGGCGTACCGGCCTAGGAGCGCGCGAGGCCGTCGAGCCAGGCCCCGACGACTCCGCGCGCGGCGTCCGTGAGGCGAGGCGCGAGCTCGAGCGCATCCGCCCTGATCGCCCGCGGGTCGAGGTCGTGCACCGCCAGCTCGTAGGCGTTCGCGATGAGCCACGTCTCGACCATGTGCGGGTCAACCTCGAGGTGGAACTGGAGACCAAGCAGGTTCGGGCCAGCGGCGAAGGCCTGGTTCGGGAAGCCAGGGGTCTCCGCCAGCCGGTCGGCGCCGGCGGGGATCTCGAACTGGTCGCCGTGCCAGTGCAGCACCGGCACGTCGCGCAGCCCTCCGAGCACCGATCCTGCTCCCACTGCCGTGAGTGTCAGCGGCGAGAAGCCGATCTCGACCCTGCCCGTCGGCGCAACGTCGGCGCCCATGGCCGCCGCCATGAGCTGGGCTCCCAGGCACACGCCGAGCGTCGGGCGGTTGGCCTCGATTCGCGCTCTGACCGCCGCGATCTCCGGCGCGAGGAACGGGTAGCGATCCGCATCCCCCACCCCGATCGGCCCGCCGAGCACCACGACGAGGTCGGCCGCGAGCAGCTCCCCCGCCGTGATCTCGTCCTGCCCGGCTTCCAGGTAGCGGATGCCGTACCCGCGCTCGGTGAGCACCTCACGGAGCAGGCCGAGGTCTTCGAAGACCACGTGGCGGACGACGAGGGCGGTGGGCGACACGGCGGGCTCCTTCAAGGGCGGTTCGGGGTGGAACGTCGGATGCACCGATTCGCTCGGCGCGCCAGAGCGTCGGACGCGATCTTCGGATCAGATCGTCGGCTCAGGCGCGATGCGCGCGTAGGCCGCGAGCACGGTGCGCTCCGACCGCACGAGGTACTCGTCGAGTGCCTGCGCAGCGCCTTCTGAATCTGCGGCGGTGTGCAGCTCGAGCACCCGCTGATTGAGCTCGATGTACGGGGCGTGCAGGTACTCGAGGTCCTCGAGGAACCCGAACGCGAGGCGCAGCTCGGCGGAGACGTTCGCGTAGACGCGGTCGAGCCGCTCGCTGTCCGCAAGCCCGACGATCGCCGTGTGGAACTCCATGTTGGCGGTGCCGACGGCGGCCCAGTCACCGGCCTCGCGCCCCACGAGCGCGCGTTCGACGGCCTCGCGCATCCGCGCGCCGGCCGGGTGCCGGCCGGGGGCCGCGCGCAGGGCCTGCACCTCGATCATGCGTCGCACCCGGTAGATGTCGAGGATGGAGGCGAGCGAGGGAATCGCGACGAAGACGCCGGCATTGGGGCGGCGGGTGAGCAGTCGCTCCGCCGTGAGCATGCGGAACGCCTCGCGGAGGGTGTTGCGCGAGACCTCGAGCCGCTCCGTCATCGCGCTCTCCGAGAGGCGCTGGCCGGGAGCGATCTCGCCCGCGACGATCATCTGGCGGAGGCTCGAGGCCGCCCGTTCGGCCCTGTCGAGGGTCTCGTCGGCTGCGTTCACGCTCCGAACTCTACCGGCGAGCTCGGGCCCTGAGCTCGTCGATCTGATTCCGGAAACAACCCCGATACATCTTGTAACAAGACATTTACGCGTCTATCGTTGAACAATCTGTTGCTCAGCGTTGAACAACCGTAGGGTTGCCGCAATCACTCGCTGCTCCCCTACCGAACTGGAACGAGTCATGTCCTCTACACCTCCTCCCGCATCATCGGCCTCACCCGCCAGCTCTGCCGCCGCCGACGACGACGCGAGCACTCCCGAGAAGCTCAAGCACTACGCGAAGGCGCGCCGCAACTCGCTCATCGGCGCCCTCTTCCTCATGGCCACGTCGGCCATCGGCCCCGGCTTCATCACGCAGACGGCGACCTTCACCCAGCAGCTGGGTGCCGCCTTCGCCTTCGGCATCCTCATCTCGGTGCTCATCGACCTCGCCGTGCAGCTCAACATCTGGCGCATGATCACGCTCTCAGGGAAGCGCGCGAGCGACCTCGCGAACGACGCCCTGCCGGGCAGCGGCTACGTCCTCGCCGTGCTCATCGTCATCGGCGGGCTCGTCTTCAACATCGGGAACATCGGCGGCGCAGGTCTCGGCCTCAACGTGCTGCTCGGCCTCGACGTGAAGATCGGCGCCGTCATCAGCGCCGCCATCGCCATCGCCATCTTCCTCATCAAGCGCGCCGGCATCGTGATGGATCGGGTCGTCATCGTCGCGGGCCTCGCGATGATCGTGCTCACGGTCATCGTCGCCATCGTGGCCCAGCCGCCCGTCGGCGACGCCCTCCGCCAGACGATCCTCCCCGACACCATCAACTTCGCGACCATCACGACCATCGTCGGAGGCACCGTCGGCGGCTACATCGTCTACTCGGGCGCTCACAAGCTCCTCGACTCCGGCAACGCCGGCCCCGAGCACATCAAGCAGGTCAACCGCGCCGCCGTGACCGGCATCGTCATCACCGGCATCATGCGCTACGTGCTGTTCCTCGCCATCCTGGGCGTCGTCGCGAGCGGCGTCGTCCTCGACACGACCCTCAACCCCGCCGCGGACGCCTTCCAGGCCGCCGCCGGCGAAGCCGGCTTCCGCATCTTCGGCGCCATCTTCTGGCTCGCCGCCCTCACGAGCATCATCGGCGCCGCCTACACGTCGGTGTCGTTCCTGCCCGTCTTCTCGAAGCGCATCGCCGGCCGCGCCGCCGACTTCTGGACCGTCGGCTTCATCGTCTTCTCGCTCGCCGTCTACCTCTCCATCGGCACGCCGCCAGCCACCCTGCTCGTGTTCGTCGGCGGCTTCAACGGCCTCATCCTGCCCATCGGCCTGACGCTGTTCATGTACATCGGCTGGTTCCGCCCGTCGAAGCTCGGCGGCGCGAAGTACCCGAAGTGGCTGCTCATCGTCGGCACGCTCGCGACGGTCATCACCTGGTACATGGCGGTCAACGCGGTCGGACCGATCTTCGACCTCCTCAACACCTGATCCGCATCCCGGAGCGAAAGGCTGACCACATGAACGCACGTTCCATCGACCTCAACAGCGACCTCGGCGAGGGCTTCGGCCGCTGGACCCTCGGCGACGACCAGGAGATGCTCGGCATCGTCACGAGCGCCAACGTCGCCTGCGGCTTCCACGCCGGCGACCCCCGCGCCATCCGCTCCACCGTCAAGGGGGCGGCGGATGCGGGGGTCGCGATCGGCGCCCACGTCGGCTACCGCGACCTGGCCGGCTTCGGGCGGCGCAACATCGACGTCGCCTCCGACGACCTCGTGGCCGACGTCATCTACCAGATCGGCGCGCTCCAGGCCCTCGCGGCAGCCGAGGGGACCAGCGTCAGCTACGTGAAGCCGCACGGTGCCCTCTACAACACGATCGTGCACGACGAGCGTCAGGCAGCCGACGTCGTCGAGGCCGTGCGCCTCGTCGACCCGTGCCTCGTGCTCCTCGGCATGCCGGGCTCGGCCGTGCTCCGACTCGCGACCGAGGCGGGCATGCCCACCGCGATCGAGGCGTTCGCCGACCGCGCGTACACGCCGCAGGGCACCCTCGTCTCCCGACGGGAGCCGGGCGCCGTGCTGCACGACGTCGACGAGGTCGCGAAGCGCATGGTGCGCCTCGCGACCGATGGCCTTCTCGAGGCCATCGACGGCAGCACGCTCGAACTTCGCGCCGACTCGATCTGCGTGCACGGCGACAGTCCGGGAGCCACCGACATGGCCAAGCAGGTGCGGCTCGCGCTCACCGAGGCCGGCGTGGAGCTGCGCCCCTTCGCGGCCGCGGCCGCGGTCACCACGTCCGCGACCGCGACCGCGAGGAGCTGAGCTCACCCCATGAGAGTCCTCACCGCCCGCGACGACGCGGTCCTCATCGAGTGCGACAGCCTCGACGAGACGATCGCGCTCTTCGATGCCATGACCGCCCTGCGCATCCCCGGAGTCGGCGAGATGGTGCCGGGTGCCCGCACCCTGCTCGTCCCGTTCCGGCCCGCACGGGTCACCGCCCAGGAGATCGAAGCCGCCGCCCGCGCGGCCGACCTCAGCGGCGTGCGAGCGGGCACGCCGCGGCGCCTCGACATCCCGACGCGGTACGACGGTGAGGACCTCGCGGAGGTCGCCGAGCTCCTCGGCATGTCCGCCGACGACGTCGTGCGTCGCCACACGAACTCGACCTTCACGGTCGGGTTCGTGGGCTTCGCGCCCGGCTTCGCCTATCTGACGGGAGACGACCCGCTGCTCGACGTGCCGCGCCGGTCGACACCGCGCACCCGCATCCCCGCTGGCTCGGTCGCCCTCGCAGGCACCTACAGCGGCGTCTACCCGCGCGAGAGCCCCGGCGGCTGGCAGCTCATCGGCACGACGGAGGTCCCCATGTGGGACCTGGCACGGGACCCCGCCGCCTTCATGGCACCGGGCGACGTCGTCACCTTCAGCGTCGACGCCGCGACGGAGCGAGCCCGCTCGACCGTGAGCGCTGAACACGCGAGCGCACCAAAGCCGACCGAGCTGGCGCAGCCCGAAGCGGCCTCCGACCGCGCTTCCGCCCTCGAAGTGCGCTCCCCCGGCCTGCAGACCCTGTTCCAGGACCTCGGGCGAGACGGCTACGCCAGCATGGGCGTCTCGGCCTCCGGCGCACTGGATGCGCCCGCCCACCGGCAGGCGAACCGACTCGTCGGCAACAGCCCGGGCGAACCGACGCTGGAAGTCGCCTACGGCGGCCTGCGCCTGCGGGCGCACGGACCGCAGGTCGTGGCCATCGCCGGTGCCGAGGTCGAGGTCACGGTCGACGGCGCCCTCCCACGCACCGTGCCGTTCGGCGCCGCCTTCGCCCTCGACGACGGTGACGAACTGCAGCTCGGCTCGCCCACCGCCGGCGTGCGCAGCTACCTCGCGGTGCGCGGTGGATTCGATGCCCAGCCCGTGCTGGAGAGCCTCGCGACCGACCTGCTCGCCGGACTCGGCCCCGACCCGCTCGAGACCGGTGACGTCCTCGGCGTCCGGGACCCCGCGGCCCCCATCGCCCCGGTGACGTCCGTCGCCGACGAGGTGCACCGGGACCTGCCTGCCGCCGGTGGCGACAGCGTCGAGCTGCGCATCGTGCTCGGACCGCGCGACGACTGGTTCTCCGCCGAGGAGATCACCCGTTTCACGAGCCAGGAGTGGCGCGTGACACCGCAGTCGAACCGCGTCGGCGTGCGCCTCGAGGGCGACGCCCTCACCCGCGCCAAGAGCGGCGAGCTGCCAAGCGAGGGCTGCGTCAGCGGGGCCCTGCAGATGCCGCCGAGCGGGCAACCCGTGCTCTTCCTCGCCGACCACCCCCTCACGGGCGGCTACCCCGTGCTCGGCGCCGTCATCACCGACGACCTGCCCCTCGCTGGCCAGCTGCCCGTCGGAGCGACGGTGCGTTTCCGCATCGTCGACCCGCGCACCCACCAACCACGCACCCACCCTCCACGCACCCAGACCTCAGGAGAACTCCGATGACCCGCATCAGCAAGGTCCTCATCGCGAACCGCGGCGAGATCGCGGGGCGCGTCGCCCGCGCCTGCGCCGACTACGGGGTCGCATCCGTCGCCGTCTACGCCGACTCCGACGCCGATGCACTGCACGTGCGCCTCGCCGACGAGGCCGTGCCGCTCGAGGGCGCGACCTCGAAAGAGACCTACCTCGACGCCGAGAAGCTCCTCGCCGCGGCCAAGGCGACGGGCGCCGACGCCGTGCACCCCGGCTACGGCTTCCTCTCGGAGAACGCCGACTTCGCGCGCGCCGTCGAGTCCGCCGGCCTCGTCTGGATCGGGCCGCCGCCAGCGGCCATCGAGCTCCTCGGCGACAAGATCTCGGCCCGCCGCCTCGCCGAGCGGGTCGGCGCGCCCCTCGTCGCCGGCACGAGCGGCCCCGTCGACTCCCCCGAGGAGGCGAGCGCCTTCGCCGAGGAGCACGGCCTCCCCATCGCCATCAAGGCCGCGTTCGGCGGTGGCGGCCGCGGCCTCCGTGTCGCGCGCCGACTCGACGAGGTCGAGGAGCTCTTCGCGGCAGCAGGTCGCGAGGCCGTCGCCGCGTTCGGCCGCGGCGAGTGCTTCGTCGAGCAGTTCCTCGAGTCCCCTCGACACATCGAGGCCCAGGTGATCGCCGACGAGCACGGCAACGTGGTGGTCGTCGGCACGCGCGACTGCTCGCTGCAGCGCCGCAACCAGAAGCTCGTCGAGGAGGCCCCAGCCCCCTTCCTGACCCCCGAGCAGCGGGAGCGCATCCACACCTCGGCCCGCGACATCTGCGCGGAGGCCGGCTACCGCAGTGCCGGCACGGTCGAGTTCCTCCTCGACGCGAACGGCGTCATCTCCTTCCTCGAGGTCAACACGCGCCTGCAGGTCGAGCACCCCGTCACCGAGGAGACCGCAGGTGTCGACCTCGTCGTGCAGCAGCTGCGCATCGCCGACGGGCTCGCGCTGGAGACGTCCGGGTTCGAGCCGCGCGGGCACGCATTCGAGTTCCGCATCAACGCGGAGGACCCGGCGCGCGGCTTCCTGCCAGGGCCTGGCACCATCACGCTGTTCCGCTCGCCGTCTGGTCCAGGCGTGCGCATCGACACTGGCGTCGAGACCGGCTCGGTGGTCTCGGGCCAGTTCGACTCGATGCTCGCGAAGCTCATCGTCACAGGGGCCACCCGCGATGAGGCCCTGCGCCGCGCGCGCCGCGCGCTCGCCGAGTTCGAGGTCGAGGGCGTGCCGACGGTGCTGCCCTTCCACCGCGCAGTGCTCGACGACCCCGACTTCATCGGCGGTGAGCGCGCCGACGGAGCGCCCGGCTTCGGCGTGCACACGCAGTGGATCGAGACGACCTTCGCCGAGCGCATCCCGGAGCAGTCGCTCTCCGTCGAGCCGACGGACGCATCCGTCGTGTCGACCTGGATCGAGCTCGACGGGCGACGCGTCGCCCTGCGCCTCCCGGCGACGCTCTTCGCCGCGGGCGGCTCGGCCGCCGCGGTGTCGCCCGCCGGCGCGGCAGGTCGTGCAGGGGCAGCGGACGCTGGCGGCGGGTCTGGCTCGTCGGTCACGGCCCCCATGGCAGGCACGCTCCTGCGCTGGCTCGTCGATGACGGCGCTGAGGTCGAGGCGGGCACCGCGGTCGCCGTGGTCGAGGCCATGAAGATGGAGACGCCCGTGCAGGTGAAGGCCGCCGGCACCCTTCGTCACCGCACCGAGGCTGGCAGCCCGATCGCCGCCGGCGAGGTGCTCGCGGAGGTCACCCAGCCGAGCTGAGCTCCGAGCTGCCGCGCCCGCGCCGGCGAGGCGCCACCGGGAGCGGATTGTCGGTGGGTGCGGGCAGACTGGTTCCCATGACGGAACCAGCTGCCCGCGCCCACCATTCGATCGACTACCTCGAGTTCGGCGTCACCGACCTCGCCGTGGCCAAGCAGTTCTACGGCGACGCCTTCGGGTGGACGTTCAACGACTACGGCCCCGGCCCCACCTACGTCGGCATCCGTCGTCCGGGTGGCGAGGAGACCGACGAGGTGGGCGGCTTCCGCCTCGACCCCCAGGTCACGCCAGGTGGCGCGCTCGTGCTCCTCTACACCGAGGACCTCGAGGCGAGCGTCTCCCAGGTGCGCTCGGCGGGTGGCGAGATCGTCAGCGGCCCGTACGAGTTCCCCGGCGGCCGACGCTTCCACTTCACCGACCCTGCTGGCAACGAGCTTGGCGTCTGGTCGACCTCCTAGCGCGTCCCGGTCGAGTTCTCAGGGGGGGGATCGCTCGAGCTCGCTAGAGCGATGCCGCCTGCGCGGTGATGCTGGCTCGCACCTCGTCGAGCACCGCCATGATGGCGACCGACTCGTCGAGCGGCATGCGCGGGCTCTCGAGTTGACCGGCGTGCAGGCAGCGCTCGACCTCGAGAGCCTGGAACTGCATGCCCCGACCGACGTGCTGTGGCCGGTCGAAGCTCAGCACCTCACGCTGCGGCCTGCCGCCGTCGTAGACCGTGAACGAGGTCGACGCGTAGAAGACCGCATCGATGTCGATCCACCCGTCGGTCCCGACGATGGCCGCGCGGTTCGAACCCGGTGCGTCCATGCGCGTGAGCGTCGCCGAGCTGCGACCAGCGCCGTGGCGCATCAGCACGGAGGCAGCGAGGTCGACCCCGAGGTCGGAGGCCTCGCCGTCGACGAGGATCGACGTGGCCGGCCCGAGCAGCTGCGAGGCCATCGAGATGCCGTACACGCCGAGATCGGCCATCACCCCGCCGCCGAGCGAGGGGTCGCCGTGTCGGCTCGTCGGAGACACGTCGAGGTTCTGGAAGTGCGAGCTCGTGACGCTCACGAGCTCGCCGATCGCCCCGCGCTCCAGCACGTCGCCGATCGCGTCCGCCGTCGGCAGGAAGCGGGTCCACATGGCCTCCATCGCGAAGACGCCTTTAGCGCGGGCGGCCGCGACGACCCGCTCCGCCTCAGCGGCCGTGCTGGTGAACGACTTCTCGACGAGCACTGGCTTGCCGGCTCCGATCGCGAGCAGCGCCTGCTCCGCGTGGAGCGTCTGCGGCGTCGCGATGTAGACCACATCCACGTGCGGGTCGGCGACGAGGTCCTCGTAGCTGCCGTGAGAGGCGGGGATGGAGAACTCGGCGGCGAACGCAGCCGCCTTCGCGGCATCCCGCGAACCGACCGCGGCCACTTCGAGCCCCTGCGCCAGCAGGTCGGCCACGAAGGTCTTCGCGATGTTGCCTGCCCCGAGAATTCCCCACCGAACGCGCCTGGTCATCACGGGAAAACTCTAGCGGCGCGACCAACGAAGCCGCCAGAGCTCGAGCCGCGATGCCACACGCGAGAGCCGTCCTCCACGTTCTCCTGCTGGCCTCCGACCTAGCCGGAAGTGATCTAGCATTTCCCCGGGTTCGCGCAGGAGCGGATCGACCGCACGCCGTCAGGAGAATCCAATGCGCCAGCTCATCATCACCGCCTTCGTCTCCGCCGACGGGGTCATGGAAGCCCCCGGAGGTGAAGAGGGCTACCGCAATTCGGGGTGGACCTGGCAGGGCATCGAATTCGACCCGGCCGCCTACACGATCAAGGGCACCGAGCAGCTCGAAGCCGGCGCGCTCCTCCTCGGCCGCAAGAGCTACGAGGCCTTCGCGCCGGTCTGGCCCGGCATGACCGAGGAGTTCCCGAGGTACAACTCGATGCCCCGCTACGTCGTCTCGACGACGCTCGAGGCTGGCGACCCGCGGTGGCCCGCGACGGTGCTGCGTTCCATCGACGACGTCGCCGCGCTGAAGGAGGGCGACGGCGACCCGATCATCGTGCACGGCAGTGCCGAGCTCGGCCAGGCACTCGCCGACGCCGGACTCGTCGACCGCTACAACCTGCTCGTCTTCCCGCTGCTCCTGGGCGCAGGCAAGCGGCTCTTCAGCGAGACCGACAAGGCCACCCAGCACCTCGATCTCGTCGAGCACGAGGTCTACTCGAACGGAATCCAGAAGCAGGTCTTCGACGTCGTCCGGTAGGGCGAGCGGATGCGTGCGGGACTCAGTCCGTGAGTCCCGCACGCCTCGCGAGCACCGCGGCTTCCATGCGCGACGCGACGCCGAGCTTCGCGAGCACCCGGGAGACGTGGGTCTTCGCGGTCGACGCGCTGATGTGCATCCGCTGACCGATGCCGACGTTCGAGAGCCCCTCGCCGAGGGCGGCGAGGACCTCCCGCTCTCGGCTCGTGAGGTGCTCGATGCCGGGCACCGCCGGTGGCTCGGCGACCAGCGCGTCGCGCGTCTCTGCGAAGCGGTCGAGGAGGCGCCGCGTGACCTCCGGCGAGAGCGCCCCGTCGCCCCTCGCCACCGCCTCGACAGCAGCTTGCAGTGCCGCGCCGGTCGTGGACTTCAGCAGGAACCCCGCCGCGCCGGCACGGACCGCGCCGAAGACGTACTCGTCGAGGTCGAAGGTGGTCAGCACGAGCACCTCCGACAGCGCTTCCGCGACGATCGTCCTCGTCGCCTCGATGCCGTCGGTGCCTGGCATGCGGACGTCCATGAGCACCACGTCTGGTCGGAGCGCCCGCGCGTTGCCGACCGCTGAGGCTCCGTCGGCAGCCTCGCCCACGACCTCGAAGCCGTGGGCCTCGAGCAGCAGCCGCAGGCCCGCCCTGATCGCGGCGTGATCGTCCGCGATGAGCACGCGCACTCGCGCCGCGCCGGCGTCGCCTCCCCGGCTTGGCCGGCCTGCCCCGGCGGCTCGGCCTGCTTCCCTCGCCCGATCTTCCTCGACCGGCCCGCCCGCTTCGTTCATGGTGCCCTCCCCGTGCGTCCATCGGCCCCGCGCTCCGCGTCCCCGGCGTTGCGGGGCACTCGTGCGCTGACGCGCCACCCTCGGCCGTCCGCGATGGGCCCAGCCTCGAGGCGCCCGCCGAGACGCTCGACTCGCTCGCGGATCAGCCCGAGCCCGTTCCCGGTGCCCGGGGCGCCGTCGATGAGCGTGCCGCCCGTGGAGGTGACGACGACCGAGACAGCGTCGGCGTCCTCCGTGAAGCGCACCTCGAGCGCGGCACCCGGTGAGTGGCGCTCGGCGTTCACGACCGCCTCTGCCACGACTCGCGCCAGCGCCTGCTCGGTCGCGGCGGATGCGCTCGGCACGTCCCCGACGAGGGTCGCGTCGACCGCGGCGACCGCCGCGACGATGGCGGGCACCTGGGCGAGGCGAGGCGCCGCCGCCACCTCACCGCCGAGGCCGGGCTCGCCGCCGCGCAGGATGAGGATCATCGACCGCATCTCGTCGAGCCCGTCGAGAGCGGAGGTGCGGATGGCATGCAGTGCACCGGCCTCCCGGGGAGCTACCTCGGGCCCCGCGAGCGCCGCCTCCGAGGTGATCGCGATCGCCGAGAGGTTCGCGGCGACGACGTCGTGGAGGTCGCGGGCCATTCGCTCGCGCTCGGCGCGCACCGCCTCCTCGCGTTCGAGCACGAGCAGCCGCTCGGCGTCGTCGGCGCGCGCCTCCTGCACGCGCGCCAGCTCGGCGCTCTGACGCACCGAGCTCGCCCACCACAGCGGGGTGCAGAGGATGGCGAGGGCCTGCAGGCAGAAGAGGACCGCCTCTCGGAGCGTGGTCCCGAACAGCAGGGGCAGGGCGAGCGCCGCCAGGACCGCCGCGCCGACGACCACCTGAACGACGCGGAGTTCGCTACTCGAAGCGAACCTCCCCACGACGTACAGCGCGTCGAGCACCAGCACTATGACGCCGAGCGCGCCGCCGACGACGAGCGTGAGCGTGGCCAGCACGACGCAGACGGCGAGCACGGTCAGTGGGAACCTTCGCTTCTGCGTGAGTGCCGCCGCGCCGATCGCGATCGCGACGAGCGTCGGACCGAGCTGCTCGCCGGAATCGAAGAACGCCAGCACCGCGGCGATCGCCACGACGACGACCGTCGACGTCGTGTCTTCGTCGAGGTGCCGGATGCGCGTCCCCGCTGCTGCGAGCGTCCCTCCGGGTTCCGTCATGCGACCATCCCAGCACACGCCCACGCGCGCCGTGTCACCCGAACGATGTACCCGTTCGCCCGAGTGGACTTCGTTCAGGGGACGCGGCCCCGCACTCGTGCGAGGAATGGTTGCTGCATGACCACGGAACTGCTGCTCTCGCTCCTCGGACTCGCGCTCGTCGACAGCCTGAGTGCGGGCACGCTGCTCATCCCGATCTTCTTCCTGCTCGCGCCCGGCCGCATCCGCCTCGGGCGCATGCTCACCTACCTGGGCACGATCGCCGGCTTCTACTTCGTCGTGGGGCTGGCGCTCACCGCGGGCGCATCCGCGTTCCTCGAGCGCACTGCCGCGGTGCTCGAGACGCCGACGGCCTACGCCGTGCAGCTGGTTCTCGGCGCGGGCCTGCTCGCGGTCGCGATCCTCATGCCGACGAAGAAGCAGGAGCCGCAGCGAGCCTCCGCAGAGGTCGTCCCTGCCGGGAGCGGGGCTCCTCCCGCACGCCGGAACCCGCAGTCAGACCCGGCATCGGCTGTTCCCGGTCGCCTTGGTCGCTGGCGCGAGCGGGCGCTCGGCGGTGGCTCCCCGGCGACCGTCATCGTGCTCGCGCTCGCGGCTGGTCTGATCGAGCTGGCAACGATGATCCCCTATCTCGCGGCCGTCGGCCTGCTCACCAACTCGGGACTCGGCGTCTCCGGGTCGACGCCGCTGCTCGCCGCGTACTGCGTCGTCATGATCGTCCCGGCGCTGCTGCTCCTGCTCGGACGAATCGCAGCGCGCCGCGTCGTCGAAGCCACCCTGCGGCGGCTCTCGGACTGGCTGAGCCGCAATGCCGCCGAGAACACCGCCTGGATCATCGGCATCGTCGGCTTCCTGTTGCTGCGCGACGCACTGTCGCACTCCTCGAGCTTCGAGTTCTGGCCCTTCAACTCCTGACGCCGCCAACGATGCGGAGGGTCGGCGAAGGCCTCCGCGGGAGGGTCAGCGCACGCTGAGCTCGATGAGCTGCGCCTCCACCGACTCTCGCAACGGTGCCCCGTCGAAGCGGCCGACCCGGTTGCCGTCGGCGTCGAGAAGCAGCACCGTGGGGGTGACGACGATGTCGTACGGCAGCACGAGCTCCGGGCGGATGCTGGTGTCCACTTCGGCGAGCACAACCCCCGCCGAGGTGGCGGCGACATCCTGCAGCATCCACCGCGTCACGGCGCATTCGGGGCTGTCCGGGGCGGTGAAGAGCACGATGGTCGCGCGGCGACCGGGGAGCACGCCCTCTGGCAGCAGTTCGAGGTCGATTTCCGATTGCTCGAGCTCCGGCTCCCCTTCGCCGTCGAAGCGACTCACGCCGCGTCTGGCGACCCAGCCGACCACGGCCACGATGAGCACAAGCGCCATGATCACGAGCAACACCACTGATGCGTCCACGCGGACAGCCTCGCATATCCGGAGGTCGAACGGTGAGGTCTGGGCCGCCGGGATCAGGCGCTCAGCTGCAGGAGCTGCGCCTGCAGCTCGGCTCGCCTCGGCGGTCCGCCTATGCGAGCGACCCGCGTGCCGGCGTCGTCGAGCACCAGAACCGTGGGCGTCTGCCTCACGTCGTAGCTGCGCGCGAGGTCCTGACGATCGGTGAGGTCGACTTCGGCCACGACCACGCCGGGCGTCTGAGCCGCGAGCTCCTCGAGCATCCGCTTGGTCGCCGGGCATCTGGCGCAGAACGCGGTGGAGAAGAGGATGAGCGTTGCGCGCTCCCCCTGCGGCGGCCCGTCGGCGAGCAGGTCCAGGTCCGGGGCACCGTCGAGCTGCTGGGCTGTGCGCTTCACGCGCCCGCTCGAGCGCTGCACCGCCACTCCGACGATCGTGGCGATCACGACGAGCGCGCCGACGAGCAGCGCGGCGGTGGTGGCATCCATGCTGGTGCGGCTCAGCCCTGCACGGCCCGGCGGCGGATGATTCCGCCGCGGAGGAGCAGCACGTACAGCTGGCAGCCGAGGCAGTAGCCGAAGACGGCGTTCAGGAACGCCGCGATGAACGCGGCCCCCGCCGCGACCGGCACGGCGAGCGGCACCCCGAGGAGGTGCAGGACAACGCCGACCAACGTGACCGCGAAGCCGACCCCCTGCGCGAAGGTCGGCGGGGCCGCCTCCTCCGTCTCGGCGGGAGGGGCGAGACGCGGGCGGATGAAGCGGGCGAAGAAGCGGCCGTACGGGTGGCGCTGGATGCCCGCGAACGCACCCCACGCGAACAGCGCCGAGAGTGCGACGAGCAGGAGGAACCCTGGCTGCACGATTCGGTCGGCGAACGAGGCCGCGGCGGGTGCCACGAGACCGAGATACACCGTCACCAGGAGAAGCAATGCCGAGATGGCCGCTCCGAAGCGCGGGCCCCGGGGGTCGATTCGAGTCTGTGCCGACATGATGCTCCCTCATTGGGTGACGCCTGGGATGGCTTCCGGATCGCAACTGGAAGGGTGCGGTCCTCGCGACGGCGCATGCCGTGCGGAAAGGCTAGGCGTGCGCGGCGAGCAGGGGAACGACTGTGACGCTCCGCGACGCCCGGGGTCCTCGATGCAGCCAGGTTCCTCGACAGCGGTGTTGAGATGATGCCCCCATGAAGACCTTCACACTCCCGCAGACCGACGTGCGCGCGTCCAGCATCGTTCTCGGCCAGATGCGCATCATGGACCTCGACGACGAGCAGCTGCGCACCCTGGTCGGCACGGCCCTCGACGCCGGCGTCAACGTCATCGACCACGCCGACATCTACGGCGGCGAACGCCACGCCTGCGAGCGACGCTTCGGCGAGGCCATCCACTTCTCCCCCGCCGAACGCGAGAACGTGCTCATCCAGTCGAAGGTCGGCATCCGCGAGGGCTACTTCGACTTCTCGGCCGAGCACATCATGCGCACCGTCGACGAATCGCTGGAGGCCCTCGGCACGGAGTACCTCGACGTGCTCCTCCTCCACCGCCCCGACACGCTCGTCGAACCCGACGAGGTCGCGACGGCCTTCAGCGAGCTCCACAACCGCGGCAAGGTCCGCCACTTCGGCGTCTCCAACCACACGCCCGGGCAGGTCGACCTGCTCAAGTCGGTCGTCGCGCAGCCGCTCATCATCAACCAGGTGCAGCTCAGCGTCACGCACGCCCCCATCATCGCGTCGGGTATCGCCGCCAGCATGGTGGGCCTCGACCAGTCCATCGACCGAGACAACGGCATGCTCGACTACGCGCGCCTGAACGGCATCACGCTGCAGGCCTGGTCGCCGTTCCAGAAGGCGTTCTTCGACGGCGTCTTCATCGGCGACCGCGAGGACTTCGCCGACCTCAACGACGTCCTGGATGCGCTCGCAGCGAAGTACGGCGTCACGCCGACGGGAATCGCGACGGCCTGGATCACCCGACACCCCGCGAACATCCAGGTGGTGCTCGGCACGACGACCCCATCGCGCGTCGCAGAGTCGGCGGCTGGCTCCGACGTGCACCTCACGCGCGAGGAGTACTACCGCATCTTCACGGCGGCCGGCCACACGCTGCCGTAGCCAGCGCCGCCCGCGCGAGGCCGCACGGGCCACCAGACGCCGCTGACGGCGCGAAGAGTTGTGGCCCGTTGCTGTTCCCGAGTCCGGGAACGGCAACGGGCCACAACTCTTGCGAGGTGGGTGCGGCGCGGGAGCGCGGCAGAACGTGGGCGGGTGCGCGGGCGTGGGTGCGGCGCGGGAGCGCGGCAGAACGTGGGCGGATGCGCGGGAGCCGAGGCCCTCAGTCGACGGCGAGGGCGGCGACCGGGGAGACGCGCGTCGCCCGCCGCGCGGGCAGCAGCGACGCCGCGACGGTGATGAGCAGCGTCACCAGCAGCACACCCGCGACGGTGACCCACGGGATGCTCGGCATCATGATGCGCCCCACCAGGGACCCGAAGGTGGCCTGCGCGCCCACCCACCCGTAGAAGACGCCGAGCAGCAGGCCGAAGATCGCCGACGAGGCGATCATGGCGACGGCCTCGGTCACGATCATCCGCCGCACCTGCCCCGCCGTGAACCCGAGCGCCCGCAGCAGGCCGAGCTCGCGCCTGCGCTGCATGACGCTCAGCGACAGGGTGTTGACCATGCCGACCGCGGCGAGGAGCACCGAGAAGCCCAGGAGCACGCTCATGATGGCGGTCGTGACGTCGATGACCTGCTCGAACGCGGCGTACATCTCGGGCTCCATCTCTCCGAACTCGAGGGTGATGGTGCGGAACGTCTCAGTGGCGACGGCGAACATCGTGACGAGCGTGATGCCGATGACGAGGCCGATGACCGCCCTGCTGCTCCGCGACGGGTTGCGCACGGCGTTCGCGGCCGCGAGCCGCGGCACCGGGCCGCGCCCCAGCGCCTTCCCGGCGAGGCTCATGAGGGGCGGGAGGATGACCGGCGAGCCGATGACGACACCGACGAACGACAGCATGCCGCCGCCGACGCTCACGAGCACACCGGTCGGGCTGGAAAGGCCCAGGAAGACACCGCCGACGAGCATCGCGACGCCCAGGACGATGAGGATGACGGCCGTGACGCTCCGCCCGCGCCCGGCGCGCAGCTCCTGCATGGTCGGCTCAGCCGTGGATGAGGTCGCCGCGATCGGGGACACCGACAGGACTCGGCGGGAACCCACCCAGGACGCGATGATCGTCGCCGCGGTGACGGCGATGACGGGGGCGAGCACCGCGGGATGCACGATGGGGAAGGTGAACGGCTCGAGTGCGCCGTTCATGATCGCGAGCTGTGCGCCGAGGGCGGTCAGCCCGATGCCGAGGACGGCCCCCGCGAGCGCCCCCGATGCTCCCTGCACGAGACCTTCGCGGACGGTCCGGGATCGGAGCGACTTCCCCGATGCGCCGATGAGGCGCAGCAGCGCGATCTCCTTCGTGCGCCCGGCGATGACGGTCGCGACCGAGTTGGAGGTGACCACGGCGCCCACGAAGAGGGCGATCGTGAAGAACAGGGCCGCGACGGTGCCGAGCACCGTGGCGAGCTGGCCGATCTCGCTGAGGCCCATGGCGTCGAAGTAGGCGGCGAGGTCGGCGACGATCATGATGAGCACCGTGCCGAAGGCGGCCGACAGCGCGGACACCAGCACGACTGCCGCCCCTCCGCTGTTCTGCTGGGACTCCGGTGCACGCCGTGGCTTGCCGGCGCTCCGGGTCCCCGCACTGCTCGCGGCGGTCGCGGTTCCGGCGGCGCTCATGCTGCCGTCTCCATCGAGAGCATGAGGTTGGAGATCTCGGCGGCGCTCGTGCGGGGCCGGTCGGCGACGACCTTTCCGTCTGCGAGGAACACGACACGATCGGCGTGGCTGGCGGCGATCGGGTCGTGCGTCACCATCGCGATCGACTGACCGTACTGGCTGCTCGCCGTGGAGAGCAGCGACAGCACCTCTCGGCCCGTCTTGGAGTCGAGGTTTCCCGTTGGCTCGTCGGCGAAGATCAGCTTGGGCCGCGTCGCGAGGGCTCGCGCGATGGCAACTCGCTGCTGCTGCCCACCGGAGAGCTCGTAGGGGCGGTGCGCGAGTCGCTGCGCCAGGCCGAGGGTCTGGATGAGGTGCGTGATCCACTGCTCCTCGTCGCGGGAGACGGACCGGCCGTCGAGGTCGAACGGCAGCATGATGTTGCCGCGCACGTCCAGCGTGGGCACGAGGTTGAAGGCCTGGAAGATGAAGCCGACCGCTCGGCGCCGGAGCACGGTCAGCTCGGCGTCGTTCATGCCGGTGATCTCGGTGTCGCCGAGGAACACGCGGCCGGAGGTGGCGCCGTCGAGCCCCGCCATGACGTGCATGAGCGTCGATTTGCCGGAGCCGCTCGGGCCCATGATCGCCGTGAACTCGCCGCTTCGGATGCCGAGGCTGACGCCATCGAGGGCCGCGACGCTGCCGTGGGTGCCGTAGATCTTTCGAACGTCGACGACGCTCGCGACAAGGGAGGATGTGGTGTTCATGTCGACGACGCTACGGATGGCAGCGCGCACGCCGCGTCCGCCCCTGGTCTCGCCCGCATGGTCCTCTGGGATGACACTGCCGCGCCTCGCGTCCAGCCTCCGACCGAGGTTCGAGCAATAGCCTGACCGCATGGCCTCCCCAACGCTCGTCTGGTTCCGTGACGACCTGCGCCTCAACGACCACCCGGCTCTGCACATTGCCCTGGAACGCGGCGGGCCCGTCATCGCGCTGTACGTGCTCGATGAGGAGTCCCCCGGTGTGCGCGCGCTCGGAGGCGCAGCCAAGTGGTGGCTGCACCACAGCCTCGATGCCCTGCGCGAGAGCCTCGAAGACATCGGTGGGTCACTGGTGCTGCGCCGCGGGCGCGCCGAGGAGGTCGTGCCGAGCGTCGCCGAACAGGCAGGCGCGGGCCTCATCGTCTGGAACCGCCGCTACGGCGGGGCCGAGCGCGACATCGACGCACGCATCAAGCAGGGCCTCATCGATGGGGGTGCCGAGGCCCACAGCCTCCCCGGCTCGCTCCTCACGGAGCCGTGGCAGATCCAGACAGGGCAGGGCGAGGCGTACCGGGTGTACACGCCGTTCGCCAACGCCTGCCAGAGCCGCTTCGCCCACGAGCCCCCGCGGTTGCCCCTGCCAGCACCGGAGGCGCTCCCCCACGGTTCGAGGGCGACCTCCCTCGACTCCGAGGCGCTCGACTCGTGGCAGCTGCTGCCGACTAGGCCCGACTGGGCCGAGGGACTGCGCGAGGAGTGGACGCCGGGTGAGCAGGGCGCCCACGACCGGCTCGAGGAGTTCCTCGACGGAGTCGTCGACGACTACAAGGCGGACCGAGACCGGCCGGACCTCGTGGGAACGAGCCGGCTGAGCCCGCACCTCCGCTGGGGCGAGATCTCTTCCGCGCAAGCCTGGCATGCACTCGACGGGCTGACCGGGGAAGGCGCGGCGACCTTCCGGCGCGAGCTCCTCTGGCGCGAGTTCGCCTGGCACACCCTGTACAGCTTCCCCGAGCTGCACACGCGTCCGTGGCGCGCGTCCTACGAGGACTTCCCGTGGCCTGAACTCGACCGCGACGCCCTCGAGGCGTGGCAGCGGGGCAGCACCGGCATTCCCATCGTGGATGCGGGGATGCGGGAACTGTGGCGCACCGGCAGCATGCACAACCGCATCCGCATGGTCACCGCCTCGTTCCTCACCAAGCACCTGCTGACGGACTGGCGTCGAGGGGAGGAGTGGTTCTGGGACACGCTCGTCGACGCCGACCAGGCTTCGAACCCGTTCAACTGGCAGTGGGTCGCCGGTTCTGGAGTGGATGCCGCCCCTTACTTCCGCGTCTTCAACCCGGAGCGACAGGCCGAACGCTTCGACCCGCACGGGGCGTACGTGCAGCGCTGGGTGCCGGAGGCCGGGACCGAGGACTATCCGGCACCGATCGTCGGACTCAAGGAAGGCCGGGAAGCCGCCCTCGCGGCCTGGCGGGAGGTTCGCTGACGCCGAAGCCGCTGCGAGCGACGTGTCTCTCCGAACTGTCGGAGGCCGGTGCTACATTGCCCGCACGCTCGGGTCGCAGGGAAGTCGAGCGACGCACGCTGACGAACACCAAGGGGAACATCATGGTCGAGTACCGCATCGAGCTCGTCGGCCTTCCGGTCGCCGACGTCGACCGCTCGCGAGCCTTCTATGGCGACACACTGGGGTGGCCGGTCGACCACGACCAGGTCGTGAGCGACGAGATCCGTTTCGTGCAGGTCACTCCTCCGGGTTCCGCCTGCTCCATCGCCTTCGGCAACGGCATCAGCGAGATGCAGGCCGGTTCGCTGCGAGCTCTCCAGTGCGTTGTCACCTCCATCGAGGAGGCGCACGCCGACCTCAGCGGACGCGGTGTCGAGGTGAGCGACATCGACGACCAGCCCTGGGGCCGCTTCGTGTACTTCGCCGATCCTGACGGCAACACCTGGTCGATCCAGGAGCTGCCCGACTACTCGAAGATGGCCGCCCCACAGGAAGAGCACGGCATCGACGCGCCACGTTGACCAGCGTCTCTCACCCGCCCAGCGGACCGGCCAGCGGACCCCGCAACCCGCGGGTCCCGCACCATCCGTCGGTCCCAAACCATCCGCTAGTCCCACACCACTCGAAAGAAGGACGCAGAACATGACTGAGAAGAAGAACGGCTACGAGGAGTTCAAGGTCTCCGGCGAGAACCTGCTCGGCAAGGTCAAGGAGCTCATCCACGAGGGCAACGTGCGTCGGGTGTTCATCAAGAACGACGACGGCACGACCCTCCTCGAGATCCCGCTGACGGCGGGCCTCGCGGTCACCGTCGTGGCGGCTGCGCTCGCCCCCGTCCTGGTGGCTGTTGGCGCCATCGCAGCGCTCGTCACGCAGGTCACGGTTGGTGTCGACCGGCGGGAGCCTGGCTCGGCTTCCGACGCGGACGAGAGCCCCGTTGGCGCCGACGGCGTCCCGAGGAGCGATGTCGCTGCACCGGCACCCTCAGCGCAGGCCACCGACCCCGACCTCGGCCCGACGACGTCCTAGCTGCGAGTCACCGGGGGGCCGTGGCGCCAGGACACCTGTCGCCACGGCCTCCGGTCCCAGGGGTGTGAAGCTCGGGCTTGCTACGCTCTGTGGATTCCCAGAGTCGAGAGGCGCGTGCAGAGTGCCAGAACCAGAGACGCTCACCCAGACGTCGGCCGCCGAGCTGGCGGCCGTCACAACGCTCACGGAGCAGTCGGGAGACGCCGCCGAGCTCGGCGCGCGACTGCGAGCGCTCCGCGAGGAGGCCGGGCTCTCGCTGAGGGAGCTGGCTCGACGACTCGACATCTCCGCGAGTGCCGTATCGCAGATCGAGCGGGGCGTCATGCGCCCGAGCGTCAACCGGCTCATCGCGATCGTCGGTGAGCTCGGCGCATCCATCACCGACGTCTTCGCTGGAGGCACGAGCTCCTACGCGGAGCGCTCGAGCTTCGGCAGCTACAGCCTGCTCCGCAGGGGCGAGATCGCAGCGGTGACGCTGGAGAGCGGCGTCGTCTACCGGCGACTGTCCGGCTCGCGCACCTCGGGCATCGACCACTTCGAGTCGACCTTCCCTCCCATGACGTCCGCGAGCGCCGGCGACTCCGCCTCGTTCGCCACCCACGCGGGGGTCGAGTCAGGGGTCGTGATCTCCGGGGAGCTGACGGTCGAGGTGCACGGTGACACCGTGACGCTGCGCCCGGGTGACTCGATCACGTACTCATCGGAGACCCCGCACCGCGTGAGCAACCGCAGCTCGCAGCCGTGCGTCGCGAACTGGGTCATCGCTCGCGCGCCGCAGTCCGATCCCAGCGATCCGCTGTTCTCGGAGGCGCGCGCCTCCCACGGCTAGCCGGTTCGCCGCGTCGTCGCGTCGTCGCCGCGAGCGGCTTCCGCTGTCGCGCCTGCCGCCGCCTCCGTTCCCGAAACGCACCGAAATCTCGCTTTTACCTCGCTGAAATCTCCCGCCGGGCGTGAAGGGATAGCTTTACGGCTAGCCACCACGGAGGGAAACCAGCTTTGCTCATCAGCGAATACAACCGGCTCGGCGAAGCCAGCGCCATCGACTTCGCAGCGACGCTCGTCGCGATCCCCAGCTTCACGGCCGCGCTCGCCAGCTCTCGCCCGTTCGCCTCGAAGAGCGAGCTTCGGGAGCGTGCCGCCGAGGCCGCCGCCGCCTGGGACGACGAGGAGGTGGAGCTCGCCCTGGCCGGCCACCCGCGCATCGGCGAGCGCCCTGACGGATCCGAGCCAGGCGCCGAGCACTCGGCGCGCGAGCAGGGAGCAGTGCAGGGGGCGGAGGCGGATGTGCTCGCCCGCATCGCGGAGGGCAACCGACGCTACGAGGCTCGCTTCGACCGCATCTTCCTCGTCCGAGCCGCAGGCCGCACGCCAGCCGAGATCCTCGCGCAGCTCGAAGAGCGCCTCGGCAACGACGATGCGACCGAGCTCGCCGTCGTCGCGTCCGAGCTGCGCGACATCACCCTCCTGCGGCTCGACGAATCGGTGACAGAGTGACCAGCCAGATCACGAGCCACGTGCTCGACAGCTCCGTCGGACGTGCCGCCGAGGGCGTCCGCATCCACCTCCGAGCCCTCGGAGGCCAAGAGCTGGGGCAGGCCGTGACGGATGCGGACGGTCGCGTCTCCGACCTTGGCCCGGCCCTCCTACCCGCCGGAACCTACGAGCTCGTCTTCGAAACCGGCGTCTACTTCGCGGCGCGCGGAGTGGACACGTTCTACCCGTACATCACCGTCGCGATCGAGATCACCGGCGCCGACTCGGGGTCCGGCGACGAGACCCCACCGCACTTCCACGTGCCACTCCTGCTCAGCCCGTTCGCGTACTCCACCTACAGGGGGACCTGACCATGACCGATGTCACCGTGAGCCTTGGCGCCAACAAGTACGGCAAGGCGGAGAACCGCCTCGTCAAGGTCACCCGAGACACGGAACGCCACGAGATCGAGGACCTCAACATCACGAGCCAGCTCCGGGGCGCAGCGCTCGTGGGCTCCTACCTCGAGGGAGACAACTCGCTGGTCGTGGCGACCGACACGCAGAAGAACACCGTGTACGCGTTCGCGCGCGAGCACGGCGTCGGCTCGCCGGAGAGCTTCCTGCTGAAGCTCGGCGCGCACTTCGTCGACGCGTTCGAGTGGATCGAGGGCGGCCTCTGGCAGGCGGAGCAGTTCGCCTGGGAGCGGATCGTCGTGGACGGCGACGAGCACGACCACGCCTTCGTCCGAAAGGGCCAGGCGACGAGGCTCGCGACGGTGCAGAAGATCGGCGGCGCGACCCACGTCACGGCGGGCCTCAAGGACCTGACGGTGCTCAAGTCGACGGGCAGCGAGTTCCACGGCTTCCCGCGCGACAAGTACACGACGCTCGGTGAGACGACCGACAGGATCCTCGCGACCTCGGTCACCGCCCGCTGGCGCTACACCCCAGAGGCCGTCGAGGCGGAGCCCGACTACAACGCCCTCTACGAGGGGATCTCCGCCGCGCTCCTCTCGACCTTCGCCACCGTGCACTCCCTGGCACTGCAGCAGTCCCTCTGGCAGATGGGCAAGGCCGCGATCGAGCAGTTCCCCGAGGTCGCCGAGGTGCGCTTCGCGATGCCGAACAAGCACCACTTCCTCGTCGACCTCTCGCCGTTCGAGCTCGACAACCCCGGTGAGGTCTTCTTCGCCGCGGACCGCCCGTACGGCCTCATCGAAGGAACCGTCATCCGAGACGGCGTCGCACCGGCGCCCGAAGCGTGGACCGACACGCCCTCGTTCATCTAGGTCGTGTCAGACACCCCCTAGCGCCCACGGCAGCGCACCGCACCACCCGCTCCGCCCGGTGGCGCTGTTCGTCGACCCCGATCGACGTCTCCGGATCGTAGACCCAAGAGAGGTCACCTCATGTCTCCACAACCCAGCACTCCCGCAGCGTCAGCAGCACAAGCGGAATCGGCCGCGCCATCAACCGCGACCGGACCATCGGCAGGCGACATCCGCCCGGAAGACGAGCACCTCAGCCCAGGCAGGACCATCGGCTACGGCGTCCAGCACATCCTCGCCATGTTCGGCGGCGTCATCGCGGTACCGCTCATCGTGGGCGGGGCGGCCGGCCTCGACGTGGGCCAGAAGGCCCTCCTCGTCGCCTGCGCGCTCTTCGTCAGCGGCGCCGCGACCATTCTCCAGACCATCGGCGTGCCCTACTTCGGCTCGAAGCTGCCACTCGTCCAGGGCATCTCGTTCGCCGCTGTCTCGACCATGCTCTCCATCATCGGCAACAACGGCGAGGCCGGTCTGCAGACCGTCTTCGGCGCGGTCATCGTCGCCAGCGCCATCGGCCTCATCATCGCGCCGTTCTTCGCCAGGATCGTGCGATTCTTCCCCTCCGTCGTGACCGGGTCCATCATCACGGTCATCGGCCTCTCCCTCATGCCTGTCGCCGGGAGGTGGGTGACCGGCTCCGACCCGACCGCAGAGGGCTTCGCCTCCGCTGACAAGATCGGCCTGGCGCTCTTCACCTTCGCGGTGGTCCTCGTCCTGAGCAAGATCAGGGCGCTCTCCCGTCTCGCTGTCCTCCTCGGGCTCGCCATCGGAACGGTCTTCGCGCTCCTCATGGGGCAGGCCGACTTCGACGCCGTCGGGTCAGCATCCGTCTTCGCCTTCCCGCAGCCATTCGCGTTCGGCATGCCCATCTTCGAGATCGGCGCCATCGTCTCCATGACCATCGTGATCCTCGTCATCATGGTCGAGACCACGGCCGACGTGCTCGCCGTCGGCGAGGTCGTCGGCACCAAGGTCAACTCCCGCCGAGTCGGCGACGGACTCCGAGCCGACATGGTGTCCTCGCTCATCGCGCCCGTCTTCAACTCCTTCCCCGCGACCGCCTTCGCCCAGAACGTCGGGCTCGTCGCCCTCACCGGCATCAAGAGCCGCTTCGCCGTCGCAGCCGGCGGCGGCCTCCTCGTGATCCTCGGCCTCTCCCCGATGGCCGCGGCCGTCTTCAGCGTCATCCCGAGCCCCGTGCTGGGAGGCGCCGGCATCGTGCTCTTCGGCAGCGTCGCAGCGAGTGGCGTGCGCACCCTCTCCAAGGTCGACTACACCGGCAACAACAACATGATCATCGTCGCCTCGTCGCTCGCCTTCGGCCTCATCCCGGTCGTCTCCCCACAGTTCTGGCACGCCTTCCCTGACTGGTTCGTGACGATCTTCGACTCCGGCATCAGCTCAGCGGCTATCGTCGCCGTCGTCCTCAACCTCTTCTTCAACGTGTGGCTGCCAGGCACACCGAGCACGCCGTCGAACCTTGCCGCGGCCCCGGCGATGCGCGTCCAGACCGAGGAGCTCCGTGTGCTGAAGTCCGGCGGGTCCCTCGACGAGCACTCCTACGAGCCGGACACTGCACCCGTCGAGCACGGAACCCGGGCGCGGAAGGCAGGGCCAGGAGAGAGCTGAGCGCCCGGCGGGGTGCGGCGCCGTCGGAATGCTGCCAGCCCCGCCGCGGTTGCACTGCTGTGTCAAGGGCGACAGCCCACCGCGACACAACGGAAGGCGACCACATGAAGGTGTTTCTGACCGGGGCAACCGGCTACATCGGCTCCGCAATCCTGCGGGCACTCCTTGCCAACGGCCACGTCGTGACGGCGGCCGTTCGCAACGAGGAGAAGGCGGCCACCGTCCGCGAGGCCGGCGCGAAGGCCGTGGTCGTCGACCTGAGCGACCGCGCAGCGCTCGCCCCGCTGCTCCGCCAGGCCGAGGGTGTCATCCACACCGCCTCCGGACCCGAGGTGGACCCGGTCTTCGTGCCTGTCGTGCTCAACGAGCTCGTGCACTCCCCCACGCAGTTCGTCCATACAAGCGGCATCTGGCTCTTCGGCGACAACCCCGCCATCACGGAGGAGTCTGAGCCGAACCCGCCCGAGATCGTGTCCTGGCGGGTCGCGATCGACCGCCAGGTCATCAACAGCAACGTGAACACGGCCATCGTGGCGCCAGCGGTCGTGTACGGCGGGCGGGGCGGCCTCACCCAACTCCTCGCCGGTGACGGCCCCGCACCGATCCCGCTGGTCGGCGACGGCACGCAGCGCTGGACACTCGTGCACGTCGACGACCTCGCCGACCTCTACGTGCGGGTCCTCGAGAAGGGCGCGGCCGTCGGCTACGTCATCGCCGCCGGCGGCGAGAACCCGACGGTGCGGGAGATCGCAGCGTCGGCATACCGGGGCATCGAGGAGATGCCGGAGCTCGTCGAGGAGACGGGCGACGAGACCCGCGCACGACTCGGGTCCGACCTCGCGGGGGCGCTCCTGCAGGATCAGGTGGCAACCGGTCGTTACGCGCGCGAGGCCTACGGCTGGGTGCCGACCCCGGCGGACTGGCTCGGCACCGACCGCAGCTGAGCCGCGGACGCCAGACTCCGTAGGCTTGCCCCGTGAGCACCCTCGATGTGCCGGACGTCGACCGGCGGAGCCTGCCCCTCTACGAGGCGGGCTCCGTCGACGTGCCATACGTCATCGACGGCATGGACGAGTCGATCCAGCGCAACACGTTCTGGGAGGAGCATTCCCACCCGACGCACGAGCTCATCTGGAACACGCGGGGCACCTCGTCGCTGACCGTGGGCTCGCGCACCTGGACCATCACACCGTCAGTCGGCCTCTGGATTCCCGCCGGTGTGCGCCACACAGCGTGGACCCCAGCAGGCACCTGGTACCGGACCGCGATGTTCAGCGTGCAGACCACCGTGCCGATCGCCGACGAGCCCGTGGCGGTCGACGTGACCGATCTCCTGCGCCTCCTCCTCGACCGTCTCGTCGAGCCGGGTCTCCACGCCGCGTCCCGGGCCACGACCGAGGCGATGGTGCTCGACGTGCTCGCGCCGTCTCCGCACGAGCTGCTCACGCACGTCCCCGCCTCGGAGCTGCTGGCACCGATCATCGCGGCGGTGGACGCCGACGTGCGAGCTGCCGGCACCCTCGACGAGTGGGCGGCGCGGCTCGGAGTCAGCGCTCGCACCATCACGCGCCAGTTCCAAGCGGAGACGGGGCTCGGCTTCAGCCGCTGGGTGGCCGCGTCCCGCATCCAGCGCGCGATCGTGCTGCTCACCGAGGGCGAGCGCATCGACGATGTCGCGGCGGCCGTCGGCTTCCGCTCGGCGAGCGCCTTCGGGACGGCGTTCAGGCGGGTGACCGGTTCGAGCCCCGGGCGGTTCCGCGCGCAGTGAGCCCGGCGCTCCCGCACCTGCTCCACCCGTGTCCGTTTCGCGAAGGATCGTGTCGGTTCGCCTCGATTGCAAACCAGGCGCGCGTCCCTTAGCTTTGGTAAGGCACGCCTAACAGGGCACGATCTCGAGCCCGGCCGGCTGCCGCTGACTTCGACGCCCCGCCCCGCCTCTCCGCCGCCAGCCGGCGACGATCGGCGCGCGGCAAATGCTTCAGCTCCGCCCCCGAAAGGACACCATGCCCCGCGCCTCCAAGCTCGTCGCGCTCGCCGCGACCGCGTTGCTCACCGCAGGCCTCGCCGCCTGCTCGACCTCCCCGGCCGCCGACACCGGTGCGGAGCCCGGCTCGGCGAGTGGCGACTTCACGCCGATCACCATCGAGCACGCGCTCGGCACGACCGAGATCACCGAGAAGCCGGAGCGCATCGCGACCGTCAACTGGGCGAACCAGGAAGTCCCCCTCGCGCTCGGCGTCGTCCCCGTCGGCATGGCCCGCGCAGACTTCGGCGACGACAACGGCGACGGCATCCTCCCCTGGGTGAGCGAGAAGCTCGACGAACTCGGCGGCGAGACGCCAGTTCTCTTCGACGAGACCGACGGCGTCGACTTCGAGGCAGTCGCCGACACGAACCCCGACGTCATCCTCGCCGCATACTCGGGCCTCACGCAGGAGGACTACGACACGCTCTCCGAGATCGCGCCGGTCGTCGCCTACCCGGAGACAGCTTGGGCGACCTCGTGGCGCGACATGATCCGCCTCAACAGCCAGGGCATGGGCCTCGAGGCCGAAGGCGAAGCGCTCATCACCGAGCTCGAGGGCGAGATCGAGGCCACGGCCGCGAAGTATCCGTCCATCCAGGGCAAGAAGACGATGTTCCTGACGCACGTCGACGAGACCGACCTGAGCCAGGTCAGCTTCTACACGACGCACGACACGCGGAGCGCCTTCTTCGAGGACCTCGGCATGACCTTCCCGCAGAGCCTCGTCGACGCCTCCGCGAGCACCGACCAGTTCTCGCAGACGATCAGCGCCGAGCAGACCGACACGCTCGCCGACGTCGAGATCATCGTCACCTACGGTGGCGAGGAACTCGTCCAGACCCTCCAGGGCGACCCGGTCCTCTCGCAGATCCCCGCCGTCGCGAACGG
The DNA here is from genome assembly GCF_002931575.1 of Pseudoclavibacter sp. RFBA6. NCBI lineage: Bacteria > Bacillati > Actinomycetota > Actinomycetes > Micrococcales > Microbacteriaceae > Pseudoclavibacter > Pseudoclavibacter sp. RFBA6. Next base: position 197,808 of record NZ_PSUA01000010.1, on the reverse strand, counting down.
CTCGATCGTCAACCTGCCAGGCACCGAACCGCTCGGCACGGCCGCGAACCCGACGCCGCTCTCCATCTCGTGGATCCTCGACGACTACGTCGCACTCCTCTCGCAGGCAGCCGACAAGGTCCAGTGACCCTCACCGCTCCTCCCGCAGCCGCCGGGGGTGTCGCCACCGTGCGACGCCCCCGGCGGCTGCGGGCGCTGTGGTTCATCCTCGCGCTCGCCTCACTGGGAGCGCTGGTCGTCGTCTCCGTCATGATCGGCTCACGCGACGTCAGCTGGGCGGATGCGGTTGCCGCGCTCGGCGGCTCGACCAACGGCTTCGACGAGGCCGCGGTCGCGAAGCGCATCCCACGAACCTTCCTCGCCGTCGCGGTCGGTGCCGCGCTCGGCGTCTCCGGCGCCGTCATGCAGGGCGTGACGCGCAACCCGCTCGCAGACCCGGGCATCCTGGGCGTCAACATGGGGGCATCCCTCGCCGTCGTCACCGGCATCGCCTACTTCGGCCTGACGTCGGCGTCCAGCTTCATCTGGGTCGCCATCACCGGCGCCGCCGTCGCGGCCGTGTTCGTCTACGTGGTCGGCTCCCTGGGCAGAGGCGGCGCGACCCCGCTCAAGCTCGCACTCGCCGGGGCGGCGACCTCGGCAGCCCTCGCGTCCTTCGTGACCGCCATCATCCTGCCCCGAGGCGACATCAGCCAGAGCGCCAGATCCTGGCAGATCGGCGGTGTCGGCGGCGGAACCTGGGACAGCATCTCGCAGGTGCTGCCCTTCCTGATCGTCGGGTTCCTCATCAGCCTCCTGTCGGCGAAGGGGCTCAACTCGCTCGCACTCGGCGATGACCTCGCGGCGGGCCTCGGCGAGAAGGTCGCGCTCACGCGCGGCGCCGCGGCCCTCGGCGCCGTCATCCTCTGCGGCGCGGCGACCGCCGTCACCGGCCCCATCGCGTTCGTCGGCCTCGTCGTGCCGCACGCCTGCCGCCTCATGTTCGGCGTCGACCACCGCTGGGTGCTGCCATTCTCGGCCGTCGTCGGCGCGTCGCTGCTGACGGGCGCAGACGTCCTGGGGCGCATCCTCACCCGCCCCTCCGAGATCGACGTCGGCATCATCACCGCCATCATCGGAGCCCCCATCTTCATCTGGATCGTCCGCCGCTCGAAGGTGCGTGCCCTGTGACCGCAACGCGCGCATCCGACCGTCGCTCCCCCGCCTCGTCGCCGAAGTCGCTGGCCCCCTCCTCACCCGACTCGGCGATCGAGGCGACAGCACGCGCCGTCGCCGCCAGCCGCGGCCGACGCTCCGCGCGCCGCCGCCTGCTCATGCTCGTGCTCGTCGCGCTCATCGCGGTCGTCTTCGTGTTCTCGCTCATGTTCGGGCAGACCTTCTACGGCATCGACCAGGTCAGCGCCGTCATCATGGGCCAGGACGTGCAGGGAGCGACCTTCACGATCGGACGCCTCCGGCTCCCCCGCGCCGTGCTCGCGATCCTCGCGGGCCTCTCCTTCGGCCTCGCCGGCGTCACCTTCCAGACGATGCTGCGCAACCCCCTCGCGAGTCCGGACATCATCGGCATCTCCTCCGGCGCCAGCGCAGCCGCCGCGTTCGGCATCATCACCCTGTCCCTCGGCGCGAGCGAAGTCTCGTTCTTCGCGATCTTCGTCGGGCTCGGCGTCGCGATCCTCATCTACGTGCTGTCGTTCAAGGGCGGCGTCACCGGCACGAGGCTCATCCTCATCGGCATCGGCATCGCGGCGATGCTCGACAGCATCACCAACTACGTGCTCTCGCAGGCCGCGCAGTGGGACCTGCAGGAAGCGCTGCGCTGGCTCAACGGCAGCCTCAACGGTGCATCCTGGAACGCCATCACGCCGGTGGCCATAGCGATCGTCGTACTCGTGCCCATCCTCCTCGCGCAGAGCCGCAACCTCGCCGCGACGCAGCTCGGCGACGACACGGCGGCCGCGCTGGGGGTGCGCGTCAACCGGACGAGACTCGTCGTCATCGTCACAGCGGTCGGCGTGCTGTCCTTCGCGACCGCCGCCGCCGGACCCATCGCGTTCGTCGCATTCCTCGCCGGCCCCATCGCCGCGCGCCTCTTCGGCGGGGGCGGGTCGCTCCTCATCCCCGCCGGGCTCGTCGGCGCCCTGCTGGTGCTCGTCGCCGACCTCGTCGGCCAGTTCCTCCTCGGCACCCGCTACCCCGTCGGCGTCGTCACCGGTGTGCTCGGCGCACCGTTCCTCATCTCCCTGATCATCCGCACGAACCGCGCGGGAGGCTCACTATGACCGCAGACCACACCCTCCTCGTCGAGAAGCTGAGCCTCGGCTACGGCGACCGAGTCGTCATCGACGAGCTCGACCTGCTCGTGCCGCCCGGCAAGGTCACCGCCATCGTCGGCGCGAACGCGTGCGGGAAGTCGACGCTGCTGCGCTCCATGTCGCGGCTCCTCTCGCCGCGAGGCGGGCACGTGCTCCTCGACGGCAAGGAAGTGCACAAGACGCCGGCGAAGCAGCTGGCGCGGATACTCGGACTCCTCCCGCAGTCGCCGATCGCCCCAGAGGGCATCACGGTCGCCGACCTCGTGGGCCGCGGCCGCCACCCGCACCAGAACCTCCTCTCCAGGTGGAGCCACGACGACGACCTCGCCGTCGCCGCCGCCCTCGAGGCGACCGAGACGACGGCGCTCGCCGACCGGCACGTCGACGAGCTCTCCGGCGGGCAGCGTCAGCGCGTGTGGATCGCCATGGCGCTCGCCCAGCAGACCGACCTCCTGCTGCTCGACGAGCCGACGACCTTCCTCGACGTGAGCCACCAAGTCGAAGTGCTGGACCTCCTCACCGACCTGAACCGCTCGCGTGGCACCACGATCGTCATGGTGCTGCACGACCTCAACCTGGCAGCCCGCTACGCCGACCACCTCATCGCGCTCGCCGACGGCGGACTCCACGCTGCCGGTCAGCCCGGTGACGTGCTCACGGTCGACACCGTGCGCGCCGTGTTCGGACTCGAGAGCCTCATCGTCGACGACCCCGTCTCCGGCCGACCGCTCATGGTGCCGATCGGGCGACACCACTCGCCGGGCGCATCCGTCACGCACTCCGAAGGTTCATCCGCGACAATTGGTGCTCGCACAACCGTGTGATGCACGCGCGCCAGCACCGGCCCGCCTGCCAGACGAAGGACAGGAGGCGGCGCATGAGCGATGCAGGCGTCGAAGTCCTCGCCTCCGTCTCGCCGCCCGCTGAGGGCGCGAGCAGCTCGGAGTCGCCCGCGCCGCTCGCGGAACGTGCCGAGGAGGCCGTGCCGGCCGGCTTCCCGTCGCCCGCGCAGGGCTACTACACCGGGCCAGTGGACCTCAACCGGCACCTCATCAACGACCCCGCGGCGACCTTCATCGTGCGCGTCAGCGGCGACAGCATGATCGGAGCCGGCATCTTCGACGGCGACGAGATCATCGTCGACCGCTCCCTCGAACCGCACGACGGCAACGTCGTCATCGCCGTCGTCGACGGTGAGCTCACCGTCAAGCGCCTCCGCTTCGACCACGGCCGCGTTCGACTGGTCCCCGAGAACCCCGCCTACGCCGACATCGTGCTCGAGGAGCAAAGCGAGCTCACCGTGTGGGGCGTCGTCACGAGGTGCCTGCACCGTGTCTGAGCCAAGCCAGCCTCGCGACGCCCCGCAGTCAGCGATCGCGATCGTCGACGCCAACAACTTCTACGCATCCTGCGAGCGCATCTTCGACCCGAGCCTCGAGGGGAAGCCCATCGTCGTGCTCTCCAACAACGACGGATGCGTCATCGCGCGCTCGGAGGAAGCGAAAGCGGCGGGAATCCCGATGGGTGCTCCCTGGCAGGCCATCGCGCCAGAAGCGGCGATGAAGGGCGTCGTCGCCCGCTCGAGCAACTACGAGCTCTACGGCGACATCAACGCGCGCACCATCGAACTCCTCGGCCGGTACACGCCGTCGCAGGAGGTCTACTCGATCGACGAGAGCTTCATCCGCCTCCCGGGCAGCCGTGCGGAGGCCCTCGCCGTCGCGCGGGAGATCAGGGTCGCCATGCGCAAGCTCATCGGCATTCCCGTGAGCATCGGCATCGCGCCGAGCAAGACCCTCGCCAAGCTCGCGAACCGCGGCTCCAAGTCCGAGCCCTCGCTCGGCGGGGTCTGCCACCTCGATTCCTACGGCCGGGAGCAGCTGAGCGGCATCCTCGGCACGATCGACGTCGGAGACGTGTGGGGCGTCGGCCGGAAGATGGCGGCGAAGTACGTGGGCCTCGGCATCCGCACCGCCCTCGACCTCCGCGAATCGTCGCCAACCGCGATCCGACGACGCTACGGGGTCGTGCAGGAGCGGGTCGTGCAGGAGCTTCGCGGCATCGACTGCCTCCCCATGGATGAGGTGCCGTCGGAGCGCGAGCAGATCCAGTTCTCGAGGTCGTTCGCCGTGCCCATCTCGACCGTGCAGGAGCTCGAGGAGGTGCTCTCCGTCTACACGCAGCGCGCCTCGGCGCGGCTGCGGTCGCAGGGCTCACTGGCCCGGGCGATGAGCTGCTACGCGGCCACCTCCCCCTTCCGAGAGGGGCACGAGTCGCACGCCGTGTCCGTCGCCTTCCCAGAGCCCACCGATGACCCGGTCGTCCTGTTCCGAGCCGCCGCAACGGCCCTGGGCCCGCAGCTGCGCAGCGACCTGAAGTACGTGCGGGTGGGCGTCTCGCTGTTCGAGTTCGTCGCTCGGGACTCCTACGCAGCACTCGACATCTTCGGCGAGCGCAGCGAGGACCGGCGCGTGGGGGAAGCCCTCGACGCCGTCGCCGCGAAGTTCGGGCAGGAGTCGCTCGGCCTCGGCATCGCTGGCCTGCGCGGCGGCCGAAGCTGGACGATGCGGCGCGAGATGATCTCCCCGCGCGCCACGACACACTGGGATGAGCTGGCAGTCGTCAAGGCGGAGTGAGCGCGGGGACTCGGCGGCTGGGAATAGCCGCGAAGCGGGGCCTGTTGCATTGCGTGTGACGACAGCAGCGCAGAACGCACCCCAGACCTCTCCGCAAGCCAGCCCAGAGCAGGCACCGATCCGCATCGACATCTGGTCGGACATCGCGTGCCCCTGGTGCTACATCGGGAAGCGGAAGCTGGAGAGCGGCATCGAGCAGTTCTCCGCGTCGGGCGATGCCCCGGCCGTGGAGATCGAGTACCACAGCTACGAGCTGTCGCCGGATACGCCCATCGACTTCCACGGGTCGACGACCGAGTACCTCGCCGAACGCAAGGGACTCCCCCTCGTGCAGGTGGAGCAGATGCTCGACCGTGTGACCGGCATCGCAAACGACGTCGGCCTCGACTACGACTTCGACTCCGTGCAGCACGTGAACACTGTGCGCGCCCACGAGCTCATCCACTTCGCCAAGGCGAACGGCCGCCAGCTCGAGGCCAAGGAACGCCTCCTGAAGGCCTACTTCGTCGAGGGGCAGGACCTCAGCGACATCGCCGTGCTCGCCGACCTCGCAGAAGAACTCGGCCTCGACCGGGCCGCAGCAGTCCACGCTCTGGAGGAGCGTGTGCACCACGACGACGTGCTCGCCGATCAGCAGCAGGCGCAGGCCTACGGCATCCAGGGCGTGCCCTTCTTCGTCATCGACGGCAAGTACGGCGTCTCCGGCGCCCAGGAAGCCGCGACCTTCGCCGACGTCCTCGCAAAGATCACCAGCGACCGCGAGGAAGCGAACGCATGAGCAACGAGACCGGCCTGAGCGACGCCAGCACGACTGCGACCACGATGCTCGACGAGCTGCCAGGAGCAGAGGCAGAGGCCCCGACCGAGGGGGCAGCGCCGGCCGGCGGCGGCTTCACGATGCTCGGCGCAGCGGGGACAGCCTGCGAAGGCGACTCCTGCCTCATCTGAACGTCACCTCGGCTCCGGTGTGATGGACTCTCCCGCATGGAATTCACGAGTTTCGCGGCCGTCGGCGACAGCTTCACCGAGGGTGTCGGCGACGAGCTCCCGGATGGACGCGCCCGTGGGTGGGCCGACCTGGTGGCGCAGGGCCTCGCCTTCTCGTCTAAGGAACCGGTCAGCTACGCCAACCTCGCGATCCGCGGTCGCCTGCTCGACGCGATCCTCCAGGAGCAGCTTCCCGCCGCCATCGCACTCAAGCCACAGCTCCTGAGCCTCAACGGCGGCGGCAACGACATCCTGCGCCCGCGCGTCTCCATCGACGCCGTCGCCCAGCGCCTCGTCGACGGCGCCAAGCAGGCCCTCGACGCGGGCATCCACGTCATCCTCCTCTCGGGCGCCAACCCCTCCGACCACCTGCCGATGGGCAAGCGCATCAGCGCCCGCGGCGACGCCCTCGCGGCCGCCGTCCACTCGAAGATCCCCGCCCAGCCAGGCCTGACGTTCGTCGACAACTGGGCCGACCCCGAGCTCAGGCACCTCGACTACTGGTCGCGCGACCGGCTCCACATGGGCGTCAGCGGGCATCAACGAGTGGCGGCCAACGTGCTCGCCGCCCTCGACGTTCCCGCACCGGACTTCGGCCCCCGCGCCCCGAGCATCCAGCGCCCCCGCAACTCCGCGTACTGGCGCGAATACGTCCTCCCCTGGATCGGCCGGCGCCTCACGGGGAAATCGTCGGGCGACACACGCACGGCCAAGTACCCGACCCTCGAACGCGTCGCCACGGAGTAGCGAGACCCTGCGAGGGAGAGCGCAGGGCGCAGCACGCAGGTTGAGAGCGCCGTCCCACAGCTCGCGGTCTCGCCGGTTACTTGTAGAACCCTTCGCGGAGACGGATGCCGTGCTCGAGCCACACCTTCATGGCCGCGAGCATGCCCGTCCACCCCATCGAGTTGCCGAAGGCAGCCTTCGCACCGGCATCGCTCAGGCGCCAGGCCGACTCGCTGATGCGCACCCTCGTGCGGGATCCGTCGTCCACAGGATCGAACTCGAACGTCGTCGTCGTGTACCCCTGCCCCGCGCTGTCCTCCTCGGCCCCCCACCGGACGACGATGCGGCTCCGTGCAACCGCCTCGATGACGTCGACGGGGAACACCCCGGGGAAGTCCGCGAAGTCCCAGTGCACCTCCGCTCCGGCCTCGAGCCGCCCCTTCGCGCCTCCCGTCGTGAAGTACTCGGAGAGGACGGTGGGGTCGGCGACCGCCTCGTAGACCTCGCGCACCGGCTTCGAGATGAAGCCCGAAACCGTGAAACCAAGCTCCGTCAACTCACCGCTCTCGCTCGCGCCGCCATCCGCGCCGACGCTGCTGTTCGTGTCATCGCTCATAAGAAAACCCTCTCACTCAGGCTTTGTGCCGTATAGTCGTGGAGTCGACGCATGATCACCCCGCTTCTCGCGGACATTCCAGATCCTGCCAGTCGCCATCCGCGCCACCGGATCCGTGGCCACCAGGACCCAAGTCCGAGACGCCCAATCTGCCCGAGAGCACGAATCCACTGCTCAAAAGCACGAATCGGCTGACCAGCACGCGCCCACTCCGGCGCTCACATGCTTGAAATACCGCGCCCTGCCAACGCAGGCGGGCTGCGCCGCAACGAAACGAAGAATCGCATCACACTCGCAATACCATTCACCCTGCCCACACCTCGAGTCTCTTGGCGACAAGCCGACGACGACGTGTACGCGGCGACCATCAGCGACGAGTTCGCTGGCTTCATCACGATCGCAGACACCGGTCTGCACACACTCCAGGGCCCCCAGGGCCAGAGCATCGGAGACTACGCAACGCTCGACGAAGCCCAGGAGGCACTCGCCGAAGCCCTGTTCCCGGTCGAACACGACCAGTCCGACGTGGCAGCGGCACGACCACGTCGCCGTCGCACCGGACGGCTGGGCGTCGTCAGCGCCCTCGCCGCCGGATAACCCTCACTCCGCCGAGGTTCCGTTCCGGAGCCCCGGCGAGGCCGCAGCCTGCGCCAGCACACGAGATTCAGTTGCCGTTCGCATCCGCGTCGTCCTCCGGCGCTGCGGCCGCTACCGGGTCGGGCTGCCAGCCGTGTGGATGAAAGTGCGTGCTCTCCCCGGAGCCGCCCTCATCCCTCCAGCGTTCCTCGCCCTCCGGAACTCCCTCATCGAAGTTGACTTCACCCATGATCGTCGCCGCCTCACTGCGCTCGGATCGATGCGGGCAGCTGACTGCCGCCCTACTGCCTCTCACGTAAGCACTGAAGTCTTCGAGCAGGGTGCACGCCAGGCGAGTGGTCGCTCCGCATCCGCTCCATTTCACACGCTCGCACCGCGAGTGCTCCTGCGCCTCGAAGGACTCCGTCCCTGGTCGTCGCCCACCACGGGCACTGCACCTCCGCCCAGGCATGCGGTCAAGCAGCAGGCGTTGACACGAGTTCCGGCCGCTTCTTCAGCGCCTCGCCTCCCCGCGAGGCACGCCGGAGTTCACCACCGGGCATCACGCCGGCGATCACCAGCGCGGCGAGCCCGGCAAGCGTCACCGCGGCTCCGGCCCAGAGCGGCGAAGCGTAGCCGAACCCGGCAGCGATGGTCAACCCTCCGATCCAGGCGCCGAAGGCGTTGCCGACGTTGAAGGCGGCGATGTTCGCGCCGGAGGCGAGCGTCGGGGCGTCACCAGCGAAGTTCATGATGCGCATCTGCAGTCCGGGGACAGTCGCGAACCCGAAGCCGCCCATGAGGACAAGCAGCACCAGCGTCGCGACCTGGCTCGACGCGAGCAGCGCAAACGCGACGAGGATCACGATGAGCCCGACCAGCAGAACCAGCAGGGTGCGCCCGAGGTTCCGGTCGGCGGCTCTGCCGCCGACGATGTTGCCGACGAAGAGGCCGACGCCGAAGAGCACCAGGAGCCAGGGCACGGTGGACGCGGCGAACCCGGACACCCCGGTCAGCGTGAAGACGATGTAGCTGAACGCCCCGAACATGCCACCGTACCCGAGCACTGTGATGGCCATCGAGGCCCAGACCTGCCCGGAGCGGAAGATGCGAAACTCGGCGAGGACGCTGCCGCCGCCGCTGCGCCCGGCGGACGCGGGGATCAGCACCGCCATGCCGACGAGAGCGACGACGCCGATCGACGCGATCACCCAGAACGTCGAACGCCACCCAGTGGCCTGTCCGATGAACGTCCCGATCGGCACGCCGAGCACGTTGGCGACCGTGAGACCCGCGAACATCAGCGAGATTGCCGCGGCCTTCCTGTTCGCGGGAACAAGGTTCGCGGCGACGACCGCGCCGATCCCGAAGAAGGCGCCGTGGCTGAGGGCCGCGACGATGCGTCCGAGCATCATCACCTCGTAGCTGGTCGCCAGCGCCGAGAGCACGTTGCCCGCGATGAAGATGACCATGAGCCCCACCAGCGCCTTCTTGCGGTCCAATCGGGTGAGAGCGACCGTGAGTCCGATCGCGCCGACTGCCACCGCCAAGGCGTAGCCGGAGATCAGGTAGCCGGCGACAGACTCCGAGACGGCGAAGTCGGCCGCGACCTCGGGGAGCAACCCCATGATGACGAACTCGGTGAGACCGATTCCGAACCCGCCGAGTGCGAGCGCGAAGAGCGCGATTGGCATGTTTCCTCCAGCGATATACGGCGTGTGCAGTAGTTGCGCGCGCAACGAAGATGATCGTTGCACACGCGCTATATGCGCGCAAGTGGAGTAGCATTGGCACCCACGCACCTGAGGAGGGCACATGGGAATCGCCGACGACGCCGTGGAGATCCGCGCCAGAGGCTGGCGCACGCTCGCCGCTCTCCACGGACTCATCGAGATGGAGCTCGAGCGCTCCCTGCAGCGCGAGCACAAGCTCTCGGTCGTCGAGTTCACCGTCCTCGACGCCCTGAGCCGCCAAGACGGATGGCACATGCGGATGCGTCAACTCGCCCGCGCCGCCGCACTCTCGAGCAGCGCGACCACTCGCCTCGTGACCCGCTTGGAGGACCGAAAGCTGCTGACGCGCATCCTGTGCGACGACGACCGACGTGGCATCTACACCGAGCTGACGCCGCTCGGCCGCGACCTCCTCGAGCGTGCACGCCCCACCCACGATTCAGTGCTCGAGCAGTCCTTGTCCGAGGCAGCGGATGTGCCTGAGCTCGCACCACTCGTCGGAGCCCTCCACGCCGACACCCTCGTGTAGACACTCCCGCCGCAAGGACCAGGCCGGGGCTCGATACCGAGCCTCGGACCACGGGCCCGGAACCGAGGCTGCGACCGGGCGCTGCTGGGGGCGCCGTCACCGCGCATGGCCGGAGTGAGCGACCATAGAGCAATGACCGCAACCCTCGTCGCCAAGGACCTCGCCGGTGGCCACGACCATCGAACGCTCTTCTCCGCCCTCGACCTCGTCGTCGCCCCGGGTGACGTCGTCGGCGTCGTGGGCGCGAACGGCGCCGGCAAGTCGACGCTCCTGCGCCTCCTCGCCGGCATCGACGAGCCTCAGGAGGGCAGCGTCTCGCTCGCGCCCGCCGACGCCTTCATCGGCTGGCTGCCCCAGGAGCACGAGCGTGTCGCGGGCGAGACCGTCGCGCAGTACGTGGGCCGCCGAACCGGAGCCACCGCGGCGACCAGGGACATGGATGCGGCCGCCGAAGCCCTTGCCGAAGAGGCGAAGCCCGGCGCACCCGACCCCGGCGAGACATACGCCGTCGCCCTCGAGCGCTGGCTCGCGAGCGGGGCCGCCGACCTCGAGGAGCGGATCCCCGCAGTGCTCGCCGAGCTCGGGCTTCAACTGAGCGCCGACGCCCTCATGACCTCCCTCTCCGGCGGACAGGCTGCTCGAGTCGGCCTGGCGGCGCTGCTCCTCTCACGCTTCGACATCGTGCTCCTCGACGAGCCGACCAACGACCTCGACCTCGACGGCCTGGATCGCCTCGAGGCGTTCATCCAGGGACTTCGCGGCGGAGTGGTCCTCGTCAGCCACGACCGCGAGTTCCTGGCCCGCAGCGTCACGCGTGTGCTCGAGCTCGACCTCGCCCAGCACAGCAACCGCGTCTACGGGGGCAGCTACGAAGCATTCCTCGAGGAGCGCGCGACCGCGAAGCGGCACGCTCGCGAAGAGTACGAGGAATTCGCGGAGAAGAAGGCAGACCTCGTGGGTCGTGCACGCACGCAGCGCGAGTGGTCGAGCCAGGGCGTGCGCAACGCCATGCGCAAGGCACCGGACAACGACAAGATCCGCCGCAAGGCATCCACCGAGTCCAGCGAGAAGCAGGCGCAGAAGGTGCGTCAGATGGAGAGCCGCATCGCCCGCCTCGACGAGGTCGAGGAGCCACGCAAGGAATGGCAGCTGCAGTTCACGATCGGCTCGGCTCCGCGGTCGAGCTCCGTCGTCTCCACCCTGTCGCGCGCGGAACTCCACCTGGGCGAGTTCACGTTCGGCCCCGTGTCCGTGCAGGTCGACGCGGGCGACCGCATCGGCATCACCGGCCCGAACGGGGCAGGCAAGTCGACCCTCCTGCGACTCCTCCTCGGCCACGTCGTGCCGGACTCAGGAGCTTCGAGCCTGGGCTCGAGCGTCGCCATCGGCGAGATCGACCAGGCGAGGGCCGCCCTCGCGGGGCCCTCACCGCTCGCGGAGCAGTTCGAAGCGCAGGTGCCCGACTGGCCAACCGCAGAGGTGCGCACCCTGCTCGCCAAGTTCGGACTGAAAGCCGACCATGTCGGACGCAGCGCCGACGAACTCTCGCCCGGCGAGCGAACCCGGGCGGGCCTCGCCCTCCTCCAGGCCCGCGGCGTGAACCTGCTGGTGCTCGACGAGCCGACGAACCACCTGGACCTCGTCGCCATCGAGCAGCTCGAACAGGCGCTCGGATCCTACGACGGCACCCTCCTGCTCGTCACACACGACCGGCGGATGCTCGAGACGGTGCAGCTGAACCGGGCCTGGCACGTCGAAGGCGGGCAGCTCACCGAGCGCTGACGCCGCGCAGGGACTTCCCGTGGCGCACCGATTAGGGTGACTCGCATGGCCACCGTCATCCTCGTCCGCCACGGACGCACCACGGCGAACGCGAGCGGACTCCTCGCGGGACGCACCCCGGGAGTCCTCCTCGACGAGACCGGGCGGGCACAAGCCGCCGCGACCGGGGTGAGAATCGCGTCGGTGCCCCTCGCCCGCCTCGTCACGAGCCCACTCGAGCGATGCGTCGAGACCGCGGCCGCGATTCGCGCGCAGCAGCCGACCGCTCCCTTCGACGCGCACATCGACCCATCGCTCGACGTCATCGACGAAGACCTCACCGAATGCGGCTACGGCGCCTGGCAGAACCGAAGCCTCGCCGACCTCGCGAAGGAAGACCTCTGGACGACCGTCCAGACGCAGCCGTCCGCCGTCACGTTCCCCGACGGAGAATCGATGGCCGCCATGCAGGCGAGAGCAGTGGCCGCTGTCCGCCGGCACGACGCCGACGTCGAGCGCGAGTTCGGTCAGGGTGCTGTCTGGGTGGCCGTGAGCCACGGCGACATCATCAAGGCCGTGCTCGCCGACGCCCTCGGGATGCACCTCGACCTGTTCCAACGGCTCGCCGTCGGACCCGCGTCGACATCGATCATCAGCTACGGCAGGGCACGCCCGAGCGTCCCCATCATCAACTCCGACGCCGGGGACCTCTCCTGGCTCGCCCCCTCCCGCTCTGCCGCGGCGGGCGGCTCCCAGACCGGAGACGCGACCGTCGGCGGCGGCGCAGGCAGAGCCTCCTGAGCATAGGCTTGAGACCATGACGACCCTCGTGCACGAATTCGACTGGCCGGACCGATTTGTCGTCGGCACGCTCGGCAAGCCCGGCGAGCGAACCTTCTACCTGCAGGCACGCGACGGCTCCCGCGTCGTGAGCGTCATCCTCGAGAAAGAGCAGTCCGCTCTGCTCGCCGAGAAGGTCGACGAGATCCTCGACCAGCTGATGCTCGAAGACGGCAACCGCTACAGCGTGCCCAGCTCGACCCCCGTCGAGCTCATCGACGAGGAGCCGCTCGACACCCCTGTCGACGGCCGCTTCAGAGTCGGCACGATCGGCCTCGGCTGGGAGCCCGCGACCGCGCAGGTCATCCTCGAGGTGATCCCCGTCGTCGAGGTCGAGCTCGAGATCGACGCCGACGTGGACACCGAGGCTCTCGAAGCAGAGCTGGCCCGCATGGCCGGCCTCGACGAGCTCGTCGAAGCCGCCGAACCCGAGGAGCTGCTCCGCGTTCGCATCCCCGTCGGGTCGGCACGCGCCTTCGCGAAGCGCACCCTCGAGATCGTCGGCGCCGGCCGATCGCTGTGCCCCCGCTGCGGCCTCCCGATGGACCCGGAGGGCCACGACTGCCCGGCAGACGACGGCCTGTGACCGAGACCGAGCCGAACGGGGAAACCGCGGGCGCGGCTCAAGCGCCCGACTCCGAGGCGTCGACGGCGTCCACCACGAGCGCCTCCGAACCGGGTGACTCCGATCCGGGCGATGCCGCCTCGGCTGATACCGCTCCAAGCGGCCAGACGCTCGAGCTCACCGCCCGGCTCATGAGCGCGTCGAACGCGACCTTCGTCGGCACCTACACGGTCGCAGGCGCCGACCCGGTCGACGTCGTCTACAAGCCATCCCGCGGCGAGAAGCCGCTGTGGGACTTCCCGAACAACGACCTCGCCAATCGCGAAGTCGCCGCGTACCTCGTCTCGGAATACCTCGGCTGGAACATCGTGCCGCGAACCTGGCTCGGCGACGGCCAGTTCGGGCCAGGGATGCTCCAGCTGTGGCAGGACATCGACGAAGCTCAAAACCCCGTCGATCTCGTCGACGCGAGCGAGGTACCGGGAGACGGTTGGCGGACGGTCCTCAGCGGCGAAGACGAGACAGGTCGCGAGGTGGTCCTCGTCCACGAGGACTCCCTCATCATGCGGCGCATGGCGATCTTCGACGCCATCGTCAACAACGCCGACCGCAAAGGCGGCCACGTGCTCGCCATGCCGGATGGGCACCGCTACGGCGTCGACCACGGCCTCTCGTTCCACGTCGAGCCGAAGCTGCGCACCGTCCTGTGGGGGTGGGTCGGCGAGCCGATCAGTGACGACGAGACGACGAGCATCCGGAGGCTCCGCGAGGCCCTCGCCGACACGCGTGACGGCGGTCTCGGAGCCAAGCTCGCCGAGCTGCTCTCCGTCGCCGAGCTCGAGCAGCTCGCCGCCCGCACCGAACGCCTCGCGGCCGAACGCGAGTTCCCAGCGCCGGAGGGCGACATGCCCGCGGCGCCCTGGCCGCTCTTCTGAGACACGGACCCTCGGCCGCGTTCCGGCGCGGCGCGGCGCCCAGTCACCAGCGACGACGCAGCAGCCGCGGGCGCTGTCGAGGAGATTCCAACCCTGGGAACCTAGCCTTGCGACAGCCCGACGAGCTGGCCACGCCGGGGCCAGCCGCGACGAGATCCGCGAAGACGCTGCATCGTGAGCACGCAGCGTCGACGAGGACACTGCGCGGATGAGGACACAGCGCCGACGAGGACTCTGCGTCGACGAGGACACAGAGGAGCCAGCCATGACCAGCCCGGAGACCGTCGCACAGCCGGAGTTCAGCCTGAGCCGCACCGTCGCCGCACCGCGCGAGCGCGTCTGGCGCGCGTGGACGGATGCCGACGACCTCAGCCACTGGCATCATCCCGTGAAGGTTTCGACGCCTCGGGACACGATCGACCTCGATGTCCGAGAAGGCGGCACCTACACCTACACGATGGTCAACGACGAGACAGGTGACGAGTATCCGACGGCGGGCACTTACCTGCTGGTGGCCGAGCCGGGACGCCTCGTCTTCACGTGGGGCGCGCCCGACGATGTTCCGGCGGCGTCCCCCGTCGTCAGCGTCGACCTCACGACGGGCTCCCGAGAGACCGAGACCCATGTCGCCCTGCACGTGCGGGGAATGCCCGGCGAGCCCGGTGACGACAACGTCTATGACGGCTGGATGCAGGCGCTCGACAACCTCGCCGCCCACCTCGCCCGATAACCGCACCAGGGTCCTCACCACACCAGGGTCGACGTGCCGAGGTGAGCATGGACAGGTGAACGTGTCGGGTCCTTGCGTCCTCCTGCTGTAGTCTATCGAAAGTCGATAGAAAAGCATCGCTAGACAGCAGGAGGTCACCCCATGGGCACCGTCACCATCCTCGTACTCAAGGCCGTCATCGCGGTCTCGCTCCTCGGGTCGCTCGCAGTCCAGCTCCTGCTCCTGCCGCTCGCCTGGGCGGACCTCGCGGGCGTTTCGACCCCGGCCCGGGTCGTTCTCGTCGCGCTCGCCGCGATCTTCGTGCTCACCCTGCAGGTCAGCGCCATCAGCATCTGGCGTCTTCTGACGATGGTCCGCCGAGGCTCCGTCTTCTCCGCAGGAGCCTTCCGCTACGTCGACACGATCATCGGCGCGATCGCCGTCGCCTCATTCACCATCCTCACGCTGGCTATCCTGCTCGCTCCAGGACCCGCGGCGCCCGGCCTGATCGGCCTTCTCTGCGGTGCCGCGCTCGTCACGGCCGGCGGCGCCCTCCTCATGGTGGTGATGCGGATGCTGCTGCGTCTCGCGACGAGGCGCGAGGCCGAGGCCGAAGCCCTCCGCGGCGAGCTCGGCGAGGTCATCTGATGCCGATCGCCATCGATATCGACGTCATGCTCGCGCGGAGGAAGATGTCCGTGGGGGAGCTCGCGGCGCGGGTCGGCATCACCCCGGCCAACCTCGCCGTCTTGAAGAACGGCCGAGCCAAGGCCGTGCGCTTCACGACGCTCGAGGCGCTCTGCGTCGCCCTCGAGTGTCAGCCGGGCGAGCTCCTCCGCTGGGAGCCCGCCGCGGCCGAGTGACTCCTCTGGACGAGGGTCAGCCGCGCGGCTTCAGCACGACCTTGATGCACCCTTCGGCCTTCTTCTGGAACACCTCGTACATCCGGGGCGCGTCCTCGAGCGGCATGCGGTGCGTCACGAGATCCTCCGTGCCGAGCGGGTCGCTGCGGTCTTCCACGAGCGGCAGCAGCTCCGGGATCCAGCGCTGCACATTGCACTGGCCCATGCGCAGGGTCAGCTGCTTGTCGAACATGGTCATCATCGGCATCGGGTCGGCCGTTCCCGCGTACACGCCGCTCAGCGACACCGTGCCGCCCCGGCGCACCGCGTCGACGGCGAGCATGATCGCCGACAGCCGGTCGACACCGGCGGTCTTGATGACCTTCTTCGCGACGGCGTCCGGGAGCAGGCCGGCACCCTTCTGCGCGAGCTCCGCGAAGCCGGAGCCGTCTCCGGAACCGTGCGCCTCCAGGCCGACCGCATCCACGACGGAATCGGGGCCACGCCCGTCGGTGGCGGCGCGAAGCGCGTCCGCGGTCTCGTCGTCGTAGTCGAAGACCTCGACCCCGTAGCGCTCCGCGAGCGCCCGTCGCTCGGGCACCGGGTCGACGCCGAGCACCCGGTAGCCCAGGTGCCTTCCGATGCGGGCAGCGAACTGGCCCACCGGCCCGAGGCCGACGACGGCGAGCGTCCCGCCCTCTGGCACAGCGGCGTACTTCACGCCCTGCCAAGCTGTCGGAAGGATGTCGCTGAGGAAGAGGTACCGTTCGTCGGACAGCTCGTGCCCGACCTTGATGGCGTTGTTGTCGGCGAGGCGCACCCGGAGGTACTCGGCTTGCCCGCCGGGCACCGAGCCGTAGAGCTCCGTGTACCCGTAGAGGTCGGCACCGGTGCCCTGCTCGGTGTTCTGCGTCACCTCGCACTGCGTGGACAGCCCGGAATGGCAGGCCACGCAGTCGCCGCAGGCGATCACGAAGGGCACGACGACTCGGTCGCCGACACTGAGCTTCGTCACGCCGGACCCGACTTCCTCGACGATGCCCATCGTCTCGTGGCCGAGGATGTCGCCCTTCTCGAGGAACGGCCCGAACACGCTGTACAGGTGGAGGTCAGAGCCGCAGATGGCCGCGGACGTCACGCGGATGACGGCGTCACCCGCCTCTTCGATCGTCGGCTTGGGGACCGTCTCGACGGACACTTCGCCGGTCGACTGCCAGGTGAGCGCGCGCATGGGGATTCCTCTCGTCGGGGTGGTGCCATCGTCGAGCGGGCACCAGACATTCGGGGTACGCCTCGAGGCTACGAAGGAAGGCGGCCCGGATGCGCGGGGTTGACTTCACAGCCGCGCCCGCGGCTCGCCGACGGGGCGTCGACGCGGTAGCGTCGGCACTGTGAGTCGACTGGGAGCGCACTGGCGCATCGTGCACGCAGAACGCGCGGCGCTGATCGCCGACCTCCGGAACCTCGACGACGCCGACTGGGCCACCTCGTCGCTCTGCACGGGGTGGACGGTGCACGACGTCCTCGCGCACCTCGTCAACGATGCGACGACGACGCGACTCGGCTTCGTCGCGCAGCTCATGGCCGCACGCTTCGACTTCGACGCCCTCAACCAGCGAGGCGTCGAGGCAGAGCGTCGAGCGCACCCGCGCGACACACTCGCCCGGTTCCGTGAAGTCGCCGACCGCACCTCGAGCGCTCCGACGCCGACCGCGACGCGCTACGTCGAAGCGATCGTGCACGGCGAGGACATTCGCCGCCCACTTGGGATCGCCCACGACTATCCGCAGGGCGCTGTGCTCGCCGCGATCGCCCATCAGCGGAAGACCCCCGTCTCGATGGGTGGCGGTCGCGAGCTCGCCGCCGACCGCACCCTCATCGCGACGGACGCGGGCGACACCGCCGGACAGTCCCTCTCCCTCGGCGAAGGCCCGCCCGTACGAGGAACCGCCATCGACCTGCTCCTCTGGCTGAGCGGTCGCGACATCGCACCGGAGGCGATCTCATGAACGAACATGCAGCAACCACCGAGGACACGAAGAACGATGCGAAGCACGACCCGATCAGTGCCGACCCGGACCACGCCGGCGCGGGGACGGCAGACGCGAGGATCAACGACGCTGCTGACGGGAAGCTGGCGAGCGTGCTCGTGATCGGCGAGGCGCTCGTCGACCTGCTGCCCGGTGACGCGCATGCACCGGAGGGGCGGGCCCTCCCCGGAGGCTCCCCCATGAACGTCGCCGTCGGCCTGGCCCGGCTCGGCCACCGCTCTCAGCTCGCCGCACGACTCGCCGACGACGAGCTCGGCGGGCTCGTGATCGCCCACCTTGCGGAATCCGGCGTCGATCTGGTCGACGGCGCACTCGACGGTCAGCGCACCTCGACCGCGAGAGCGACCCTCGACGAGAACAGCAGTGCGAGCTACGAGTTCGATCTCGACTTCTCGCTGCCCACGCCAGACCTCACGGGCATCGACGTGCTGCACACGGGGTCCATCGGCGCGGTCGTCGACCCCGGAGGCGCGGTCGTCCGAGCCGCGTTCGCGGAAGCGAGGAACCGCGGCGGCATCCTCACGAGCTACGACCCAAACGTTCGCGCCGCCATCATGGGCGAGCGCGAGGCGGTCGTCGGACGCGTCGAGGCCCTGGTCGCCCTCAGCCACGTCGTGAAGCTCAGCGACGAGGACGCCGCCTGGCTGTACCCGCAGCTCAGCCCCTCCGACGTGCTCCTTCGCTTCGCCGAGCTCGGCGCCCGCCTCGCCCTCATGACGCGCGGCCGCGACGGCGCCCTCGCACGCACCGCTGGGCGAGTGTTCGCCGTGCCGGCCCCGTCGGTCCGAGTCGTCGACACCGTCGGCGCGGGCGACGCCTTCATGTCGGGCCTCCTGCACGCCGTCTCCGCATCGAGCATCCGGCGAGCGCTCCTCGGCGGCGATGCCGGCAGCACCTCTGACGGCCGCACCTTCGACGACTCCTGGGTGGATGCTGCCCTCGCGACAGCCGCACGGAGCGCAGCCATCACGGTGGCCCGCGCCGGCGCGAACCCGCCGTGGCCGGAAGAGCTCTCCACGGCGTGACGCCGAGCCGCGCGTAGCCCCGAGCCGCGCGTGACCCCGAACCGTGCGTGACGACGCGCGGATCGTGACGGGGCCGAGGCGTGACGGGGCCGAATCCACCTCCGCCACGACGGCGCTTGTCGTCACGACAGGACAAGGACAGCCCCGGCCCTAGACTCGACAGGTGCTCGAGCTGATCCCCCAACTCCCCACCCTCGGATGGGTCCTGCTCGCAGTGGCCGCCTTTGCTGTCGGAATCTCGAAGACGGCACTGCCCGGCGTCACAACCCTGTCGGTCGCGACCTTCGCGGCC
The DNA here is from genome assembly GCF_002931575.1 of Pseudoclavibacter sp. RFBA6. NCBI lineage: Bacteria > Bacillati > Actinomycetota > Actinomycetes > Micrococcales > Microbacteriaceae > Pseudoclavibacter > Pseudoclavibacter sp. RFBA6. The sequence goes on along the minus strand of NZ_PSUA01000010.1, from coordinate 178,673 downwards.
GTGCTCCCGGCCAAGCAGTCGACCGGGGCCCTGCTGGTGCTGCTCATCGTCGGCGACATGTTCGCGCTGTGGACCTACCGGCGGCACGCCGACTGGTCGACGCTCGTCAAGCTCATCCCCGCCGTCGCGGTCGGTCTGCTCGCGGGCGCCGCCTTCCTCGCCTTCGCCGACGACAACTGGGTGCGCCGCGTCATCGGCATCATCCTGCTCATCCTCGTCGCCATCACCGTGTGGCGCCGGTACCGCACCCCGGAGACGCCAAGCGACCGCGCCGCCAAGATCGCACGCGTCGGCTACGGATCGCTCGGCGGGTTCACGACGATGGTCGCCAACGCCGGCGGCCCCGTGATGGCGATGTACTTCCTCGCCGCCAAGTTCCCCGTCAAGGCGTTCCTCGGAACGGCAGCCTGGTTCTTCACGATCGTCAACATCGCCAAGCTGCCGTTCTCGATCGGGCTGGGCCTCATCACGCCGAGCACGCTTGTCCTGGATCTGCTGCTCGTTCCGCTCCTCATCGGCGGCGCATTCCTGGGACGCTGGCTCGCCCCGCGGCTGAGCCAGCAGCTCTTCGACCGGATCGTGCTGGTGCTCACGATCGCCGGCGCCGTCTACCTGCTCGTGTGAGGGCGCGGCGGCGCTGCGCGAGGCGCCGAGCGGTGCGTGCGGGCAGCGCCGGGCTCGAGACGCCGTCTACTTCGCGCGGCGGAAGAACGACTTCAGGCGCGACACGTGCCGGTCGGTGAAGTCGTTCGAGAGCCTCATCGTCTCGGCGGTGAGGTTGCCGCCGGACATGATCGAGCGCAGCGTGGCCTCGGCCCGCTCCTGCTGCGTGAGCTCGAGCGGCTCCGCAGGGGTCGGGGCGGCTGGGTCCTCGACCGAGTCGTCCGGCCTGTCCACCGCCCAGTCCTCGACCCTGTGCTCGGCACCGCGCCCGGCGCTGTGACCGTGATCGGGATCGCGCTCCCGTCGAGACTCGTGCGCCGGCTCGCTCGGGACCTGCGCTGCGTCAGCCATGTCGGCAAGAGTACACAGGGACGGAAGCCCGACCCGCGCTGGCACGGACACCGGTACCGGTACCGGCACCTGCACCGGCACGCGTGCTGATGCCAGCACTAGGCATCCGTGTGCACATCGGCGTCCGCGCTCACGCCCGCCTGCGACAGCACCAACATCACGCCGCCCCAGCAGCGCTCCCCTCGCAGACTCCCCCGTACTCGCGCAACCACCTGATGCCCGCCTCGCGGGTGCGCGTCACGCCCTTGTACTCGGCCATGTCGACTGGCAGCTCCTCGAGCACCTCCGCCGTTCTCGCAGCCCACTCTGGCACGGTCGCCAGGGCCGCGAACGGCAGCAGGTAGCTGCGGATCAGGAACATGATGGCGTTCGACTCGGGGAGGCGGATGAGGTGCTGCACCTCGGTCCGCAGGTGCAGCCTGTCGCCGACCGCCGCGAGCGGGCCGTCCACAAGCGTGGTCCGGTCTGGACCCCACTCGGGGTACGTCTCCGTCGACGTGTCCAGCTTGCCGTCGACGGTGAGCGTCCAGTTGGTGCGCCGGTAGCTCTGCCCGGGCTCGAGCCGCATGAGGAAGGCCTGCGCCCGCGGGATGACCCCCTCGTCGTGCACCCGCGGCACGGGCCCGTGGATCTCGAGGAACGACATCCCGACGTCGAAGCCGAACGACCAGTCCGCGGCGAACGTCACGAGGCCGGCGTCGGCCCACAGCTCGCCGTCACGCTGCTCGAGCAGCACGATATCCTCCTGCATCTGCTGGCCGATGAACCCGAGGGGACCCTCCGGCATCGACGAGGTCTCGCCGACCGCGAAGCACCGGTCGATGCCGAGCAGACCGTTGTGCCAGTGCCAGCCGCCGCCCTCCCTGGTGAGGCTCATGTGCTGCGGGTACGCGTCGGCGAGCTGCTCCATGAGCACGAACATCGCGTCCCACGCGGCCGGCACCATGTGCGGCAGGCACTGCAGCCTCGAGGGGTCGGCGCTCAGGATGCGGGCCCGCTCGGCGAGCTCATCGCGATAGGCGTGGTCGATGTCGACCGGATGCTCGCCCCAGGAACCTGCCGCCGTTGGCCGTGGCACGGAGGCCGGCTCCACGTTGGTGCTGTAGCGGTACGTCTCTTTCGGGAAGGGGAACGGGAAGCCGGCAACGGCGACGGAATGGTCGGCCTTGCCGGTGGCGGGTGCGGTCACAGTTCGAGCTCCAGGATCTCGCCTCTTGGGCGGGAGACGCACGGCATGAGGCAGTCGCCGCGGTCCTTCTCCTCATCGGTGAGAAAGCTGTCGCGGTGGTCGATCCCCGCGGGGCCGTGCACGTCTGCACGGTGCGAATCGGACGGTGCTCGGACGGCGACGCGGCATTCGCCGCACACGCCTTGGCGGCAGAGGTTGGGCACCGGCACGTTCTCGGCGAGCAGCGCTTCGAGCAGGGTGACGCCCGAGTCGACTCGGATGGTCCGGCCGAGGCCGAGGAGCCGGGCCTCGAATGGCTCGCCCGGGTCGAGGATGGGCGGGGCGAACGCCTCGGCGTGGATGCGCGCCTCGGGCCAGCCGGCCGCGCGAGCGGCTGCCTGCACCGCGTCGATCATGGCGACCGGACCGCAGACGTAGAGATGTGCGCCGAGCGGCTGGTCGAGCAGGGCCGACGCGAGGTGGGCATGCAGGGCGGCGCGGCTCCCGCAGACGGTCATCCGGCCCCCGCTCAGGCGCTCCAGCTCGTCCCGGTGCGCTCCCCCGCCCTCGCCGAAGGCGTACACGACGTCGAAGGAGCGCCCCCACTCGGCCGCGGCCCTGGCGTGCGAGAGGATCGGGGTGACCCCGATGCCGCCCGCGATCAGCAGATGGTGGCGTGCAGAGAGCACAGGCGGGAACGCACTGGACGGCGCGCTCACCGCCACCTCGTCGCCGACGCTGAGGCCGTGCATCCACCGCGAGCCGCCTCGGCCTGCATCGTCGAGGCGCACCGAGATCGAGTAGTGGTCTGGGCGTCGCCCGCTGCCCGTCAGCGAGTACGAGTTGCGGCCGCCGCCGCCGAGCTGCACCGCGATGCTGCTTCCCGGCGCGAACGACGGAAGTGAACGGCCAAGCGGGTCGCGAAGCGTGAAGGAGCGGACGCCGCGGCTGAGCTCCGCGATCTCGGAGACGATGAGGTCGAGCGCCGCGCCACCCACACGGGCGTCGGCAGCAGGCGGGCGAGTCGTCGTGGCGTCGGCCGCGGGGGCGCCGCTCACACGAGCACCGGTCCGCTCCGGCGGTGCTCTGCGGCCACGATGCTCGCGCGGATGCCGGCAGCGGATTCCACGTCGGGCACGGTCAGCTCGGCGTCAGCGAAGTACCCGAGGTAGGCGCCCTGGCGGCGGGAGTAGTGTGAGTGAACGGTGAGGTGCAGACCGCAACCCGAGCACGGCACGCTTCCGCCTGTCTGCGTACTCGTCTTCGCCTGGCAGTGCCCACAGTGCACGGGCACCTCGGCGACGCCTGGCTCCGGGGCCGTGAGCACGAACTCGATCTCCTCGTCGAGCACGCCGGCGTCGTGCAGGACCGCCCGAAACGCGCCGAGCGCGAGCTCGTCGCCGACGACTCGGAACCGCCACCCCGTGCGCGCGACCCGGAGCGCCTCGAGGATCCGGGCTCGCGACGCGGCCGAGGTCGCGTCGTCGAGCGCGACCAGAGCCCCTTCGCCTGGACCTGGCTGGCCATCGCCGGTGGGCTCCGCGCTTCTGGACACCGCGGCGCCACGCGCGACCCCGCTCGACGCCGTGTCATCGGGCACGCCACCGATGGACGCGGTGGGTGCCGCACCGACGAGGAACGTCATGGTGCGCGCCGGTGCGACCGCCGACCATGCGTCGGTCGCCGCCCGGCCACCCGCTTCGAGCAGGCGCCGCCACCGAGCCGAACTGGTGGCGGTTGCGCTCACGCCCGGTCCGACTCCGGCGGGTTGCATCGAGGACATCGCCATGGCGGTCAGGGTGCGACGGAGCGGTGGCCGACGTAGAACGCGAGCGCCGCATCCTCGGTGCTGAAGAGGATGCGCGACCCCTTCGGGAAGAAGATGGCATCCTTCGGGCCCGCGTACGACACCTGCCCGGTGTCGACGTTCTCGAGGCGGAACGTGCCGGAGATGACGACCTTCATCTCGTCGTAGTCGTAGAAGTAGTCGAGCGGGGCATCCGTGTGCGTCAGGGCGAAGTAGCCGGCCGACATGGCCGATCCGTCCGGGTTCGAGTACACGTCCGCGATGTAGCCCTCGGTGCCCGGATACTGGTCGAGCGGCATCCTCGGCAGCTGCGACCAGAAGTCGGGGGTCACGCGGAACGGCGGAACGGCGGTGGCCACTGCATCTGTGCTCATGAATTCTGTGCTCATGGACCAAGTATTCAGTGAACACAGTTTCCTGGGTGTAAACACTGGTGGTCGATCGTGTGCCGGAGCGACTCGCCGTGCTCCGCGGCGTCAGGCGCCCTCCGGGGCCGCCCCGTCGAGCTCGTCGAGCTCGTCAAGCTCGTCAAGTGCCTGGCGGGCCCGCTCGAGTCGAGCCGCCTTCGGCTCCTCCCACCAGCGCGGACCGCGCTCGCCCAGCCCGTGCTTCGCGAGGCCGACGCGCTTGCGCGACGCCGCCACGGCAGAGTCGTCACCCTGGCGCTTCGCGGCGCCCACGCCCGATCGCCCGCGGCCGAGATGCGATTTCAGCCGTTCGACCATGCTTGCAGGAAGACTCGGATCGGTACGCCGCCAGCGCCGGCCATTGACCACGAGCCAGCGCTCGTCGTCGGCGTGCTCTTCGCCGGCGGACCCATCGTCGGGCCCACCCGCGGTGCCGGCGCCGCTCCCATCGACGCCCCCGCCAGCTGCCTCACCCGCATTGCCTCCGTCACCCATAGGCGCCGAGCCTACGCGGCGTGCGAGCTCCCGTGCCCCGGGATGGCGTCGATGAGCTTTCGCGTGTAGGGCTCCTGCGGCTTCATGAGGATGTCACCGGTCCTGCCCAGTTCGACGAGCACGCCGTTCTTCATGACGGCGACACGATCGGAGATCTGCGCCACGACCGCGAGGTCGTGCGTGATGAACAGGTACGTGAGGTCATTCTCCTGCTGCAGCTCGGTGAGCAGGTCCAGGATCTGCGCCTGCACCGACACGTCGAGCGCCGAGACGGCCTCGTCGAGCACGATGAACTCGGGCTCGAGGGCAAGCGCCCTCGCGATCGCCACACGCTGGCGCTGGCCACCCGACAGCTCGTCAGGCCCGCGGTTCAGGAACAGCTGCGGCAGCTGGACCTGGTCGAGCAGCTCCCGCACCCGCTTGGCGCGCGACTTCGAGTCGCCCAGCTTGAACGACACCAACGGTTCGGCGATGAGCTGCTCGATGGAGAAGCGCGGGTTCAGCGACGCATACGGGCTCTGGTAGACCATCTGGAACCTGCGGCGAAGGGCTCGCAACCGCTCACCCTCGAGGTCCGTGATGTCCTGGTCATCGAAGACGATGCGGCCGGAGGTGGGCTTCTCGAGGCGAAGCACCAGGCGCGCCGTCGTGCTCTTGCCGGACCCCGACTCCCCGACCACCGCGAGCGTCTCCCCGCGATGCAGGTCGAAGCTCATGTCGTCGACGGCGGTCAGCGTGCGCTTGCCGCCGCGACCGCCGGGAAGTGCGAACTCCTTGGTGAGGTTCTCGACCCGCAGCAGCGGCGAGGTGATGTCCGGAGCCCCGTCACGCGCATCCGCCGCTCGACTCGACGCCTTTCCCGTCGCCTTGTCGGTGACGAGCACCGTGCGGGCCTCGTGGCTGTGCAGGCTCGGCGCGGCACGCAGGAGCTTCTTCGTGTAGTCGTGCTGCGGCCGGAGCATGACGTCGTCGGCTGTGCCCGTCTCGACAATCTCACCCTTGCGCATGACGATGATGCGGTCGGCGCGGTCGGCCGCGACGCCGAGGTCGTGCGTGATCATCAGCACGGCCGTGCCCAGCTCCTTCACGAGGCCGTCGATGTGGTCGAGGATCTGCTTCTGCACCGTCACGTCGAGGGCACTGGTCGGCTCGTCGGCGATCACCATCTCCGGCTGGCCTGCGAGCGCCGTCGCGATGAGCGCGCGCTGCTTCATGCCTCCGGAGAACTCGTGCGGGTACTGCTGAGCACGGGCCGCCGGCTCGGTGAGGCCTGCCATGTCGAGGAGTCGCACCGCCTCGGCGTGCGCGTCCTTGCGGCTCGCGAGTCCGTGGATGAGGAGCGGCTCGGCGACCTGGGCTCCGACCTTCGTCGTCGGGTTGAGGGAGAGGGCCGGGTCCTGCGGGACGAGGCCGATGCGCCGACCGCGGATGCCCCGCCACTGCGCGTCGCTGAACCCCTGGATGGGCTCGCCGTCGAACTTGATCTCACCCGAGGTGACCGTCGCGTTCGGCGCGAGGAGGTTGATGAGCGCGTGCGCCACCGTGCTCTTGCCGGAGCCGGACTCGCCGACGACCGCAAGCACCTCGCCGGCGTACAGCTCGAACGAGACGTTCCTCACCGCGTCGACGGCGCGTCCGCCGATGCCGTAGGAGATGCAGAGGTCGCGCACCGAGAGGAGCATGGCCTTCTCCACTTCCTGGTCGGGTCGAGCCTTGCCGGGTTGAGCCTGGCCGGTGGCGGCCTCACCGTTCGGGGCCACCTCGGCCTGGCGTCCGGCCTGTCCTGCCGTCGCGGCCAGTTCGTCGGCCTGGAGCTGCTGCTGCGTCATTCGCTGGTCCATTCTCACACCTCGTCGTGTTGGATTGGTTGCTCTGGAGTGCCTGTGCCGCGTCCGCTAGGCGCGGATGAGGGCAGGCCGCTTCGGGTGGAATGCCCACTCGGGCATGAAGGTCTTCATCGCGAACGCGTCGTCGCGCGCCGAGTTCTCGAGGCTCAGGTATCGCTCGTGGGCGCGGCTCACCGCGGCGTCGTCGAGGGTGACGCCGAGGCCTGGGGCCGTCGGCACCTGGATGACGCCGTCCTCGATCTTGGGGGCGGCCGTCGTGAGCTCCTCGCCGTCCTGCCAGATCCAGTGCGTGTCGATCGCCGTCGGCGTTCCAGGGGCCGCCGCGGCGACGTGCGTGAACATCGCGAGGCTCACGTCGAAGTGGTTGTTCGAGTGCGAGCCCCACGTGAGGCCGAGCTCGTCGCACAGCTGCGCCACACGCACGGAGCCGCTCATGGTCCAGAAGTGCGGGTCGGCGAGCGGGATGTCGACGGCCTGCGAGCGGATCGCGTGCCCCAGCTCGCGCCAGTCGGTCGCGATCATGTTGGTGGCAGTCCGCAGCCCCGTGGCGCGGCGGAACTCCGCCATCACCTCGCGCCCCGAGTAGCCGTTCTCCGCGCCGACCGGGTCCTCGGCATACGCGAGCACGCGCTTCAGGTCGGGGCCGAGGCGGAGCGCCTCGTCGAGCGGCCAGGAGCCGTTCGGGTCGAGCGTGATGCGCGCATCCGGGAACTCGGCGGCGAGGTCGGTGACCACGGCGGCTTCGACGGCCGGTTCGAGCACGCCGCCCTTGAGCTTGAAGTCGCGGAAGCCGTATCGCTCCTGCGCGGCCTTCGCGAGCCGCACGACCCCCTCGCTGTCGAGGGCACGCTCGCGGCGCACGCGTCCCCACGCGTCGCTCGTGTCGTCGCCGCGCAGGTAGTCGAGGCCGGTCGCGTCGGGGTCGCCGACGAAGAAGAGGTAGCCGAGCACGTCGACGGCCTCGCGCTGCCTGCCGTCGCCGAGGAGCGACGAGATCGGCAGGCCGAGCTGCTGTCCGAGGAGGTCGAGGAGCGCACACTCCCAGGCGGTGACGACGTGCACGGTCGTGCGCAGGTCGAAGGTCTGCGCGCCGCGGCCGGCGCTGTCCTGCCAGGAGAATTCCTCGTTGATGCTGCGCAGGATCGCGCGGTAGTCGGCCACGGGCTTGCCGACGATCAGCTCGGCGGAGGCGACGAGCGTCGAGCGGATGCTCTCGCCGCCGGGCACTTCGCCGATGCCGACGCGCCCCTCGCTGTCGGTGAGCTTCACGAGGTTGCGAGTGAAGAGGGGCGCGTGGGCTCCGCTGAGGTTCAGCAGCATGCTGTCGTGGCCCGCCACTGGGATCACGTCCCACGTCTCGACCGTCACCTGGTTCATAGCTCCGCCTCCATCGCCGCGCTGGGTGGTCACGCGTGGCTCTGGCCACGGTGCCGTATTGCCACTCTAAGGAGCCGCATCCATTCGATCGAGAGCGTATTCGGCATGACCGGATGCGCGTTCAGCATCAATAGCGGCGTGCGACCGCGGTCACGCGTTGCGCTGCATGAGCTCGACGACCGCCGCCACGAGCGGATTGTCGGAGTCCTCCCGCCATGCGATGTCGAGGTGCACTCGGTTGTACGGCTCCGATCGGTCACCGTCGGCAACCGGCCGGCAGATGACGCCGTCGGGCGCGAGCTGCGTTGCGGACTCGGGGATGAGCGCGACGCCGATGCCCGCGTTCACGAGCGCGAGCAGCGCAGGCACCTGGCCCGCGTACTGCACGATGCGCGGGTGACTGGATGAGGCGACGAACATGCTGAGGAGCAGGTCGTGGAAGTAGCGAGCACCACCTGGCGAGTACATGAGGAGCGCCTCATCGTTGAGGTCGCTCAGGAAGACGGGCCCTGTGAACTCGGCGAGCCGCGAGCCCCTCGGCAGCGCCAGCACCAGGCGCTCCGTCAGCACCGTCGTCGACTGGACGCCTGGGCGGTCCCGCATGGGACGCAGGAGGCCGATGTCGACCGTGCCGCGCTCGAGCTCGTCCATCTGGTCGACGGTCACCGACTCCTGCAGGATGAGCTGCAGCCCGGGCAGCTCCTCCGCCGCTGCCCGCAGCAGCTTGGGGAGCACGCTGTGCGCCGCGACCGCGGTGTAGCCGACCGTCAGCGTGCCGGTCGCCCCCTCGCCGACGGCGCGCACATCGGCCGCGGCCTTCGCCGAGAGGTCGATGAGCTTGCGGGCGCTGGGCAGGAGGGTGCGCCCAGCCTCCGTGAGTGCGACCCGACGACTCGTCCGGACGAACAGCTGCGTGTCGAGCTCGCGCTCCAGCTGCTGGATCTGGCGACTGATGGGCGGCTGGGTCATGCGGAGGCGCTCGGCGGCCGCACCGAAGTGCAGTTCCTCGGCGACGGCGACGAAGCACTCGAGCTGGACCAGGGTAAACATCAATTCACTCCCAACATTGATTCATCCACACTTTAGTTTGTTTGCGCATCCATAAGACCATAGCGTCGCAGATAGCCGGGCAATCAACTCGGAACAGCCGCACCGTGCAACGACGCACCGCGGAGACACGCAACTAAGGAGATCGACGTGCTCGACAGAATCCTCTTCTTCCCGGTCACCCCCTTCACGGCCGACGATGCCGTCGATGTCGCAGCCCTCGCGAAGCACCTCGAACAGGGGCTCGCCCACGAGCCGGGCGGCATCTTCATCGCCTGCGGCACCGGCGAGTTCCACGCGCTCAGCCTCGACGAGTACACGACCGTCGTCGACACGGCCGTCACGACCACCAAGAAGGCAACGCCGGTGTTCGCCGGGGCCGGCGGAACGCTCGCCGACGCCAAGGCGCAGGTGCGCAGCGCAGAGGCGGTCGGGGCGGATGGCATCCTCCTCCTCCCGCCGTACCTCGTCGCCGGCCCAAGCGAAGGCCTCGTCGCGTACGTCGAGCAGGTCGCGGGTGCCACGACGCTGCCCGTCATCGTCTACCACCGCAGCACGGCCCGGTTCGACGAGCACACCGCCGTCACCGTCTCCCGCATCCCGAACGTCATCGGCCTCAAGGACGGCGTCGGCGACATCGACCTCATGTCCCGCATCGTGCGCTCCGTCACCGACGAGACGCAGTCGCGCGGCGAGGACTTCCTCTTCTTCAACGGCCTCCCCACGGCCGAGATCGCACAGGAGGCCTACAAGGCGATCGGCGTCCCCCTGTACTCGTCGGCCTCCTTCGCCTTCGCCCCCGACATCGCCCTTGCCTTCTTCGACGCCGTCGAATCCGGCGACAAGGAGCGCCTGGCCGAACTCAACCGCAGCTTTTACCACCCCCTCGTCCGCCTCCGGAACTCCGTGCCCGGGTACGCCGTGTCGCTCGTCAAGGAAGCCACCAAGCTCGCCGGCATCAACGCCGGCCACGTGCGCGCGCCGCTCATCGACGCCAAGCCCGAGCACGTCGAAGAGCTCAGGAAGCTCATCGACGACACCAGGGCCCTCCTCGCGAAGCGCGCAGGCACCCCCGCCGAGCAGGACCGCGTCGCGGCGCCCGTCGCCTGAGCCTGAGCACGCCCGGTTGCGCTGACGAAGCGCGACCGGGCGCGCTCACCCCGCTGAGCAACCGGCCTCCGAGCAGGCCGAACGTTCCGTCCAGCAACGACCACGGCATGCTCGACACCGAGCAGAGCGCCCGCAACGACGAACACACCTCGTTCAACGACGAACACAGGGAGACGACATGACCGCGCAGAGCACGTCCACCGCATCCGGATTCGCACCAGCCGCCGCTGCACGCGCGACGCCGGTGGATCCCTTCGACCGGAGCACGCAGAATGAGATCGCCGCCGTCACGATCACGCCGGTCGCCTTCAAGGACCCACCCCTCCTGAACACCGTCGGGGTGCACGAGCCGTACGCGCTTCGCGCGATCGTGCAGGTCACGACCCGCTCAGGCCTCACCGGCCTCGGCGAGACCTACGGGGATGCCCCTCACCTGCACCGCCTCTCCCTCGCGGCAGACGCCGTGGTCGGCATCAACGTGTTCGACACCAACCGCCTGCGCTTCGCGGTCGCGCAGGCGCTCACCGCCGACACCTCGCAGGGCGGCCACGGGATGAGCGGCATGGTGACCGGTTCGAGCACCGCTGATCGGGTCCTCTCCCCCTTCGACGTCGCCGCGCTCGACGTGCAGGGCAAGATCCTCGGCGTGCCGGTGAGCTCACTCCTCGGAGGCGCCATCCGACCCGAGGTCGCGTTCAGCGGCTACCTCTTCTACAAGTGGGCCGGCCACCCCGGATCCGGCGCCGACGAGTTCGGCGAGGCACTGACACCGGAGGGCATCGTCGAGCAGGCACGTCAGCTCGTCGACGGCTACGGCTTCTCCGCGCTCAAGCTCAAGGGCGGCGTGTTCGAACCCGACCAGGAGATCGCCGCGATCCTCGCCCTCGCGGACGCCTTCCCCGACCTCGGGCTGCGCCTCGACCCCAACGCCGCCTGGAGCGTCGAGACCTCGCTGCGCGTCGCGAAGGCCCTCGAATCGTCCCTCGAGTACCTCGAGGACCCCACCCCCGGACTCGCAGGCATGGCCGAGGTGCGACGCGGCACGACCCTCCCCCTCGCGACGAACATGTGCGTCGTCAGCTTCGCCGGCGTGAAGCCCGCCGTCGAGCAGGGGTCGATCGACATCGTGCTCTCCGACCACCACTTCTGGGGCGGCCTCACCAGGTCCCGCACCCTCGGCGGCCTCGCCGAGTCGCTCGACTGGGGCCTCTCGATGCACTCCAACTCGCACCTCGGCATCAGCCTCGCGGCCATGGTGCACCTCGCCTCCGCGACCCCGTCGCTCAGCTACGCGTGCGACACGCACTGGCCCTGGAAGCAGCCAGATGAGGACGTCGTCACCCACGACCTCTCCTTCGTCGACGGCTCGGTGCTCGTCCCGACCGGGCCAGGCCTCGGCGTCGAGCTCGACGTGGACGGCCTCGCGAAGCTGCACGAGCAGTTCCTCGAGAGCGGCATCACGCAGCGGGACGACACGGGCTACATGCAGCGCTTCCACCCCGACTACTCCGTCGCCAGCCCCCGCTGGTAGCACCCCACCACGCCAGAACCCACGGAGAGGTCCGGATGCGCATCCTCGTCACCGACCCGATCATCGCCCGCTTCGCGGAGCTCCTCACGCAGACCAAGCGCGCGCACGAGTGGAGCCTCGCCGCCGAGCTCGGCCCCGCGGAGCTGGACGACGCGCTCCGCGGGGCCGACATCGTCATCGCCTCCGTGCTCACTCCAGAGCAGGCGGCGTCCCTTCGCCCGGATGCGCTCCTGCACGTCACGGGTGCCGGCGCCGACCGCGTGAGCGTCGATGCGCTCCCGCCGGGCGTGACCATCTGCAACACGGGTCACCACGGGGCGGCGATCGCCGAGCACGTCGTCATGACGGCGCTCATGCTGCGCAGGCGCGCGCTGGAGGCGGATGCGCAGATGCGCGCCGGCAAGTGGCGCACGATCGGCAACGACGCGAGTGTCCCCTTCCATCCAATGCTGCGCGGCACGACGATGGGGCTCCTCGGCCTCGGTGAGATCGGCACGGAGGTCGGGCGCCTCGCGCAGGCCCTCGGCATGCGCCTCACCGCGCTCCGGCAGCGACCGGATGCGCCCAATCCAGCCGGGCTCGACGTCGCCGAGGTCTTCGGCCCCGACCGGATGCTGGACTTCGTGGCGGGGGCGGACGTGCTCGTCGTCTCCATCCCGCTGTCTGATCGCACGCGCGGCACGATCGGCGCCGCGGAGCTCGCTGTCGCGAAGCCGGACCTGGTGCTCATCAACGTGGCGCGCGGCGGAGTCGTCGACGAGGACGCGCTGTTCCACGCGCTTGCTGACGACCGCATCGGCGGTGCAGGCATCGACGTGTGGTGGGGCGCCCCCGACTCGCAGGGCCGCGTTCCCGCATCCGTCGACCGCTTCTCACCCCTCGCCAACACCGTGCTCACGCCCCACCACTCCGGCCACGCACGCCAGGTCTTCGAGCTGCGCGCCGCCGACATCGCGCGCAACATCGACCTGCGGGCGGACGGCCGGCCGCTGGAGCGCGTCATCCGCTAGCCGGCTCCCCGCTCGCCACCCGCAGCCCGGTTACCCCGCCCGGTTACCCGGCCCGGCGCACAGACATGCGAGCGATGCAGGTTCGTTCCTCAACGAACCTGCATCGCTCGCATGTCTGACCCTCCACTGCAGCCAGGGCGCGGGTCTTCGGCCCAGCAATTACAGGTTCGTTCTTCGAGGGGCCAGCAGTTCTCGTGTGCGTGCGCCGCGACCAAGGCAGCCGGTGAGGCGCTGTTCAGCCCAGCAGCTGCACGAGCTGCGTCGCGACGAGCAGCGCGCAGCCGAGCAGGGATGCGCCGAGCGCGAGCCGTTTCGTGCGGGTCTTGTCGAGGTGCGGGGTGATGAAGCGGCTCGCGACGAAGCCGAGCAGGACCACCGGGACCATCCACAGCACGACCGTCCAGGTCTGCGGCGCGACGGCCCCGAACGCGAGCAGCAGCCCGAACGAGATGATCGACCCGACGAGCAGGAACGCCGAGAGAGTGCCGCGCAGCCGAGCCGAGTCGGAGCCCTGCCAGATGATCGCCATGGGCGCCCCGCCGATCGACGTGGTCGTGCCCATGATGCCGGAGGCGGCCCCGGCCACGATCTGCGACCAGCGCGTGACCTTCGGGGCCCAGCCGCGCAGCGAGAAGACCACACCGGTGACGACGGTTGCGACGACGACCCACGAGAGCACGGCGGGCGCCATGACGGTCACGAGCAGCGCCCCCGCGACGCTGCCTGGCACGCGTCCGACGAGCGCCCAGCCGGCGCCTCTGAGATCCAGCGAGTCCTTCTCCGCCACCGTGACGATCGAGGTGAGGAGGATCGACATGATGATCACCGTCGCCGGCAGCAGGGCCGGGTCGATGAGCGCGATGAAGGGAGCCGCGAGCATCCCCATTCCGAAGCCGATGCCCGCTTGCAGGCAGGAGGCCGCGAAGAAGATGACCGCGAGGGCAGCCCAATCGGCCGGAGTCATGATGCGACTCCGGCCGATCGGGCGTTCCCGGTGCGTGGCACCGGAACGTGGTGCTGCGGGAGGATGAGGGTCACACCTCGCCGGCGGGCTCGCGCGTCGGGAGCGACGGGCGGAGCTTCACCTTCGCCGACTTCTGCATGAGCCGCCACTTCTGGTTCGGGTCGGTCGCGATGCGCAGCCAGGAGGCGAGCACGTTCGCGGCGACAGCCGTGATGACGATCGCGAGGCCGGGGAGCACCGAGAGCCACCAGGCCTGCTGCAGGTACTGGCGCCCCTGGGCGACCATGAGCCCCCAGCTGACGTCGGGCGACTGCACGCCGATGCCGAGAAAGCTCAGCGAGGACTCGGCGAGCATGACGTAGCAGAACTCGAGCGTCGCGAGCGTGACCAGTGTGGGCACGACGTTCGGCACGATGTGGCGGAAGATGATGCTGCGTGGCTTCGTGCCGAAGTTGGTGGCCGCGTCCACAAACATCCGCGACCGCAGCTCGGCGGCCTCGGCCCGCGCCGTGCGCAGGTAGATCGGGATGCGGGTCAGCGCCAGCACGGCGACGATGTTCGCGAGGCTCGGGTTGAAGACGTAGAGGATGACGACCGCGAGCAGCAGCGACGGGAAGCTCATGATGATGTCGGCGATGCGCATCGACACCGACTCCCGCCAGCCGCGGAAGTAGCCGGCCCAGACGCCCCAGATGGATCCCACGATGAGGGCCACGAGGACGGCGGGGACGGCGACGCCGAGGGTTGTGCCCGTCGCGATGACGAGGCGCGCGAGCATGCTGCGCCCGAGCGAGTCGCTGCCGAGGATGAACGCCCAGCCGTTGTCGAGGCTGAACGGGGCCACGTTGATGGCCGTGAGGTCCTGCTTGGAGGCGAGCTCTCCCACGAGCAGCGGCCCGAAGACGGCCACGAGGGCGATGAAGGCGAGCACGGCGGCCGCGACCGTCGCGACCTTGTCCTTGAGGAGCAGCGTGAAGAGCGTGGGCCGCTCGGCGACGTTGCGCTCGCGCTTCTCCTTCTGCAGGAGCACGTTCGTCGTCGCGGGCGGCTGCTGTGGGGCGGCGCCCGTGCTCGGGCCACCGGGGGTCTGTGGGTTCTGCGGGTCAGACATGCGCCTTGCCCTTCTCTGCGTCGCTGCTCTCGATGCCCTTGGCGGCGGACTTTCGTGCGGCCGCTCCGGCGGCGTCGCGCTTCGCATCCTTGTCCGTGGGGCGGATGCGCGACTGCTTCGCCACCGGTCGCACCCGCGGGTCGAGGAGCGCGTAGCCGAGGTCGATGAGGATGTTGAGGATGAAGATGGACAGTGCCGTGATCAGCACCGCGGCCTGGAGCACGGCGAAGTCGCGCTGCAGGATGGAGTCGATCATGAGCTTGCCGATGCCAGGCCAGCCGAAGATCGTCTCGACGACCACCGCACCGTTGATGAGGCCGACCGTGAGGTCACCGGCGACGGTCAGTGCGGGAGCCGCGGCGTTGCGCAGCGCGTGCTTGAACACGACGCGCAGCTGACCCGCGCCCTTGCTGCGGGCCACCTTGATGAAGGGCTGCCCGAGCACGCTCACCATGGAGCCTCGGACGATCTGCGTGAGCACGCCGACGGGCCTCAGCATGAGCGTCGCGATCGGCAGGATCCAGGAGAGCCCGCCGCTGTCGACGCCCGAGGTGGGCAGCCAGCCGAGCGTGATCGCGAAGATCCAGATGCCCATGATGGCGAGCCAGAAGTCCGGCACGCTGGCGGCGGCCATCGAGAAGAAGCTCGCGATGCGGTCGGCGACGCCGTTCGGCTTGAGTGCCGCCCAGCTGCCGATGATGATCGCGAGGACGACCGTGAGGAGCATCGTGACGCCGGCGAGCTGCAGCGTGGCCGGGAAGGCCCGCAGCACCATGGCCGCTGCGGGCTCTCCCGTGCGGAGCGACTCGCCGAAGTCGAAGCGCGCCACCCCGGAGAAGTAGTTGACGATCTGCATCCACAGTGGCTGGTCGAGCCCGTTGCGGACCGCGAAGTCCTCTTTCATCTGCTCCGTCGCGTTGAGCGGGAGGTACAGGCTCGCCGGGTTTCCGGTGAGGCGGGCCAGTACGAACACGCCGAGGACGACGGCCACGAGTGGCAGCAGACTGGAGACGATTCTGGTTCTGAGATAAGTCCACATGAGCGGCTGCTTTCTCCAGGGTGGCGGGCGGCCGTCAGGCCGCTGGCTTCACCTCGGCGATGCGCAGCTCGTCGCCGCTCGCCGAGTTCGGCTCGTAGGTGATGCCAGACGCGATGCCGAGGAGGCCCGTCTGGTGCGCGATGTGCGCGAACTGCACGATCTCCTCGTTCTGGTCGGCGAAGATCTGCTCGTAGGCCGTCTGTCGCTCGTCGCCGGAGGTCTTGGCCGCGTCGTCGAGCTTCTGGTCGAACTCGGGGGTGCCGAACGTCGACTGCGCGCCCGTGGAGCTCATGTACTGGTCGACCGTGAACTGGGCGTCACCGGCCTGGTTGCCGTGCTGCACGAGCAGGGCGATGGGGCCCTCGTTCGTGACGAACGGGCGCAGCTGGTACTGGAGGTGCTGCGTCGTGTCGACCATGCGGAGTTCCACGTTGAGGCCGGCCTGGCTGAGCTGCTCCTGCAGCACCTGCGACAGCTCGTTGACCTTGGGGAATTGCGCCGTGCGGGTCACGAGGGTGATCTTCGTGTCGACGGGGACCCCGTCGGCCTTGGCTTCGGCGACGAGCGCCTTCGCCTGGTCGAGGTCGAACTCCCACGGCTCGAGCGAGTCGTTGTGGCCGACGACGCCCTCGGGGATCAGCTGGGATGCGACGACGTCGCCGTTCGGGTAGAGGGAGGCGATGATGCCGTCCTTGTCGATGGCGAAGTTGATCGCCTGACGGACGCGGATGTCATCGAGCGGGGCGATGTCGCCGGAGAAGCGGAGCGCGATCGTCTCGTTGTTCGGGTAGCTGACACCGTTCTCCCCGATGCCGTCGTCCGGGCTGAGGCCCATGGCGATGTCGGCTTCGCCACCGGTGATCATGGCTGCGCGGACGGTGCCCTCACCACGCCACTGGTACTCGACCGACGGGTAGGCGGGAGCGTCTCCCCAGTAGCCGTCGTAAGCGCCGAGGGTGAGCTTCGTGCCGACCTCCCACTGGTCGATCTGGTACGGGCCGGTGCCGATGGGCTCGCGCACCTTGTCGGTGGTGCTGGTCGAGGTGGGGACGATCTCGATGAACGAGAGCTTGAGGGGGAGGATGGGGTCCGGTTCCGGCGTCGTGACGGTGAGGGTCGTCGCGTCGACCGCCGTGACCTCGAGGTCGGACTCGCCGAACACGTAGCCCTCGACGTTGCAGCCGAGGTCGCTGTTCACGGCCCGGTCGATCGAGAAGGCGGCCGCTTCCGCGTCGAAGGGGGTGCCGTCCTGGAAGGTCACGTCGTCGCGGAGGGTGAAGGACCACTCGTTGTCGCTCGTCTGCTCCCACTCGGTGGCGAGCAGCGGGTCGAGGTCGCCCGTCGTTGGGTTGCGCTCGATGAGCGGCTCGGTGATGTTGGAGCGCACGACGACACCGGTCGACGTGAGGTTCGCCTCGCACGGCTCGAGTGTCGGCGGCTCCTGCTGCAGGACAACACGGAGTGCGCTGGCCGCTCCGCCGCCGCCTCCGGAAGCCCCGTCGGAGTTCGCGACGGCGCAGCTGCTGAGGAGCAGCGCGGCGGCACCGACGGCCACCGCCTTGGCGGCGGATGCGAGGGGTCGGCGCGCTGGGGACGGCCTGTTGGATGCGGTGCGCCCGAGCGTCGGGGATGGTTCGTGTGAAGAAGACATCGTTGTTCCTCCGGTGTTGTGAACTCGAGGGCCGAGCCCCGAGTCAGTGGTTCTCCTCGTTGAGACGCCTTCAGCTTGGGCGCGTCGATTCGACTGCGTCAACACGACTGAGCGAGGGAGCCGCGGGGGACGGCGGGAGGCGCGGGGCCGGAGTCAACCCTAGCGACCCGCGCGCCCTAGTGATTACTGGCAAGACCCGCATCAATGCACCGAGTGGATCAATCAATGCAAAGTGCATCTTGGACCAGCATCGGTCGTGCGACCTACGATCCAGGCATGGAATCCCCTCTCGCAACGACGCCAGACGCCGCCCCCACCAGCACTGCCGCGGGCACCGCCGCTCCGCCGGCGACCACCGCCACTCCCACCGTGCTGCGTGTCGGCCCTCTTATGCCGCAGCTCGAGCAGGAGCTCATCGCCGAGTTCGATGCGCCGGTCATCTCCGCGGTCGCGAGCGAGCTCACCGGCGAGCAGGAGGCGCAACTCGCCGATGTGCGCGTCGTCGTCACGGGTGGCCGCTTCGGCGTCTCTCGCGCCCTCATGGAGCGGCTCCCCTCGCTCGAGGCGATCGTGAACTTCGGCGTCGGCTACGACACCACCGACACGAGCGCCGCTCGCGAGCTGGGCATCGCCCTCAGCAACACTCCGGACGTGCTCAACGACTGCGTTGCCGACACCGCCATGTCCCTGCTCCTCGACGTGTACCGCGGCATCAGCACCTCCGACCGCTACGTGCGCGCGGGCTCGTGGAAGGCGTCCGGCAACTTCCCGCTCACCACGAGGTTCACCGGGACGCGCGTCGGCATCGTCGGGCTCGGGCGCATCGGAAGCGCCATCGCCAAGCGCCTGTCGGGCTTCGGCTGCCCCATCAGCTACCACAACCGACGCGAAGTGCCCGGTTCCCCGTTCCGGTACGTCGACTCCCTCGTCGAGCTCGCTCGGAGCAACGACGCGCTGGTCGTGGCAGCCGCCGGCGGCGCGGACTCGCAGAAGCTCATCTCCGCCGAGGTCCTCGAGGCGCTCGGGACCAGCGGCGTGCTCGTGAACATCTCCCGCGGTTCCGTCGTCGACGAGGACGCGCTTGTGTCGGCGCTGCAGGCAGGCACGATCCGGGGCGCAGGTCTCGATGTGTTCGCCGACGAGCCGAACGTCCCAGATGCGCTCATCGGACTCGAGAACGTGGTGCTGCTCCCCCACCTGGGCAGCGGTACGCGGGAGACTCGCGACGACATGCGGCAGCTGGTCGTCGACAATCTCAGGTCGTGGCTCGCACACGGAACGCTCGTGACGCCGGTCGAGCTCTAGAAGCGCAACAAGCTCCGTCTCGGGAGCGCACCAGCAGCTCTCGCCGAGCGAGTGCCGCACCGACATCACGCGAAGGAGCTCACCCGAGCGGGTGAGCTCCTTCGATGTTCAACGCACCGCGACCGGCGCCAGGGCCCTGGGCCCTGCGGTCGGCGCCCAACGAAGCGGGTCAGCGCTTCGCTGGGCACCGGGGGTCAGTATCCGCTCGGCAGCTGGATGCGTCCTTCGACGAGGCGCGGCACGCCCCATTCGTTCGCGTCGCGCAGCGCCTCGGGCAGCAGTGCGTCCGGCACGTCCTGGTAGGCGACGGGGCGCAGGAATCGTTCGATGGCGAGCGCCCCGACCGACGTGGAGCGCGCATCCGACGTCGCCGGGTACGGCCCGCCGTGCACCATCGAGTAGCCGACCTCGACGCCCGTCGGCCAGCCGTTGAAGAGGATGCGGCCGACCTTGCGCTCGAGCACGGGCAGGAGCGCGCGGGCGTCGTCGGTGTCGTCGTCGGTCGCGAGGACCGTCGCGGTGAGCTGGCCTTCGAGCTGCTCGGCGAACTCGCTGAGCTGGTCGGCGTCGTCGTAGCGCAGCACGAGCCCGGCGGCGCCGAAGATCTCGCCCTCGAGCGCCTCGCCGAACGCCTCGACGGCCTCGCTGAAGACGATGGGGGCCGGCGCGTTCGCGTTCGCGTCGCCCTGGCCCCTCGCCACGACGGTCGCCCCGGACGCCTCGCGTTCCGCGACGCCCTCCCGGTAGGCGTCGCCGATGCCGTGCGTGAGCATCGTCTGTCCATTCGCCTGGGCGATGCGCTTGCCGACCTCGCGCAGGAACGCGTCACCCGCGTCGCCGCCCGGCACGAGCACGATGCCGGGGTTCGTGCAGAACTGTCCGGAGCCGAGCGTGAGGGAGCCGACGTAGTCGGCCGCGACCTTCTCTGGGTCGGCCGCGAGGGCGGCCGGAAGCACGAAGACCGGGTTGACGCTGCTCATCTCCGCGTATACGGGAATGGGCTCGGCCCGCTGCTGCGCGATGCGAACGAGCGCGAGCCCACCGGAGCGCGAGCCGGTGAACCCCACGGCCTTGATGCGCGGATCGGCGACGAGCCCCTGTCCGATCACTCGGCCCGAGCCGAACAGCTGCGAGAACACGCCGCTCGGCAGCCCGGACGCCTCGACGGCGCGCGCGATGGCGTGGCCGACGAGCGATGCGGTGCCGAGGTGGCCGCTGTGGGCCTTCACGATGACGGGGCTGCCGGAGGCGAGCGCCGACGCGGTGTCCCCGCCTGCCGTCGAGAAGGCCAGCGGGAAGTTGCTCGCCCCGAAGACCGCGACGGGGCCGAGGGGAATCTTGCGCTGGCGGATGTCGGCGCGGGGCAGCGGGGTCCGATCTGGCAGTGCCTCGTCGATGCGGGCGCCCTGCCAGCCTCCTTCGGCGACGACCTTCGCGAAGAGCCGGAGCTGGCCCGTGGTGCGACCGACCTCACCAGTGAGCCGCGCGACGGGCAGACCCGTCTCCTCGTGCGCGCGGGCGATGATCTCGTCCTTGTCCGCCTCGATCTCTGTCGCGATGCGTTCCAGGAACGCCGCCCGCTCGGCCGGTGACGTCGCACGGTAGACGTCGAACGCGTCGTGCGCGGCCTGCACGGCCAGCTCAAGCTCCTCCGCGGTGTTGCTGCGGAAGGCCGGTTCGAGCACCGCCCCGTCTGCGGCGCGACGGGCGACAAGCTCATCGCCTCCCCCGAGCTCGCTGCTTCCGGCGATGAGCGAATGTGGTGCCAGCGTCATTGCGTGCCTTTCGTCGTGCGTTGGAGCCTCGTGCGGCGACGAGCCTCGTGCGGTACTGAGTCCTTCTTCGAGGCTATGGCCGTCCGCCGACACTGGCGCTTCAGATTCGGCATGACCCGATGCAGTTTCGACATGCTCACGGACTCCGCGCCGTGCGAAGAGACGGGCGCATGCTCGCTGCGCCTCTGGCGCGCGGGCGAAGCGGCACAGGCACCGCCCACCACCCTTGAGCGACCAACCGGTGGGTTTTGCCGTACACTTCAGAGTCGATTCAGGGGGAACGATCCCCCAGGCGAGCCCTGGGTCGTGGGACGAGCATCCTCGTTCCCGAGACCAACGCGCGGTGAGAATCCAGGTTCCAGCCGCCCACCCTCCTAGGAGCATCCAGGACCACCGATGTTGCAATCGCCGACGTCGCCATCGACCGCGACCCGTCGACGGCCAGCCGCCTCACCGCCGAGTTCTTCGGCACCTTCCTGCTCGTGTTCGGCATCATCAGCGCCGCGATCTTCGCCGCCGCGAACGGCGTCGCCGAGACCGGGATCGGCTGGGTCGGCGTGTCGCTCACCGTCGGGATCACCGTCATCGCGGGCGCCTACGCGGTCGGCCACATCTCCGGCGGCCACTTCAATCCGGCCGTCACCGTCGGGGCCGCTGCAGCCGGCCGCTTCGCGTGGAAGGACGTGCCCCTGTAAATCGTCGCGCAGATCCTCGGCGGCATCCTCGCCACGACCGTCGTCTTCCTCATCGCCGCCAACGGCCCGGACGGCTTCCTCGCCGCAGCCCAGGAGGGCGGCTTCGCGTCGAACGGCTACGGCGAGGCATCGCCAGGCGGGTTCGGTCTCGTCGCCGTCATCGTGACCGAGGTCGTCGCGACGGCGCTGTTCATCTCCGTCATCCTCGGTGTCACCGACCGCCGCGCGCCGAGCGGCTTCGCTCCTCTCGCGATCGGCCTCGCGCTGACGCTCTTCCACCTCATGACGATCCCGGTGTCCAACGCCTCACTCAACCCGGCCCGCTCCATCGCCACAGCCATCTTCGGCGGGTCGGTGCCGCTGTCGCAGCTGTGGGTGTTCATCCTCGCCCCCGTCGTGGGCGCCCTCATCGCTGGCTTCGCGTACAAGCCCCTCTTCGAGGGGCTCCGCACGTAGCGGACCTTCGCCTCGGGAGAGACGACCGCGGGGCGGCACCAGTTCATGCTGGTGCCGCCCCGCTCTCGTCCACTCGCCCTTTCAGGCGTCGACGTCAGCGTCAGGCGTCAGGCGTCGACGTCAGCGTCAGCGTCAGCGTCAGCGTCAGCGTCAGGCATCGGTGCCGACGGTGCCCGCCGCGTACTCGGGCAGCTCTCCAGGCTCGCTCTCCCACGCCTCGAGCACGGGCGCCACGATGCGCCACAGCTCCTCTGCGACGTCGCCACGCACCGAGAGCAGCGTGTTCCCGGTGAGGAGGCCAGCGATGACCCGCGCGTACGGGTCGGCGCTGCTGTCGTCTGCCGGGGCGCGGAGCGGGATGCGCGTGGGCGCCGCCCCGTCGCCGGGCGTCAGCACGATCTCCTGCCGCGCCTCGCCGATGGCCTTCGCCGAGCGCAGCACGAACGGCACGCCGCGCCACCTGGGGGTGTCGACCCGCAGCGTGACCTCGGCGAGCGTCTCGGTCGCCCGGTCGGCATCCACGTCTTCTTCATCGGCGTAGGCCGGGAGACGGTTCCCGTCGACCTCCCCCGCCGCGTAGCGGGCGCGGCGGGCCGACACGGGATGCTCGTCCCAGACGCGGGTGGCTCGCAGGACGTCCGCGAGGGCGTCGTCGAGCGCACCGGGCTCCTCTCCCGGCTGCTCCATGGCCGTCAACGCGAGCATGAGCATGAGGTGGCTCTGCAGCATATCCCGCAGCGCCCCCGTGTCGTCGTAGAAGGCGCCCCGACCCTCGATACCGAGGCCCTCCTCGAAGATGATCTCGACGCGGCCTCGCGACTCCGCGTCCCGCGTGTCCCCCGTGCCTTTCGTCGTCGACCCGACGTCGCCAACCGGCACACCACTCGCCTCGATCGGTTCCCGTGACCGGATGAGCTCGACTGCGGCGGGGGTGCCGAGGAAGTGGTCGATGCGCCAGAGGCGATCCTCCGGCACGACGGCGGCGAGCGCCTCGTTGAGCGCCCGCGCGCTTTCCTCGCTCTCACCGAACGGCTTCTCGATCGCGATCCTGAGGTCGTCGGGGAGGTCGAGTTCGGCGAGCGCCGCCGCGACCTTCTCGCCCATGACGGGCGGCAGCGCGACGTAGAGCAGCGGCGGGCTCGGGCACGCTTCGAGCAGCTCACGCAGCTCCTCGGCCGAGGAGGCGTCTGTCGCCACGAACTCCGAGCGCGACACGAGCGAGTCGATCGTGCGCTGCGAGACCCCCGCATCGTCGAGGCTCTGCCTGACGACGTCCCGCCACTCGTCGCGCGTCTGCGGCGTGCGGGCGGCGCCGATGATGTGCAGCTCGACGTCGGGGCTCGCGTCGGCGACCTTGGCGATCCCCGGGAGGAGGAGGCGCTCCGTCAGGTCGCCGCCCGCGCCGAGGATGGCGATCGTCCGCTTGACCTGGCCGCCGATGGCGACCTCTGGAATCTCGGTGCTCGTCTGCATGTGACCTCCGGGTGCTTGCTTCCGCGGTTGGGCTGTTCCGGCGCGAGACTACGCGTTCGCGCCCGAGAATCCGCCGGTCGTGTCAGGCTCGCTCGCGGGCACGACGGAGTACTCGAACTCGCCCACGTAGCGGAACACGTCGCCGATGATCGGCGACCGCAGGCGCACGTCGACGCACTGGCGCCCGCTGCCGTCGGGATGCGCCCGTTCGTCGAGCGTCATCGTGACGACGCCCGGTAGCGGCACGCGAAGCACCGCGCCGCGCCGCACGATGCTCCTGGAGTTCACGCTCCCGGCGGGCACAGCTGCGGCGCGCGCGACCACAGCGGGCACGTCCCGGGCAGGCACGTCTGCGCCAGCGACGTCCTCGAGCGGCGCGATCTTCGCACGCGCCGGCCACAGCGATCTGGGGGCGACCGGGACCCGCATCCGCAGCCACAGGCGCGTCGAGCGCATCCGCAGGGCGCCCTCGTGCACGCGGACTTCGAGCTCGACCTCGAGCCCCCTTCGGCGCCCGAGCCGGTCGACGAGCCGCGGCTTGCCGCCCGCTCCGGGGACGACCCTCATGGTGTCCTCCATGACGCGGGTGACGCGCGGGAACGTGAACTCGCGCCTGGCGGAGAGCGCGCCGTCACCCTCCGGCCGGTTGCGGATGGCGAAGGGCACGTTGCGGCCGCGCTCGGGGAACAGGACATGCCGAAAGGCGAGCCAGGCGAGGACAGGCCGCAGCATCGAGCGACGGCCTCCCGCCCACGAGTAGACCCCACTGCCCCGTCCCTCGTGCCCCGCGGGGATGGGGCCGAAGTAGCGGCGCAGCTGCGGATGGAGGAGTTCGATCTGCGGCCCGAGGATCTGCTCGTAGACCGACTGCTGCGGCTTGGCGTCGTTCTCGTCGGCCGCGCTGCGCCCGGACAGGGGTGCGCTGCGCCCGGACAGGGGTGCGCTGCGTCCGGACAGGGAGGGCCGCATCAGGCGCGCACCTCCCCCGCGAGCGCGAGCAGCTCCCGCAGCGGGGCCCGAACGACGGGGATTCGCGTGAGCGGCAGCGTCATGCGCAGCAGGTTGAGGGCACGGTCGAGGATGCGGTGCGTGCGCTCGCGCCCCGGTGACGAGTCGTAGACCCAGAGGAGCGCCAGCAGCAGGTGGCTCAGCACCAGCACCTGCGGGAGGCCCGCTTTGAACTCGTCGGCGAGCGGCGACTTGGCGCCGTCGACGGCGCGCTCGAAGAGTCCACGGATCACCGCGAGCGCGGGCGCGGACTCCTCGGAGAGCGGGTTGATGGGCGAGCGGGGCGAGACCGCGGCGGCGAGGAACTCCGGTGCGTGCGGATGGTAGGGCTCGAGCTGCTCCAGGCCGGTGCGGTAGACGATCGCGAGCCGTTCGGTGAGCTCGCGAACGCCCTCCAGCTGCCCGATCGCAGTGTCTGCGTGCGATTCCTGCACGTCGAGGTACAGCTCCTGCACGAGGTGGTTCTTGGTCGCGAAGTGGTAGTTGGTGGTGCCGACCGACACGCCGGCCTCTTCGGCGATGCGACGAATGGTCGTCGCGTCGTAGCCGCGCTCGCGGAAGGAGCGGAGAGCGACGTCACGGATGAGCGCTCGGGTCCGCTCCCGCTTGGTGGATGGCAGCAATGGTCCTCGCTCTCCTCGGGGTGCCTCGGCGACGGGGCCGTCCGAGTCTTCGCTGTGGCCACCGGACTTAAAACTGAACATGTTCAGAAAGTACTACACTCGGCCTCATGGAACAGCACAACCACGCCGGCCGCGGGCAAGAGCGACCGCACTCGCGCCGCGTCGTCATCGCCGGGGCGAGCGGATTCGTCGGCCGAGCGCTTGCATCCGATTTCGAGGGCGAAGGCTGGGAGGTCGTCCGCATCGGCAGGCGCGAGGCCGTCCGATGGGGTGATGCAGACGCCATCCAGGACGCCATGGACGGTGCCGAAGTGCTCATCAACCTCGCCGGCAAATCCGTCAACTGCCGGTACGACGACGCGAACCGGAACGAGATCCTGCGCTCCCGCGTGGAGACGACAGCCGAGCTGCGGCGCGCGGTCGCAGCCGTGCCGAACCCGCCGCGAGTGTGGTTCAACGCCTCAACCGCAACCATCTACCGCCACACGACCGACCGGCCGAACACGGAGTCCGATGGCGAGCTCGGGCAGGGCTTCTCCGTCGACGTGGCCCGCAACTGGGAACGTGCGTTCTTCGAGGGCACCCTCCCGAAGACGCGTCGCGTCGCGCTGCGCATGGCCATCGTGCTCGGCGACGGCCCAGCCGCGAGCACCCTCTTCACGTTGGCGCGCCTGGGCCTCGGCGGCCCGAACATCGACGGCTGGGCCCCGAACCACCGGCGCTACCGCGGCATCGGTCCCGCACCGAGCGGCGACGGGCGCGCCCCGCAGTACCGGACGCGGGGCCGCCAGAAGTTCAGCTGGGTGCACGTCGACGACGTGATCGGCGCCGTCAGGTTCCTGATCGAGCGGGACGACCTCGACGGTGCCATCAACGTGAGCAGCCCCAACCCGAGCGACAATCGAACGCTCATGGCGAGCATCCGCGGCGTCGTGCGTGCCCCGTTCGGGCTGCCGTCCTGGCGGTGGATGCTCGAGCCCGCGATGGCCGTGCTGCGCACCGAGCCCGAGCTCATCTTGAAGAGCAGGTGGGTCACACCGCAGCGGCTCACGCAGGCCGGTTACCACTTCGCGCACCCGGAACTCAACCCCGCACTGCGCCAGGTCGCGCGGGAGCTAAGATGACTCGCCCCCACCCACCTCGGCAGGTTCGGAGACCTCTCCCCTCGATGACGCACGCCCCCGCACGCCTCACGCACTACGCAGACTTCTTCACGTCGGGAGGCACCCCGGACCCTGCGGGCGACGACCGACCCATCGGCCTCACGATCGGCAACTGCCAGGCGGAGTCGCTGCGCCTCGCCCTCGGCGACGACGTGCGCTTCATCCGCACACCGCCCGTGCACGAGCTCGAGCCGGCCGACCTGCCGCACCTGGAGGCGTGGCTTGTCCGCGCCAGCTTCCTGGTCACGCAGCCCGTGCGCGACGACTACCGTGGGCTGCCCGTCGGCACGAAGCAGCTCACCACCCGACTGCGGGCTGGCGCACGCACCGCCCTGTTCCCCGTGATCAGGTTCGCGGGGCTGTACCCGTTCCAGGCGATCGTCCGGCCACCGTCCGACACCTCGCTCGTCCCTCCCCTGGTCCCTTACCACGACCTCCGCACGCTCGCAGAGGCCGCCGGTCTGGATGCGCTGCCCCAGTCGCCGTCGCGCACCGCGATCACGACGGTCGGCGCCGAGTCGATCGCGCAGCTGCGGGAACGCGAGGACCGACACGGCACCGTGCGCGTCTCCGAGCTCTTCGCCCGCCCGTCGTTCGCGCAGGCTCGGACGATCAACCACCCGGGAAACCCCATCTGGCTCGCGACCGCGGAGCGCGTCCGCGACCGCCTCGGCCTCCCGGAGCGGGAGCTGACGCTCGATCGCGAGATCCTCAACTCGATGCACGCGCCGCGCGAGGAGGCGGTCATCGACGCCTGGGGCCTCGACGCGGAGCCGACCGAGACGTGGACACGCGACGGCGAGCCGATCGACACCGAACGCATCCGGGCCGCGCACCTCGAGTGGTACGCCGAGCATCCCGACGCCGTCGCCGCCGGATTCGCGAGACACGGTGCGACGATCGAGACGTTGAGGGCCGCGTGAACGCCCCTCCGCTCCTGCTGCACCGCGACGACGAGACCCACGGTGTGGACCAGTACGCTCGCGCCGTCGCGACGGCCGTCGCGAAGCTCGACTCAGCCGTGACCTACCGCAGCGCGCACGGACTCGTCTCGTCGCAGCTCGCGCACGTCCACTTCACCGACCGCCTCTGGGGCAGCACGCCCGAGCGGGCGGCCGAGCGGTTCGAGCGTCTCGCCGCGCGGGGACCCGTCAGCGTCACGCTCCATGACGTCCCGCAGGCTTCTGACGGAGCGAAGGGCTTCGCCCGCCGCACCGAGTGCTATCGCCGAGTCGTCGCGGCAGCAGCCGGCACCGTCGTCAACAGCACGCACGAGCAGCGCCTGCTCGAGGTCGCCCTCGGCAGCCGCGTGCAGGTGCACGTCGTCCCGCTCCCCGCGCAGCCTCCCCAGCCGCGGCCCGACGGGTGGCTCCCCACCGACGAGGTCGCCGTGCTCGGCTTCTACTACCCGGGCAAGGGGCACCTCGAGGTCGTCAACGCGGTCGCGTCCATTCCGAGCGAGCGGCGGCCGCGCGTCGTCGCGCTGGGATGCGCGTCCGCGGGGCACGAGCAGGAGCTCGCGGATCTGGAGCGGTACGCGCGCGGGCTTGGCGTGGAGTTCTCGAGCACCGGCTTCCTCTCACCCGAGGAGCGCCTCGAGCGCAGCCGCAGCGTGGCCGTCCCTATCATCGCCCACCAGCACGTCTCAGCCTCCGGTTCCCTCACCGACTGGCTCTCCGCGGGCCGCAGGCCGTTGACCGTGGACTCCGACTACTTCCGTGAGATGGACGCCATCCGGCCAGAGACCATGCATCTCGTTCGGTCCGGTGAGCTCGCGGCGGCGCTGCAGCTCGCGCTCCTGCGGCCCGAGTCGACGTGGCTCGACGACGGGACGTCGACCTCCCCGAGCATCGACGAGATCGCCCGCGCCTACCTCAGCTGGTGGGCGGCGCTGTGACCCTCAGTGCCCCGAGGCTCCCGCCGTTCGGACGCACGGTTCCGGGCAACCGGTGGGATCTGGTCGACGCTCAGAGCGAGACCACAACCGCGACGCCGCGGTCGGTGTCGGTCATCGTCGCGCATTTCGAGCAGCAGGCCGAGCTCGACCGCACGATCGCGGCGCTCGCCAGGCAGACGCATCCGGCACCGCTCATGGAGGTCATCGTCGTCGATGACGGCTCCCTCGTGCCCCCGACGGTCCCGGCCGGCGTCCGCGTGCTGGCCCAGGAGAACCTCGGGTTCCGGGCCGGGTCCGCCCGCAACCTGGGTGCGAGGGCCGCGACGGGCGACATCCTGTGCTTCCTGGACGCCGACACGTCCCCGGCACCCGACTACGTGGCACGCATGGCGGCGCTTCCCTCGCTGCTGCCGGAAGCGGTCGTCGCGGGTCACCGCAGGCACGCCGACTTCACCGGCGTGGATACGGATGCGCCCGTCGAGACCGCGGGACCGGCGCGGGAGCTCCCCGAGCCCAGCTGGCTGGCTTCCGCCTACCGCGCGTCGAGGAACCTGCTCGACGCTGACGACCGCTCCTATCGGTTCGTCATCGGGGCCGTCTTCTCGTGCACCAGGTGGTTCTTCGACGAGACCGGCGGCTTCGACGAGGACTTCCTGGGCTACGGCGGTGAGGACTGGGATTGGGCGAGTCGCGCCTGGCTGGCCGGTGCCGTGCTGGCATACGAGCCCCTCGCCGTGGCCTGGCACGACGGTCCGGACTGGGCGGGCAGGAGCTCGGCAGACGCTCGACGGCAGGAGCAGAAGAACCGAGAGACGATGCTGCTGGCGCAGAAGATCGGCGTGGCCGGCTCGCGCCCGCGTGCCCTGCACGGCGCGGCCCACGACGTCGTCGTCGTGCTGGGTGCGGCGCCGAGCGACGGCGCGGCCTTCGTGTGCGTCGACACCCTCCTCGAGCAGCTGCCGCACGCGAGCGTCGTCGTCCCGGCCGGGACGCATCCCCTGTTCGCGGCGGACCCGAGAGTGCTGTCTGCCGCGGGGCCGACGCCGCGGGGCCGCGTCCGCATCGACCTCGACACCGCCGTGCACTTCGATGGCCGTGCTGAGGCTGTGCCAGGCGCAGGGACAGCCCCGCTCGCATCGACGGCCCTCCAGGACGCTGCGGCCAGCGTCGGCAGCTCCGAGCTGGGCGCCGTGCGCATCGGCGAGCACGTCCTCGTGCGGTCCGAACGCGCGCTGCGCCGAGAGGAACGCTGGGGCGAGTCAGCGGGCTGGCGCACCGAGCAGGTGACGGACGACGCGATTCGACCGCTCCCCGGCGACGTCAGCGTGGCAGCCCACCTCGGCGGGTGGCTTTCGCTCGACTGAGCGGGGGCGACGTCTCGACCGCCTCATACGACCGCACCCCATGTGGAGGGGGCGGAATTCGCGATTGTAGGGAAAAATGGGGAGGTCGCCCTCACCACGGGCGTCGCTCGTTGCGGCTTCGCGCATCCGGAGCGCCCCGACCGAAGCCGCCAGGAGGCCGCCGTATGCCAGCAGCAATGCCAGCAGCCGCTCAGACGACGGGGCCGCGCCGCCTCATCGTGCAGACCGCGCTGAGCGTGAAGTGCTGGCTGGCGCCCGCGACCACCCTGTTCGTCTCGCACCAGCTGTGCGAGGTGGCGGTGCCGGTCGTGGTCGGGCTCGTCATCGACCGCGGCATCGTCGACCGCGACCTCCCGCAGCTCGCGGTCTGGGCCGCGGTGCTCGTCGGCGTGTTCGTGCTCCTCGCCTGGTCGTACCGGGCCGGCGTGTACTTCCTCGTCAACGGCATCCAGCGCGCCCACCACGAGCTGCGCATGCGCGTGAGCGAGCGCTCCCTCGACCCGCGCGGCTTCGGCGACCGGCAGCGGCCCACCGGCGAGCTGCTCGGCATCGGCGGCTCGGATGTGCAGCGCGTCGCGTTCGGCGGGCTCCTCTTCGTGCACCCGGTCGCCGAGCTGGCGGCGGTCGTGGCCGCCGGTGCAGTGCTGATCAGCATCGCCTGGCCGCTCGGGCTCGCCGTGATCCTCGGCGGGCCCGTGTTCCTGCTGCTCCTCGACCGCTTCGGCAGGCACCTCCGCTCGAGGGCAGAGCACCAGCAGCGGCTCACCGCAGACTCCGCGTCGCTGGCGGCGAACGCCATCGCCGGCTTCCGCACGCTCACCGCCCTCGGGGCCACGGGCCGCGCCTCCCGCACGTACGCGGACGCCAGCGAGCGCGCCCGAGTCGCCGCGATCGCGACGCGCAGAGCCGAGGCATGGTTCGTCGCCGTCTCGAGCACGGCGACCGGCATCTTCGTCGTCGCGATCGGCGTCATCGCCGCGTTCCTCGCCTTCCAGGGCGCCATCACCGTCGGTCAGCTGATCACCGTGGTCGGCGTCGTGCAGGTCGTCATGGGCCCGATGGAAGCGCTCGCCGTGAACGTCGGCGCCGTCTGGGCGCGGGCGGGCGCCTCCGCGAAGCGCGTGCTGTCGCTGCTGGAGGCGCCGCACGCGCGCGACACCCGAGCCGGCGAGCAGGCAGGACCCGCAGCGACCGTCCCGCCCGCGCTCGCGGTTGCCGGGCTCACCGGGACCCACCTCCGCGGGCTCGACTTCGCGGTCGAGCGGGGCGAGATCGTCGGCGTCGTCGCGGAAGCCCACGACGCGGCCGAGCTGGTCGAGCTGCTGGGCGGGCGCATCCACCCGCCACGCGGCACCGTCAAGGTCGACGGCCTCCCGCTCGACGAGGTCGACGCCGACCGCCTGCACGAGCTCGTGACGGCCGCCCCGCATGCGGCGCACACCGTGCCTGGCACGGTCGCGTCCAACGTCGTCGGCATCGGGCGCGCAGCCAGCTCCCCAGGCGACGCCCTCGCGGCGGCTGCCTTCGACGACGTGCTCGAACAGCTCCCCCAGGGCATCCGCACCCCGCTCGGCGGCGCCGGCCGCACGCTCTCCGGCGGGCAGCGGCAGCGCCTGGCTCTCGCCAGGGCCCTCGCCGCCCCGGCACCCGTGCTGGTGCTCCACGAGCCCACCGGCGCGATCGACGCCGTCACCGAGCAGCACATCGGCGAGCGCATGCGCACAGCGACGGCAGGCAGAGCGACCGTGGTCGTCTGCTCCAACCCGCAGCTGCTGGTGCGGGCCGACCGGGTGCTCGTGCTCCGCGACGGGATGCTCGCCGCGGAAGGCACCCACGACGAGCTGCTCGCGACGCACCCCGAGTACGCGGAGGCCATCGCATGAGCGGCACCACTTCTGGCCTGCAGGCCGAGACCCAGCCCGTCACACCCGGGCTCCCCATCGCAACGGGAAAGCGGTCCGCGCGCCTTGCCTGGCACCTCCTGACGCTGCGCCCCTGGATGCTCGTGCTCGCGATCGTGCTGCTCGCCGCGGCCGCGGCGGCCGCCCTGCTGGTCCCGGCGGGGCTCGGGCGTCTCGTCGACGCGGCCACGGGCGTCGACCGGAGCCTCGTCGAGGTCGCCCTCATGCTGCTCGCCGGCGTCGCTGGCAGCGCGGCGCTCGGAGCGCTGGGTTCGATGGCGCTCGCGGCAGTCCTCGAGACGGCGCTCGCACGGCTCCGTGAGGACTTCGTGGCGGCGTCGCTCGCACTCCCCGCCGTGCTCGTCGACGAGGTCGCCGACGGCGAGCTCGTCTCGAGGGCAACCGACGACGTCGACACGGTCGGCGAGGTCACGACGGGCGCCGTGCCCGCGGTCGTGTCCGCCAGCCTGGCGGTCCTCGCGACGGGCGTCGGACTCGCCGTACTGAACCCGTTCTTCCTGCTCGCCATGCTCACGGTCGTTCCGGTGCACGCGTTCGCGCTCTGGCGCTACCTGCGGAAGGCTCCCCGCCTCTACGCCGCGGAACGCGTCGCCATCGCGTCGCGGTCCCGCGAGATGGTCTCCGCCATCCAGGCACTCCCGACCGTGCACGCCTACGGCTGGGGCGGGGCTATCACGGAGCGCATCCGCACCCGTTCCTGGAACGTGCTCAGGTGGGCGCTGCGCACCCGCATCGTGCAGAGCCGGTTCGGGTTCCGCATGAACATGGCGGAGGCGGTGGGCCTGACGTCCGTGCTCCTCGTCGGGGCGTGGCTCGCGTTCACCGGTGCCGCCACGATCGGCGAGGTCACGACGGCGGCCCTGCTCTTCCAGGCCCTCTTCGGCCCCTTCATCTCGCTGCTCATGCTCGTCGACGACCTGCAGTCGGCCAGCGCCTCCCTCGCTCGCGTCGCGGGTGTCATCCAGCTCGCGCCGGTGCCACCGGACGAGCAGCCGCGTGTGCGCGTGGCCCTCGGCGAGAGCCTCGCGAACGCGGGCGCGGCGATCGCAGGCGCCGCCGCTGGCGACCCGCCGGCGCCGGAGATCACCCTCGAGTCCGTGG
Organism: Pseudoclavibacter sp. RFBA6; assembly: GCF_002931575.1. Lineage (NCBI taxonomy): Bacteria > Bacillati > Actinomycetota > Actinomycetes > Micrococcales > Microbacteriaceae > Pseudoclavibacter > Pseudoclavibacter sp. RFBA6. Next base: position 146,313 of record NZ_PSUA01000010.1, on the reverse strand, counting down.
AGGCCGCCTACCCAGGTCGCCCTCCCGTGCTGTGGATCGGCGAGCTGCACATCCCCGCCGGTCAGCGGGTCGCCGTGGTCGGTTCGTCCGGCGCCGGCAAGAGCACCCTCGCCCGGGTGCTCCTGGGCCTCCTCGAGGTTCGCACTGGGCACGTCGACGTCGGCGGCCTCGACCCCGCCGAGATGAGCGAACTCGAACGCGCGAGCCGCATCGTCATGGTGAGCCAGGACGTGCACGTCTTCTCGGGCACCCTCCGGCACAACCTGCTCATCGCGAGGGAGTCGGCGAGCGACGACGAGCTGCGGGATGCGCTCGAGTCGGTCGCGGGCCCCCGCTGGCGGCACACCTTCACGGATGGCCTCGACACGATGGTCGGCGAGGGCAACGCAGAGGTGAGCGCGACGGATGCGCACCGCCTCGCCCTCGCGCGTGCGCTCGTGACGCGGGCGCCGATCGTGATCCTCGACGAGGCGACAGCGGACGCCGACACCGCCGACGCTCGCACACTCGAGGCCGCCGCGCGGCGGGCGCTCGCCGGGCGCACCGTCGTCACGATCGCGCACCACCTGTCGCAGGCGAGCAGCGCCGAGCGGGTGCTCGTCATGGAGCACGGCCGCGTCGTCGAAGATGGAACGCACGACGAGCTGCTCGAGATCGAGGGACCGTACCGCGAGCTATGGGCTGCCTGGACCTTGCACCGCGCACCAGCAGTGGATCCCAGCGAGGGGCGCCACTGAGCGCGGTCCCGGCAATCGCAGGGGCCTGATCGCCCGCCGTGCTCGATCAGAGCGGCCCGAGCACGACCGCCGGGTCCGCGTCGAGGGCCAGTGTCTCCAGCACGTCGAGCAGCTGACGCTCCTCGTAGCGGAAATGCGACTCCATGATCGCCGCGATGCCCTCCAGGTGCCGGTCGAGCTGGCTTGCAGGCTCCCCCGCATCCACGGACGCCTGGAGGCTGGAGAGGAGGTGCGCGATCATCGAGTGGTCCTGCTGCAGTCGGGCGAGTGTGTCGCGCAGCTCGGGATGCGCCGCGGCGATCGCGGGGAACAGCTCGCGGTCCTCGCCGCGGTGATGACCATCGAGCGCGGTGCAGAACCCGTGGCAGTAGAGCAGCAGGTCGCGGGCGGCTGGCCCGGCCGGGTCGCCGCGCTTCACCGCCTCGTGCGTGACGGCGAGAGCCTTGCGCAGACGCGCGTGGACCGCCCTCAGCTCGCTGCTCCACGCAACGAGCCGCTCCTTCTCCTGTGCACTCATCTCATCGCCTCGGTCACCAAGATAGCCATCGCAGGCGAAGTACGCTCGAGGGCATGCGCGCCGCCGACACCAAGACCCTCAGCGATCGCTGGAACTCCCAGGAACTCTCCTCGCTGCGAACCCAGCTCTCGCGGCTCTCCGAGGTGGTTCCGGGGCCCCACCGCATCATGCCGAGCTGGCACGACCCGGCATCCGCGGCGACCGACCTCCGAGGGCTGCAGGCCGGCAGCCTCGGCGTCAGCATCACCCACCTCGAGCTCACCGAGGTCGACGCGAGCGGCCTCACGGGTGGACTCACCATCAGGGACAGCACGCTCACGCACGTCCGCTTCGAGCGCGCGAAGGTCACGGCGCACGCACGACTCGAAGGCGCCCTCCGCGCCTGCACCTTCACGGGGGCGAACATCCCGCAGGCGTCCATCGGCCCCGAAGTCTCCGACTGCTCCTTCGCCGACGCGAAGCTGCGACGCCTCCGCACGGTGCCAGGAACTGTCTTCTCGAACTGCAGCTTCGACGGCGCGGAGCTGTCAGGCGCCGAGTTCACCAACACCCGGTTCATCGACTGCAGCTTCACCGGCGCGAAGTTCAATGCCGCCACCACGTTCCGCGGATGCACGTTCGCGGGCGTGGTTCCGACGTTCGGCAAGGCGAGCGAGACGGGCACCAAAATCGAGTCGCTCGGCTGAGCCTCCTAGTCGCCGCAGTGCCGCAACGCCGCAACGATCTCTGCCGAGCTGCCGAGCTGCCGAGCTGCCGAGTTGCCGAGTTGCCGAGCCAGTCGTGCGCCGCGGTGAACCACGCCCGGCGCACGAGGCGCCACCGCGAGTCATAGGAAAGTCATACGGTCTCCGCGCTCCTGACGCGCCGCTCACCGGGCTGGGCGCATCGTGCGCACGAAGACCGGCAATTCCCCGTGGAATCGAGTGAACCCCGGCTCTCAGGCCGAACTCATCGCGCGGAGCCCGCAGCTGGCCCCGGGGAGCACCACTGGCCAGGCTTCCCAGGTTCCGGCGGCCCGCCCTTCCTACCGTCGTCCGCATGTCATCTTCAGCGAACGCCGCACTGCTCATCCTCCGTCTCGCCCTCGGCGCCACCATGCTGCTGCACGGCATCCAGAAGCTCACGACGACCGGGATCGGCGGCGTGCAGGAGATGCTCGCGGGCCTCGGCGTGCCCCTCGCCGACGTCGCAGGAGCAGCGCTCCCCTTCGTCGAGATCGTCGCGGGAGCCCTGCTCATCGTCGGTCTCCTCACGCGGGTCGCGGCCGCCCTGCTCGCGATCGTCTCCCTCGGGGCCATGTTCACCGTGCACTTCACCGCCGGCTTCTTCGCCCAGGACGGCGGATACGAGTTCGTGCTCGTGCTCGCACTGATCGGCATCGCCCTCGTCCTGACCGGTGGCGGCCGATGGGCGGCGGATGCGCTCGTCCGCCGCCCGCGCAGCAGCCGCGAGCCCCGCTCCGAGCGCCAGACAGCAGCCCAGGTCGCCTGATACCTAGCCTGCCTAGGTATTTCCGGCGGGTCGTGCTCATCCGCCCTGTGTTTGCGATACGGTCCAATCCACCGGCCCCCCTGCTCCGAATCCCTCGCGTACGGGTGAAGTGACCCGGCGCGCGAAAGGCGGCTGCAGTGCTGGAATCGACCACCCCTCTCCTCGTGGGCCCCGAGACCATCGGGGCAGCGGGCACCTACCGGAACGTCACCGACCTGCTCGTCCGCCGCCTCGAAGCGGCTCCCGACCATGCGGCGTTCGACGTCCCGATCGACCCCGCCGCTCCGTCCGGCGCCTGGCGCCAGGTCTCGACGCGCGAGTACACCGACACGGTGCGCGCCGTCGCGAAGGGCCTCGTCGCGCTCGGGGTGCGCCCCGGCGACTCCATCGCCATCATGGCCCCGACCCGGTACGAGTGGGCCGTCGCAGATCTCGCGGTCTGGTTCGCGGGCGCCGTCGTCGTGCCGATCTACGAGACGTCGGCACCCACGCAGGTCGCCGCGATCATCCACGACGCCCGCGTCGTGCTCGCCTTCGGCGGCAGCACCCAGCATGTGCAGCTTCTCGACGCGCCGCTCTCCGAACGCGGCTCGGATGCACTGGGCGTGTGGTCGCTGGATGCCGCGCCCGGCCAGGGCGAGGGCCGCGACCTCGAGCGGCTCGCCGCGCTGGGGGCAGGCGTCGCCGACGAAGCACTCGAAGAGCGGCGACTGCTCGCGACGCCCGACTCCCCCGCCACCATCGTCTACACGTCCGGCACGACCGGCGAGCCCAAGGGCGCGGTGCTGACGCATGAGAACTTCCTCGGTCAGGTGCTGAACATCGCGGCCGCCTACGGCGAGGTCGTGCACCCGGCTGGCAACACGATCATCTTCCTGCCCCTCGCCCATGTGCTCGCGCGAGGCCTGCAGCTCATCTGCCTCGCCAGCGGCATGCGCATCGCGCACCTCGCCGACCCGGCCGCTGTCGTCGGGACACTTGGCCAGCTGACGCCGACGTTCCTCGTCGTCGTGCCCCGCGTGCTGCAGAAGATCCAGGCCGCAGCAGGGGCCAAGGCCGCCGGCAGCGGCCTCGCCAGAGTGTGGGCCTCAGCGCAGCGCACCGCCATCGGGTGGGGCGAGTTCCAGGAGACGACCGCCCCAGGGACGCGGGCCCCGCTCGGCCTGCGCCTGCGCCACGCCGCCTTCGATCGGATCTTCTTCAGCCGCCTCCGGCAGGTCATGGGCGGCCGAGTCACCCACGTGCTCTCCGGCGGTGCGACCCTCGACGCCGACCTGTCCCTGTTCTTCGGCGGCATCGGCGTGCCCGTCATCGAGGGCTACGGCCTCACCGAGACGACGGCGCCGCTCACCGGGAACCTGCCGAGCGACATCCGCTCCGGCACCGTCGGCCGTCCGCTCCCCGGCTCCACGGTCCGCATCAGCGACGATGGCGAGATCCTCGCCCGCGGCATCGGCGTGTTCAGCGGCTACCGCAACCCGGAGCACAACCGCGACGCCTTCATCGACGGGTTCTTCCGGACGGGCGACCTCGGCCGGCTCGACGAGCAGGGCCGGGTTGTCCTCGAGGGGCGCCTCAAGGACGTCATCGTCACCTCGAACGGCAAGACCATCGTGCCCATGAGGTGGGAGTCGTCGGTCGAAGCCGACCCGCTCGTCTCGCACGCCGTCATGATCGGCGAGGGCCGCAACTACCTGTCGGCGCTCATCATCCTCGACCCTGAGGCGCTTGCTGAATTCTCGGCCGAGATCGCCGCCGCCACCCACCCGGACCCCGCGCACCACGAGTTGCTCACCGTCGTCGATGCACGAGCGCGGGACCACGTGCAGGCGGCCGTCGACCGGGCAAACGCGCTCGTCGCCCGGAGCGAGCAGGTCCGACGCTTCACGCTCATCGCGACGGACCTCGAAGACCCCACCTTCATCACGCCGACACTGAAGCTCAAGCGCGCCGCCGTCCTGCAGCGCAGCACCGACGCCGTCGCGGCCCTGTACGCCTGACGCACGGCCACTCCCTCCTTTTCCCGTTCACCGGCCACCGCGCCCGACGCCTCGAGAGGCACCAGCATGAGCAGCGAAACCACCGCGAGCAGCGGCACCACCGCAGGAAAGAAGCACACGGCGACGATCGTCACGATTCTCATCGCGGTCGCCATCGGGGCCCTCGTCGCCCTCGCCGGGAGCCAGGGCGGGACGCAGCTCGCCGGCGTCCCCCTCTACGCGTGGGCGGTCGCGGCGGCCTTCCTCATCCAAGTCCTCGTCTACCTGCCGTCTGCAGCTGCGAAGACGGAGCGCTTCTTCGACCTCACGGGAAGCGCGACGTTCATCATCGTGACGGTTGGTCTCCTCGTCGCGGCGCCCGAACCAGATGCACGCGCCTGGGTCCTCGGGGCCATGGTCGTCCTGTGGGCGCTTCGCCTCGGGTCGTTCCTGTTCGCGCGCATCCACCGCTCCGGCTCCGACGACCGCTTCGACGACATCAAGGGCGACAAGCTGCGCTTCCTGCGCGTCTGGATCATGCAGGGGCTGTGGGTGAGCCTCACCGCGGCCGCCGCGTGGATCGCGATCGCGGGAGGCACCGACGACCGCGAGCCGTTCGGCTGGCTGGGGATCGTCGGCATGGTCGTGTGGGCGGCCGGGTTCATCATCGAGGTCGTTGCCGACCTGCAGAAGAACGCCTTCACGGCTGACCCCGCGAACAAGGGTCGCTTCATCCGCACGGGCCTGTGGTCGCGTTCCCGCCACCCCAACTACTTCGGCGAGATCCTCCTGTGGGTGGGCGTCGCCATCGTCGCCGCGCCCGTCCTCGTGGGCTGGCAGTGGGTCGCGCTCATCTCGCCGGTCTTCGTCGCGCTCCTGCTCCTCCGCGTGAGTGGCGTGCCGCTCCTGGAAGCGAAGGCTGACAGGAAGTGGGGCGGCGACGCCGACTACGAGACGTACAAGCGCGAGACGCCGGTGCTGCTGCCGCGGCTCACGAGTCCGAAGGCGTAGCGCCCGGACGGGGATCCTCGAGACCTGGGTCCCCTTGACGCCGGCCACGCTTGGCGAGTCGGTCGAGGACCGCGCCTGTCACGATGCCGAGAACCAAGCCGACCCCCAGACCGATCGCCCAGCTGTCGAGGATGAGGGCGAGCGCGACTCCGACGGCGAGCCCGACGGCGATGCCGGTCCCCATCTGGGTCGAGCCGTTGGCGCCGCCACCTCGAGTGCCGTCCTGCTGCGTGCTGTCCATGTCATCTCCCATCGTCGTTCCCGTTGCGGTCAACGCTACGGAGCCGACCCGGGCGGGGCTTCCCCCGAGCGACCGACATCCCTCCTCCTGGTGCCGGAGATGCTCCTCGCCACGTCGGAGGACGGAGGTGCAGCTGCGGGCGGATGCCTGTAAGCACCCGCCCGCCTGTCCGCCGCCTCGTGGGGTCCTACGAGAACTCGGGAACGACCTGCTCGATGAACAGCTCGAGCGAGCGCTTCTTCTGCTCGTGGGAGAGGGAGTTGTCGCTCCAGAAGCTGAACTCGTCGACGCCGAGCGCCTCGTACTCGCGGAGTCGGGTGATGACCTCTTCTGGGGTGCCGATCATCGCCGTCCGGTGCAGCGACTCGGGCGTGAACTCGGGTCGTTCGGCGAACTTCGCCTCAGGGCTCGGCTCGAGGAACCCGTCGACGGGGTCGGTCTTGTTGCCGAACCAGGCGTCGAACGTCCGGTAGAACTTGTTGACGCCTTCCGCGGCTGGACGCCACCCCTCAGGGTCGGCCTCGTCGTGCACGTAGGTGTGGCGCAGCACCATGATCTCGGGGCGCGCAACCTCGGGATGGTTCGCCACAGCCGTCTCGAACTTGCTCACGAGGTCCGCGACTTCCTCGTCGCCCTTCATGAGCGGCGTCACCATGACGTTGCAGCCGTTGGCGACGGCGAAGTCGTGCGTGTCGGGGTCGCGCGCGGCCACCCACATCGGCGGCGTCGGCTGCTGCACCGGCTTGGGCACGCTCGTCGAGACGGGGAACTGCCAGATCTCGCCGTCGTGCGCGTAGTCGCCCTGCCACAGCTCGCGCACGGCGGGGATGAGCTCGCGCAGGTGCTGCCCGCCTTCCTTGCCCGGCATGCCGCCGGCGAGACGGTCGAACTCGAACTGGTAGGCGCCTCTGGCGAGACCCACCTCGGCGCGGCCGCCGCTGATGACGTCGAGCAGCGCCGTCTCGCCGGCCACCCGGAGCGGGTTCCAGAAGGGGGCGATGATGGTGCCGGCGCCGAGACGGATCTTCGTGGTGACCGCGGCGAGGTACGCGAGCTGCGGCATGGGGCTCGGCGAGATCGTGTACTCCATGGAGTGGTGCTCGCCGATCCAGACCGTGCTGAAGCCGGCCTTCTCGGCGAGCAGCGTCAGCTCGACGAGCTCCGCGAACAGCTGCTCGGTGCTGACGGAGTCGTCCCAGCGCTCCATGTGGATGAACAGAGAGAAACGCATTGTCGTGTCCTTTCGAGAGTGGATGTGCTCCGCGGTCAGCTGCGGCGGGCTCGTTCTGCGATCGTCGTGTTGCCGCGCGACCAGTGCTCGTGCTCGATCTCGCGGACGACGACGGTGATGTTCTCGGGCGCTGCCCCGACGGTCTCTTCGGCGACGCGGTGGACGCCGTCGATGAGGGCGCGGAGCTGCTCGGGTGTGCGCCCCTTGGCGATGGAGATGTCGATGAGTGGCATGGCCCCTACCCCCGCATCACGAAGGGGTCTGCGACGGGCGACTCGTCGGTGTTGATCCACACGCTCTTGAGGCGGGTGTACTCGTGCATCGACTCGATGCCGTGCTCGATGCCGACGCCGGAGCTCTTGAACCCCTGCCTCGGCGACATGGGTGACATGGCGCGGTAGGTGTTGACCCAGATCGTGCCGGCCTCGAGCCGCCGCGACATGCGGTGGGCTCTCGCGAGGTTCTGCGTCCAGACGCCGGCGGCGAGACCGAACTCGGTGTCGTTGGCGAGGCTGACGACCTCGTCCTCGGTGTCGAAGGGCATGATCGCGGCGACCGGTCCGAAGATCTCCTCGCGGACGACGCGCATGCTGTTCGTGACGTCGGTGAGCACGGTCGGCTCGAAGTAGTACCCGGGAAGCGTGACGTCTGGCCGGCCTCCGCCCGCGTAGAGGGTTGCGCCCTCGTCGACGCCGATGCCGACGTAGGAGCGGACCTTGTCGAGCTGGTCGCCGAACGCGAGGGGTCCCAGCTCGGTCGCGTCGTCGAGGGGGTCTCCGATGACGATCGACTTCGCGCGCGTCGAGACGCGCTCGAGCAGCTCGTCGTAGACGGACCTGTGCGCGAAGACGCGGCTGCCGGCGATGCAGGTCTGCCCCGCGGCCGCGTAGATGCCGGCGATGACGCCCATCGCCGCGTTCTCGATGTTCGCGTCGCCGAACACGATATTCGGGCTCTTGCCGCCGAGCTCGAGCGTGCATCCGATGAAGCGTGCCGCGGCGCTGGCTGCGATCGCGGAGCCCGTGCGCGTCGACCCGGTGAACGAGATCTTCGCGATCGTTGGGTTCTCGACGAGCGCGGCGCCCGCCTCGGCCCCGTATCCCGTGACGACGTTGACGACGCCGTCTGGGAAGCCCGCCTCGCTCGCGAGCTGCGCGAAGCGGAGCACGGTGCGCGACGTGTACTCGCTCGGCTTGATGACGACGGTGTTCCCGGCGGCGAGCGCTGGGGCGAGCTTGGACGTCGTGAGGGTGAGTGGAGAGTTCCACGGCGTGATCGCGCCGACCACGCCGAGCGGTTCGTGCTGCGTGTAGTTGAGGATCTGCAGGTTGCTTGTCGGGATCTGCGAGCCCTGGATCTTGTCGGCGAGCCCGCCGTAGTAGTAGAGGTACTCGGGCAGGGAGGCGAGCTGGCCGCGCATCTCGCGGAGGAGCTTGCCGTTGTCGAGGCTCTCGAGGCGGGCGAGCTCGTCGGCGTTCTCCGCGACGAGGTCGCCGAGGCGGCGGAGCAGCTTCCCCCGCTGCGTCGCGGTGAGGCCGCTCCAGCTGGGCGCTTCGAACGCGCGCCTTGCCGCTGCGACGGCCAGCTCGACGTCGGCCCCATCGCCGCGGGCCGCCTCGTAGAGCACCTCCAGCGTGGCCGGGTTGATGCTCTCGAAGTAGGCGCCACCGGCGGGGTCGCGCCAGGACCCGTCGATGAAGTGGCCGTAGCGGTCAGTCATGGTGTGCTCCTTCGTGATGCCTGGGGGTGGGGTGAGGTGCGGCGCCGCCGATGAGCGCTTCGAGCTCGTCGACGAGCGTCGAGGGTGCTTCGACCGGGAGCATGTGCCGGACCCCGGCGACGATGCGGGTCCGCGCCGCGGGGATGGCCTCGGCCAGCCTGCGGGTCATGTCCGGGGTCGATCCTGGGTCGAGGTCGCCCGTGATGGCGAGGGTCGGCGCCGTGATCGCGCCGAGTGCCGCCGACACCTGCTGGTCGCCGGTCGCGAAGATCTCGTAGGCGTGCCCGAACGACTCGACGTCGTTGGCTTCGAGCACTCGCCTCGTCTCGGCGACCGTCGCGGCGCAAACGCCGCTGCCCGAGTACCAGCGCTCGAGCGAGCGCTCGACGGTCGCGCCGAAGTCGGTGCGCGCCGATGCGAGACGCGCGAGCACCGCGGCACGCTCATCCGGTGTGCGCCTGCAGACCGAGCTGACGCAGGTGAGCGTCGCGACGCGCTCCGGTGCGCGGCTCGCGATGTGCTGCGCGACGAGGGCGCCGAGCGAGAAGCCGACGAGGTGGATCGGCCCGTCTGGGAGACGCCGCTCCACGTCGGCCGCGAAGTCGGCGAGCGACGTGGGGGCGCGCAGCGGCGACTGGGCTCCGTGGCCAGGGAGATCGAGTGCGACGGCCCGGTGGCCGAGGAGCTCCGCGACGGGAGCCCACATCGTTCGATCGAGCCCCACTCCGTGCAGCAGCACGATGGGGGTCTGCGCCTCGGTCGAGCTCACGGCGGGTTCTCGCCTACAGCTCGGTGGAGAGCGCCGCGAGCCGCTGCTGCGGGCGCCCCTGCGCCGCACCGGCGAGGGCGATGAGGATCTCGTCGGGATGCGGCGCGTCCGCGATCCGCACCTCGAACGACTGGTGGTGGGAGCGGATGGTGGCGTCGGTGAAGTGCTTGAGGGGGATGTCGAACGCCACACCGGCGGGTCCGCGCTTCTCGACGGCGGGGAGCAGCGTGCTCGCGTTCGCCGCCTTGCGGAAGTGGTCGCCGAACTTGAGCGTGTGGATGATCGCGGAGCCGTGCTCGATCTCCCCGTTCAGGCCGATGATGGCGGCCTTGCCGTAGGCCTCGAGCGGAGCGCCGAGCGCTTCGATGACGCGGGGCGCGAGGAGGGCACCGAGGTCGGAGGCGACCGCGTCGATGCCGGCGCTGAGGTCGTCGACGAACCCCTGTCCGGCCCACGGGTTGTCGATGATGGCCGCGACGACGGCGGTGCGCGCCGACGGGGAGACCTCTCGTCCGCCCTCGATGAGCGTCTCGTCGACGATGGTGATGATCTTGCGAACCTTCATGCTTCGATTCCTTTCAGGATGTCGGATGTGACCGGCACGTCCGTGGTCCGGTCGCCGATCCGGGGGTGGGGTCGGGGGCCGGAGGATGCGACCGCGATGACCGCGATCTCGTCGCGGTGCGGCGCATCCGCGAGGTGCACGTCGAGTGACTGGTAGTGGCTGCGCGTGGCGGCGGCCGTCTTGTGCCACAGGGGCACCCGGAGGTCGCCGCCCGCGTCGGCTCGCGTGTCGGAGAAGCAGATGATCGAGGTGCCCTCGAGGAACTCGCGAAGCAGGTTGCCGAAGTAAGGCGTGTGGATGAGGGCACCGGCGTGCTCGATCTCGCCGTCCAGGCCGACCACCGCCGCCTTCCCGAACGCTTCGACACGGTCGGCACCGCCGAGGGCGGCGAGCAGACGGTCGCTGAGGAGCTTCGCGACGATGGGAGCGACCTCGGCGGTGGCCTCGGTGAGGTCGGCGAGCGGCCCCTCGCCGATCCACGGGTTGCGGACGACGGCGACCGCGCTGGCCTGGCGGATGGCGGTGGGCGCGTCGACGCCGCCGTCGGAGATGACGTCCTCGTAGGCGGTGAAGATTCTGCGGACGCCGAGCGCGAGCGCTCGGTCCGCGAATGCGTCCCCGCGCGGCGCTGCCGCTGTGGCGGTGGTGGTCATGGTGACTCCTGGTGGTCGGTGCTGATCATCTGAGCGTGGGGTGCTCGGCGCGGTTCAGGCGTGGGCGGGCTCGCTGTCGGCTGGGTTGCCGTGGTCGGCCGGGGCGAGCGCTGCTCGGCTCGAGGCCTCGACGTGGGTGCGCATCGCGAACTCGGCCCCGATGGCGTCCTTCTCGACGATGGAGCGCACGACGGCGCGGTGCTCGTGGTTGGAGGCGAGCAGTCGGCCCGGCCGCTCGATGGTGCGGAGCACGATGCGGTGGTACGCGAGCTGGTTCATGAGCCGCTCGTAGTGCTCGGCGAGCTTGGCGTTGTCGGCTCCGAGCACGATCGTCCAGTGGAACTCGTGGACGAGCCGTGCGTACTCGGCGGTGTCGCCGTCGTGGACCGCGGCGTCGCTCTCGTCGAGGTTGCGCGAGAGGGTCGCCAGCTCGGAGGTCGGCCCGCGGCGGGCGAGCAGGTTGGCGGCGAGGCCCTCCAGGGACTCCTTGAGCTGGAAGAGCTCGACGATCTCACGCCGGGTGGGGGTGCGCACGAACGTTCCGACGCGCGGACGGATCTCGACGAGCCCCTCGTTCTCGAGCTGCTTGAGCGCCTCCCGGATGGGTGTTCGGCTCACCCCGAATTCCTGAGCGAGCACCAGCTCGGGCATGGGATCGCCCGGAGGGTAGGTGCCGCTCGTGACCAGGCGGCGGAGGCGCTCGAGAAGCGGGAGGTCGGCGTAGGCCTCATCGCTGAGCCCCAGGGGCGTGATCTGTTGCATACAAGAACGCTATCTGGCATGCCACAGAATTGTCAACGAACGGAGCATTTCCCAGGAAACACAACGTTTACAACCAACCGTTGACGCATGCATGACCACGGGGTTACGCTCCGTTGCATGCAAGCAAACATCAAAGATGCTGTCGCAGCTGCATGGTCCGACGCGTGGGATCGGGGTGACTTCGGTGCGTTCGAAGCCCTCGTGACCCCGGACTACCAGCGCGAGAGCACAAGGTCAGGTCGAGTCTCGACACTCGACGAGTTCAAGCAGGAGGTCACCGAGGTGCGCGCCGCGTTCCCCGACCTGGTCACGCGCATCGATCGCGTCCTCGTGGAAGACGACGCGTTGGCGGTCTTCTGGACCTCAGACGGAACGTTCACGCAGCCGCTCGGCACTGTCCCCCCGACCGGCAAGCGCGTCATCACGAACGGATCCAACTACGCCACGCTTAGAGACGGCCTCGTCTCCCACGAGCGCGTCACCTGGGACTCCGCCGAGCTCCTCACGCACCTCGGCCTCCCCTCACTGCATTCCGCGTTCGAGGACAGCGACGCCGACTACGCGGACGAGTCCACGGCTCCCCCGCGCGAGATGCTCAAGGCGTTCAACAAGCAGTTCATCTCCGGCGTCACCGTCGTGACGACCAAGGATGAAGACGGAAAGCCGCGCGGGCTCGCCGTGAGCGCCTACTCCTCGGTCTCGCTCGACCCGCCCCTCGTGCTCGTGTGCGTGCAGAAGTCCTCCTCCACCTACCCGTCGCTCTTCCGCTCCACGAACCTCGGCATCAACATCCTGTCGAGCGAGCAGCAGGACGTGCTCGCGACCTTCGCCTCGAAGAGCGCAGACAAGTTCGCCGACATCACCTGGCACGAAGCGCCCGAGGGAAGCCCGCTCATCGACGGATCCTCAGCCTCGATCGAGGTCGAGATCAAGGAGCGCTTCCAGGCGCTCACGCACACCATCTTCATCGGCCGCGTGCACCACGCGACGACCACCGACGACGCGCCCATCCTCTACAAGGCCGGCAAGTTCTTCGACGGACGCGGGCTCTCGCAGCTCTGATCCCCCACGGCCGCGCGCAGCTGCGCGCGGCCACCTGCCCACCTGGGCCATGCCACATCACGAAGTGGAGCAACACATGAACTCTCGACGCACCTCCAGCAAGGAACGGTGGTCGGGGCGCGGACCCGGCTTCTCGGATTACGCGGATCCCAGCGACCAGGATGACCCGCAGTTCGCGGGCCACGGCCTCGAACCACTCGGCGCGCCGAGCCGCGCGCAAGCGGCCGCGGACGCGCTCCGCCACCGGCCAGGCGTCGTCTTCTGGTCGTCGATCGCCCTCATCCTGGCGTTCGTCTCCTGGGCGGCGATCTCCCCTGACACCCTCAACGGCTCCATGACCGCCGCCATCAACTGGGCCTCAGCCACGGTCGGCTGGTCGTACCTCCTCGTCACCATGGGCTGCATCGGGCTCCTCGTGTACCTGGCCTGCAGCCGCTTCGGGCGCATCCGCCTCGGCGCGGACACGGACCGCCCCGAGTTCAGCACGTGGGCGTGGCTCGCGATGATCCTCTCCGCCGTGATGGGCGTGGGCCTCATCAGCTACGGCGTCGCAGAACCCATCTCGCACTTCGTGACGCCCCCGCACGGGCTCGCCGAGTCCGGCACGGTCGAGGCCGCCGTCGTCGCAATGCAGTTCTCCTACTTCGACTGGGGCCCCCACGCGTGGGCCGTGTTCGGAGTGTTCGGCGTGGCGATCGCCTACTCGACGCACCGCAAGGGCAACACGGGGCTCGTCTCCCCCATGCTGCGGCCGATCTTCGGCGACCGCGTCGACGGGGTGCTCGGCAACGTCATCGACGTGTTCGCCATCATCGCGACGCTCTTCGGCACGACGACCTCGCTGGGGCTCGGCGCCTCCCAGATCACGGAGGGCCTCAACCGGGTGATGGGCCTGCCGACGGACACGTTCGTCCAGATCCTCGTCATCGCCGTGATCACCATCATCTTCACGCTCTCGGCCCTCTCCGGCGTGAACCGCGGCATCAAGTACATCTCCCAGGCGACGATGCTGGCCTCGGTCGCGCTCGGCATCTTCGTGTTCTTCGTCGGGCCCACGAACTTCATCACGAACCTCTTCGTGCGCTCCACCGGGGCCTACGTGAGCAACTTCTTCGAGATGAGCCTCACCACGCCGCTCACCGCGGACGACGGGCAGTGGATGCAGTGGTGGACCTACTTCATGATGGCCTGGTGGCTGAGCTGGGGTGCGTTCGTCGGCGTCTTCCTCGCGAAGATCTCGCGCGGGCGCACCATCCGCCAGTTCGTGCTCGGCGTCATGGTCGTGCCGAGCCTCGTGTTCTTCGGCTGGTTCACGATCTTCGGCGGTTCCGCGATCAAGTTCGACCTCGACGGCGACGGCAGCATCGGGACCGCAGCCACTGCCGACGTGAACTCGGCCTTCTTCGAGATGCTCTCGAACCTGCCGCTCGTGGAGATCACCTCGGTGATCGCGATCATCCTCGTCGTCCTGTTCTTCATCTCAGGCGCCGACGCGAACACGTTCGTTTTGAGCATGCTCTCGTCTCGAGGTGCGCTCGAACCGGCCAAGCCGGTGCTCACCGTGTGGGGCCTCCTCACGGGCCTCTGCGCGTCGCTGCTGCTCCTCACGGGCGGGCTCGCGGCCTTGCAGCAGGCAGCGATGCTGTCGGCGCTGCCGTTCACGATCATCGTCGCGCTGCTCGGAGTCTCCCTCATCCTGCAGCTGCGCGAGGACCCGCACTTCGACTACACGAAGGACGTGCGTCGCGAGGATCTGCGGACCGGGGTCCTGCGCCTACCGGTGCATGGACCCGCGGAACGGCCAGAGGGAAAGCAGCAGCAGACCGGGGCCCCCGCAGGGCGCTGAGAGCTGCGCGCTGACGGCTGACGCAGAGAACTCAGGCTCAGAACTCAAGCGTCCCGTGGGTCGGCATTTCCGCCCCACGGGACGCTTGGTCACTCTCCCGCGAGACGTTCGGACAGCACGGCCAGCGCTTCCGTGACAGCTCCCCAGCCTTCGTGGAAGCCGAGTTCGAGGTGCAGGGCGCGGGCTGCTGAGTCGGCGTGGCGTACGACGGCTGTGTACTCCGTGCCGTCCGCGTGCTCCGCGAACGAGATCTCGGCGACGATCGAGATGGGGGCCGGTGCCGCCGGGCGCAGCGCCGACGTCACCGCGTTCGTGAAGACCAGCCGGGAGCCCTCTTCGACGGACAGGAAGATGCCGTCGGTATGGGGCACGAAGGTCTCGCCGTCGTCGCTCATCCGCGTCACGAACGCTCCGCCCGGTCGGACGTCGAGCTGCTCGATGCGCGACTGCGTAGGGGCCGGGGTCCACCAGGTCGCAAGCAGCTCTGGTGAGGTCCAGGCTCGCCAGACGACGTACCTCGGTGCGTGGATGACGCGACTCAGCGTGAGGTCGAGTTCAGGGGTGAAGGATTTAGCGGACAATGGTGCTCCAGTTCTGCGATGACGAACAGCCCGATCCTGGCAGACCGCGAGCGGGTAGTCGACGAGGACCGGGCTGAATCGCCGTTCAGGTCCCGAAGAACGAGGTGCGGTTCGTGGAACCACCCGCGGGAGCGGACTTGTGGTCGCGTCAGCTGCCGTTTGACGACCACAACACCGCCACCGGGGCGCGGGCACCAGACCCGAGAGCTCGCTATTCGACGAGCTTGCCCTCGACGGAGACCTCGCCGATGAGCTCGGCGATCTCGGCGGGCACTGGCGGGATCTCCTCGCGCGTGATGCCGCCGCTCGGCGACCACACGAGGTTCACCTGCATTGCCGGGTCGAGCTCGGGGAAGTCGCTGCGGTTGTGGCAGCCACGCGTCTCGCGGCGCTCGAGGGCCGCCTCCAGCGTGGCGCGTGCGGCGAGCGCCGACGACTTGAGGTCGAAGGCGTGCGCGAGGTCCTGGAAACCGGCGATGTCGGGGTGGATGCCGACATCCTCCATGCGCGACTCGATGAGGTCCAGAGCCGCGATGCCCGCCTTCAGCCCGTCCTCGTCGCGCACGACGCCCGCGTACTCCGTCATCGTGTCGCGGATGGCGCGCTGCAGGGCGCGCACGTTCTCGCGTCCATCGGCCGACAGGAGGTCGTTGATCTCGCCGCGTGCCTGCGCGACGGCGGCTGCCGAGCGGCGCTGCGCATCCAGTCCCCCGGAGTGGGCGACGGCTGCCTGGCCGACGATGCGGCCGAACACGAGCAGCTCGATGAGCGAGTTGCCGCCGAGGCGGTTCGCGCCGTGCAGTCCGCTGGAGGCCTCGCCGATGGCGTAGAGGCCGTCGACGTCGGTGCTGTGATCGTCGGGGCGAACCCACACGCCACCCATCGAGTAGTGCGCGGTCGGGGCGATCTCGATCGGCTTCTCCGTGATGTCGAGCATCTGCAGCTCCAGCATCTGCTGGTAGATGCGCGGGAGGCGGTTCATGATGGTCTCGCGGGGCAGATGCGACACGTCGAGCCAGACGCCTCCGTTCGCGGTGCCGCGCCCCTCCTTGATCTCCGTGTACGCGGCGAGCGCCACGCGGTCGCGGGTCGAGAGCTCCATGCGCTCGGGGTCGTAGCGCTCCATGAAGCGCTCCCCGAGGCCGTTGGTGAGGATGCCGCCCTCGCCGCGGGCGGCCTCGGAGACGAGGGTTCCGGCCGCGTTCTCGGGTTCGATGATGCCGGACGGGTGGAACTGCACGAGCTCCGGGTCGCGGAGTCGCCCGCCGGCCTCGACGGCGAGGCGGAACGAGTCGCCCGTGTTCTCGTCGCGGCGGGAGGAGGTGCGTCGCCAGATGCGGTTGTGGCCGCCCGCGGCGAGGATCACGGAGTCGGCGTGGATGAGGTACCGGGTTCCGTCGTTGATGTCGAAGCCGTAGGCGCCGAAGACGACGTTGTCGCTCACGAGGATGCGCGTGATGTAGACGGTGTCGAGGATCGGGATGTCGAGCTGCTCGCTGCGGGCGACGAGGGAGCGCTGGATCTCGAGTCCGGTGTAGTCGCCGGCGAAGGCGGTGCGGCGGAACTTGTGGGCGCCGAAGAAGCGCTGCGAGATGCGTCCGTCGCCCTCGCGCTGGAAGCCCATGCCGTAGCGCTCGAGGTCGCGGATGCCCTGCTCGGCGCCGCGGGTCACGATCTCGACGGTGTGCGGGTTGGCGAGCCAGTAGCTTTCCTTGATGGTGTCGGCGGCGTGCTGCTGCCAGCTGTCCTCCTCGTCCATGGTTCCGAGCGCTGCGTTGATGCCGCCCGCGGCGAGGGACGTGTGCGCGTCATGCTTGGGGCGTTTGCCGACGGCCAGCACGTCGACGCCCTGCTCGGCGACTTCGATGGCGGCGCGCAGGCCGGAACCGCCGGTTCCGATGACCAGCACGGTGGTGGAGATCTGGCGTTCGATGGACTTGGTCGGTGTCATGTCAGCAACGGTAGAGAGCCCAGCGTCATTACTCCAATGCATAGTCCTGCTCGTGGCGATGCACGTAGGCTATGGCCATGAACTTGGACCAGTTGCGGAGCTTCGTCGAGGTCGCCTCGCAGGGGCATTTCACGCGGGCGGCCGAGGTGCTGCACCTCGCGCAGCCCTCCCTGAGCCGACAGATCTCGACCCTCGAGCAGGACCTCGGGGCGCCGCTCTTCAACCGCACGCCGGGCCGGGTGGCGCTCACCGACGCTGGCGAGTCCCTCCTCCCGCTCGCGCGGCGCATGCTCGCCGACGCCGACTCGGTGCGCCGCGAGATGGCGGAGCTCGCCGACCTGCAGCGCGGCACGGTGCGCCTCGGGGCGACCCCGTCGCTCTGCGTCAGCCTTGTCGCGGATGCGCTGCAGTCGTTCCACGCGTCGCATCCCGGCATCGAGCTGCACGTCTCGGAGAGCGGCTCGCAGGGTCTCATCGAGCAGCTCGCGGAAGGCGCACTCGACCTGGCGCTCATCACGACCCCCGAGTCCCGGCAGACGCCGCGCGCGACCCTCTCGAGGGTTCCTCTGCTCAACGAGGAGCTGCTCGTCGTCTCCGCGGCGCAGGGCACGGCCGCGCTCGACTCCCCCACGCTCACGCTCACGGAGCTCGCCGCCAAGCCGCAGGTGGTCTTCCATCGCGGCTACGACCTCCGCGCGGCCACGGAGGCCGCCTACGTCGAGGCGGGCCTGCATCCGAACGTGATCGTGGAGGGCCCCGAGATGGATGCGGTGCTCCGGTTCGTGGAGCTGGGCCTCGGCGTGGCGGTCGTGCCGGCAATGGTGCTGCGTGGGCGGCAGGGCTTCCGCTCGGCCCGCCTCACCGACTCGAACCTGCAGCGCACCGTGAGCCTCGCGCACCGGAGCGACGTGCCCCTCTCACGCGCCGCACGCGCCATGGCGGCGACGATCGAAACGATCGCCGCCGCCATGGTCGGCCAGACGCCGGGAACCAGCAGCGTCTGAACCCTCGCGCACCTGAGGGCTATCGTGCTGAGGAGCTGAGCTCCTCTTCCTTCTGCTCCTGCTTCGCACGCTTGCGAGCCACGAGGCGGCCGCGCACGGTGAAGGCGAGCACCAGCGCCAGGAGCGTGTAGAGCGCGATCGCGATCGGCCCCTGCACGAGCACGGAGAAGTCGCCGTTGGCACTCATCGCCGCATCCCGCAGGCTCGTCTCGGCCAGCGGGCCGAGGACCATGCCGATGATGAGGGGTGCGATCGGGAAGTCGAGAGCCCGCATCAGGAAGCCGAGCAGGCCGACCCCGAGCAGCATGAGCAGGTCGAACGTCGAACCCGACGTGGCGTAGATGCCGAGCGCGCAGAAGATCGTGATGCCCGCGTACAGGTAGGGGCGAGGGATCAGGAGCAGCTTCGCCCACAGCATCGCGAACGGCAGGTTCAGGACGAGCAGCACCACCATGGCGATGAAGAAGCTCGCGAGCAGCGCCCAGACCAGCTCGGGGGCGCGATCGAAGAGCAACGGGCCCGGCTGCAGGCCGTACTGACGGAACGCGGCGAGCATGATCGCCGCCGTCGCCGAGATGGGGAGGCCGAGCGCCAGGAGCGCACCCATCGCCATGCCCGTCGTCGCGTTGCCAGCCGCCTCCGGGGCTGCGAGGCCCCTGATCGCGCCCTTGCCGAACTGCGGGTCCTTGCGGCGCGCATCCAGTCGCTTCTCCACGCCGAAGGCGAGGAACGTGGGGATCTCGGAGCCACCGGCCGGCACCACACCGAACGGCAGACCGATGACGGTGCCACGCAGCCAGGCCGGCGTGGCCTCCTTGAACTCCTTGCGGCTCAACCACGGGCGACCCTTCGGGCGGATAAGGCCCTTGTCGCTGACGTGCCGCTCGAGGCAGGCGACGTAGATGACCTCACCGAGCGCGAGGACCGCGACCGTCACCGTCACCAGCGAGATGCCGTCGAACAGCTGCGGGGAGTCCATCGTGAAGCGCGGGGCGCCGGAGACGCCGTCGATGCCGATGACGGCGACGCCGAGGCCGATGAACAGGGCCGTGAGCCCCTTGACGACGTTGTCGGTGACCACGGTGGAGGTCGCCGCGAACGCGAACACTGCGAGGGCGAAGAACTCCGCCGGCCCGAAGCTGCTGGAGAAGTCGGCAAGCGCAGGGGCCAGGAAGACCACCACGATCGAGGCGACGAAGCCACCGATGAATGCGCCGATGGCAGCCGTCGCGAGCGCCTGAGCGGCTCGGCCGTTCAGGGCCATCTTGTGCCCCTCGAACGTGGAGGCGATGGCTGACGCCTGGCCTGGCGTGTTCATCAGGATGCCCATGGTCGAGTCGCCGAAGAGGCCGCCGAAGTAGACGCCGGCGAACATGATGAACGCGGCCGTCGGCTCGAGGGAGAACGTGACGGGCAGCAGGAGGGCGACCGCCATCGAGGAGCCGAGGCCCGGCAGCACGCCGACGGCGGTGCCGAGGAGGCACCCGACGAAGACCCACATGAGGTTCTGCCAGGTGAGGGCACCGGCGAACCCCTCCATGAGGAGTTCGAGCGTTTCCATGTCAGATACCTCCGAGGATGCCGGACGGGAGCGACATGCCGAGTGCCATGTCGAAGGCGATGTAGGCGAGCGAGCTCAGCGTGAAGCCCACGACGAGGCTCGCCACCGGCTTCGTGGAACCGAAGCCGCGGGCCACGCACCAGAAGAGGAGGGCGGCTGCGATGACCCAGCCGAGCAGGTCGAGCGTCAGCGAGAACACCAGGAACGAGCCGACGACCCAGGCGAAGGACTTCACGTCGACGCGCACCTTGCGCGGTGCGTCTGCTGCACCCGCCGCGGCGAGCGCCTCGTCGTCGGCCAGTGCACGGGCGAGAAGCTCCTCCTCGGTCATGGTCGACGCGGAGGCCGCGGTCGCGCGCATCTCCCGGACAGCACCGACGGCGAGCAGCACCGCGAAGAGGTACAGGCCGGCAGCGATGAGGCCGGGGAAGAACTGCGGTCCAGGGAAGTCGGCGCCCTCTGGCACCTTCATCGTGAAGATACCGAAGACGAGGTAGGTGGCGAAGGCTGCGATGACCAGCGGCATCGTCAGTCCCTTGAGGAGGGTGGCCGTCTTGCTCGGGCCGGCGGCGAAGGTCAGGTCTCCGCCGATGACCGCTGACGCGGCCGTCGGGTTCGCGTGGTGCGTCATTGTCCCATCTCCTCGTAGAGCTCCTTGATGCGCAGTTCCTCTTCAGCGAGGAAGGTGTCGAGCTCGTCGCCGATGATGAGGCGCTCGTTCCAGTGGTACCTGTCGATGGCGTCCTGCCACTCGGGTGTCTGGGTCGTCTCGACCACGAGTTCGGCGAGGGCGCCCGTCTGCTCCTCGGTCAAGCCGGAGGGAGCGTGGATCGAGCGCCAGTTCGTGAGCGAGATGTCGTAGCCCTGCTCGGCGGCTGTCGGAATGTCGACGCCTTCGATGGGCTCCTTCGCCACGACCGCGAGGGCGCGCAGCCTGCCGGCCTCGATCTGGTCGATGTTGTCCGCGTAGCCTCCTGCCGCGGCCTGCGCCGTTCCGTTGAGGAGCGCCTGGATGGCCTCGCCGCCGCCGTCAGACGAGATGTAGGTGCTGTCGACGGGCTCGATGCCTGCGCTCAGCGCGAGGTCGGTCACCACGAGCTGGTCGAACGAGCCGCCGCCCGTCCATGGAATGGACTTCGGGTCGGCCTTCCATGCCGTGGCGAGGTCCTCGAGGGTCTCGTACGGGGAGTCGGCTGGGACGACGATGACGTCGTACTCCTCGACCAGCACCGCGAGCGGCGTGACATCTTCGAGCTTCGCCGCGGAGTCGTACTGGATGGTGGCGGCCAGCAGGCCGGTCCCTCCGACGAGGAGGTTGTTGGGTTCGCCATCCAGGACAGAAACATTGCCGAGCGCGATCGTCCCGCCGGCCCCTGGCATGTTGACCACCTGCACGTTGTTGACGAGCCCGTTGGCCTTCTGCGCCTGCTGCAGTTCGCGGGCGACGGTGTCCCATCCACCACCGGCAGCCGCCGGGGCGATGATCGTCATCGACGCGTTGATGTCCTGACCCGCCGCGGCGGAGGTGATCGAGCCGAAGCTCGCGACGGCGATCGACGCGGCGGCTACGACCCCGCCGATGACGCGGCCGACGACGCGCCTGCCGCCGGACTTGGCCTGCCTACCCGGTTCGTCCGGTGCCGCCGGCTCTTTCGTTTCTCGGATCATCATTGCTCCATTCGCGCGGACATCGTTGTCTCCGCAATATCGCCTTAGGATTGCATCGCGCTCCAACGCGGGGAGCTCCACGAGGAGTTGTGCTCATAAGTGCTCGTGAGCCGCGGTGCGAAGAGGCATCGCCTGGGGGTGTTCGAGGCGCAGCTCGGAGCCAGTCCTGGGGCGCGGGAGGTGAGGATGACGATGCCGTTCAAGCTCAGCCAGCGGGCCGTGCGCCTCGGGATGCTCGTGGTGCCGAGTCTCATCACGCTCGCCTCCGTCTCGCTCACGGCCGTGATCGCCTTCTCCGCGCAGGAGCGAGAGCTGCGCGAGACGACCGCCGAGCGCGTGCAGGAGGTCGCGTCGAGCCTCGCGGAGCTGGATGAGGTGCGGGACGCGCTCGAAGCCGTGGCGAACGCGGGCACCACGTCGGCGCTCGCGAACGCGGATGACCTCGCCGGGGCCACCGATGACCTGCAGCCGCTCGCCCACCTCGTGGAGAACGCGACGGGCGTCTACTACGTCGTCGTCACCGATGACGAGGGCGTGCGCATCACGCATCCGGACCCCGCCGAACGCGGCGTGCAGGTCTCCACGGCCAACGCGTCCGTGCTCGCCGGGGAGCCGTATCTCGGGACGCAGGAAGGTGCGTCCGGCCCATCGTTGCGCGCGAAGGTCCCGGTGTTCGGGGACGACGGCACCATCGTCGGCATGGTCGCCGTCGGCGTCCTCGAGTCGAGCATCTCCGCGGAGAGCGCCGAGGCCCTCGGAGAGCTCCTCCCCTGGACGATCAGCGCGCTCGTCCTCGGCACGCTCGCCAGCTCGGCCCTCGCCTTCGCGGTCGAGCACCGCTTCCGCAGACTCGACGCGCTCGCCGCCGAGCACGCGCAGATGCAACGGACCACAACCGCCCTCCGGGAGCAGTCTCACGAGTTCAGCACCCGCATGCACGTGGTCCACGGCCTGGTCTCGAGAGGCGACACCCAGGACGCGCTCGAGTACATCGACGAGGTCGTGCCGGTTCGGACGGCAGGGGCCGGTGCCCCCGACAGCACCGACGCGAGCATCCACCAGCCCCTCCTCGACGCCACGACACAGGCGGTGCGGGCTGAGCTGCACGAGCTGGGGGCGCACGCGAGCTTCGATCTTGAGCTCGACGAGGACATCGACGACGGGGTCGTGACCGTCATCGCGAACCTCTGCCGCAACGCCGGCGAGGCAGGCGCATCCCGGGTGCGCTGCACGCTTCGCGAGAGCGGCAACCGCATCTTCGGGCTCGTCGACGACGACGGTCCAGGTCTGGACCCCGAAGCGAGCGGTCGCATCTTCGCTCCCGGGTTCTCGTCCAAGGCGGACCCCACGGGTCTCGGACGGGGCATCGGCCTCGAACTCGTGCGCCGCACGGTCACCTCGCGCGGTGGCACCATCGAAGTCGGGCCGTCGCGACTCGGCGGAACGCGCTTCAGCTTCGAGATCGAGCGGCCGGCGTGACCGCGGTCGAAGCGGAAGCTGCCATGAGACGAGGAGCGCGATGAGTCACAGCACCGAGCAGAGCCTGCGTCCGGCTGCGAGCCCGATCCGGGTACTCGTCGTCGACGACGATCGCGGGGCTCGGGCGCTGCACAGCGGGTTCGTCGCCGAGACCCCCGGGTTCTCGCTTGCCGGCACCGCCAGCACGGGTGAGTCTGCACTCGCGCAGAGCATGAACGGGGTCGACCTCATGCTGCTGGACATGCGACTCCCCGACATCAGTGGCGTCGAGGTGCTGCACCGGCTCAGGACCCTCGGAGCGAGGGTGCCGGACGTGCTGGTGATCAGCTCGTCCCGCGACCAGACCACGGTGAGACAGGCCCTCGCGGCGCACGTCGTCGGCTACCTCATCAAGCCGTTCACCCAGGCGGCCCTCCAGGAGCGACTCGACCTGTACAGTGCCGAGCGCCGAGCGAGCTCCGAGAGCGACCGAGAACGACCACTCGGCCAGGGCGAGATCGACCGGCTGCTGGCGACCGGGAGCATCCGCCAGCACGCCTCGCCTCGAAGCCACTCGAGCGCGGGCCGGACCGGGGCCCCGCCGCCGGCCAGCCTCCCGAAGGGGCTGGCCCAGGTCACGCTCGAGCGGGTCGTCGCGGTGCTCGACCCGGTGATCCCCGCGACGGCGCTCGACGTGGCAGAGGCGTGCGACATCTCCCGTGCGACGGCGAGACGCTACCTCGACCACCTCGTTGACACGGGCGTGATCGATCTCGCGCACCGGTACGGCAAGCGCGGGCGGCCGCAGGTGCTCTACCGGTTGTCTCCCTCCCCCGAGCGCTGACCGGCGGCCACGGGGAGCGTGCTGCGCGTCTCCTACGTGCAGCGCTTCGTGTGGATGTCAGAGACGAGGTCGGTGGTCGTCCCGACGATGCTGTAGTTGGCACCCGGGTACTTCGATGTGACCTCACTCGCCCCCGCAGGGACGCACGATTGCTTGGCGAGCACCAGTGGATACCCGGTGCGCGCTGTGACGAGGAGGGCCACGGCGATGTCGGCGGCGCTCCCGGAGTTCGCGAGCGTGAAGCCCTTGGGGCGGATGCTTCCGGCGTCGAAGTCCCTCAGCAGCGCCGCGTTGACGCTGAAGGCGTCCGAGGAGTTGACCCGAGTCGTCGCCGCGACCTTGGCCTTCACCTCGTTGAAGACCGCCGCCGAGATCGATGTGCCTGTGCCGATGACGCGGGCCGAGGTGACCTTCCCGGTCGCGAAGTAGGCCTTGAAGTTGGCGCTGGTCTGCGTCGGGCCTGTCAGGAGCAGCGGCGCCTTGGCGAGTGCGGCCCGCCCGGCGGCGTTGGCGATGTCCGTCGCCATGCCGCTGTTGGCGATGTACACGCTGGGATCGTTCGGGAAGAACCGCTTCGCCACCGCCAGGGCGGTCTCGGACTTGTCGGCGGCCGCGACGACCTCGAGCCTGGGCGTGAGCTTCCCGAGCGCGGTCTTCTGCGCCTCCGAGATCTGGCCGATCACGAAGATCGCTGACGGTTTCAGTCTCGTCAGCTCCGCGGAGACGTTCGTCGGCAGCGCGTTGGGTTTCGTCAGCAGCATGCTGCCGCCGATCTTCGCGGCGACCGGGGCCGCGAGCAGCGCATCCACTCCCCCATCTCCGCTGGCGATGACGAGCTTGCCGCCGACCGTGTTGAACTTCCCGGATGCCGTGACGGCGTTCGCGTACGTGTCGGTCGAGCCGATGCGCTCGGCGACCCCGGGCTGCACGGTCGGCGTCGGCGTGGCTGTCGGGTTCGGGGTGGCGGTGGGTTTCGGGGTGGCGGTGGGGGCGCCGAACTGCGGCAGCTTCGTGCTCGAGGTGATCTCTCCCCACTTGGTGAGGGTCCACGGGATCTTGTTGATCAGGTCGACGTTGCCGTGCTTGTTGTGCACGATGCCGCCAGGCAGGTACGGGTTGGGCTTGCCCTGGGCGGTGAAGGTCACGGGATGCTGCAGGTTGAGCGCCATCGTCCAGTAGTTCTGGTCGGTGACGATGCCCCCGTACTCCTGCAGGTTCTTGACGACGACCTTCTCGAAGCTGGAGAGGCCGAGGGCCGCGATCTTCGCGTTGGTGGCGGCGTCGTTCGGGATCCAGAACCGCTGACCCATCTTCGGCGCGTGCGCTTCGCTCAACTTCCCGTCTGTCTGGTACGCGGGCCACATCGCGACCCCCGCACGACTCGACGGGAAGGTCCAGCTGGTGATGTGGTTGATCGAACCGGCCGCGATCTCCTCGGCACCCGCCATGAGGAACTCGTTCATGACGCCACCCACGGAGCTCGTGCCGCGCTCCGTCTTGAGCCACTCGTTCTGGTCGAACCAGTTGGTCGACTTCGGCGAGTTCAGCGTCGTGAGGTAGCCGCCGCCCATGAGCCAGGAGCCGTCGGCCTGCTTGTCGGCGACGTAGTAGCCGCGAACGATGCCCGTCGCGATGTCGACGACCGTCATCGACTTGTCCCCTCCGGGCAGCGGTCCGCCGGGTTCGGCGTGCGCCGGGATGACGACCTTGCCGTAGTTCTTCGCCGTCGTCGCGAACGGGGTGATCTGGAAGCCGTACGTACCACCGGTGGCCGAGGCCGTCGCCTTCCCCTCCATGACGGGGTGGATGTCCGGGTAGAGCGCGTAGTCCCGCATCTTGACGGTCACCCAGTTGGCGTCGGCTCTCGAGCTGTCGACCGTGTAGATGGGGATGGTGAAGTTCTCGCGGTTGGTCGAGGTCTTCAGCCGTCCCTTCCAGTGGTCGCTGAGGTAGCGGTCGGGCAGGGTGTCGACCATGGCCGCGGTCTGGGCGGAGAGCGACGAGACCGGCGCCCCCTGCGGTGTGGTGGTCGCGTAGCTGCCCTTGGCGACGTAGTTCGCGGGCGACATGACGTCCTGGTTCACGACCCCGAAGGATGCGGCCTGAGCGGGCGCGATTCCGAGGAACGTGAGGGCCGAGGCCGAGAGCAGAAGGGCGGTGAAGAGGGAGAACGCCTTTTTCATGGTCACATCCGGGTTGTGTGATCGAGCGGTGGTCCCCCAGGGTGAATCGTAGGGTGATTTCTGGAGAAACCGACGTGTTGCGTGCGAAATCACGTGACGCGGGACCCGGAGCGGCGCAATAGCCTTGCGTCTATGGGCAAGCTCGATGGACACCTCGATGTCGGCGGATGCACGCTCCGCTTCTCCGACGCCGGCCGCGGTTCGACGGCGGACGCGGCGCACGAAGCGGGCACAGCCGGCACAGCGGGCGCAGCCGGCACAGCGGGCGCAGCGGGCGCAGCCGGCACAGCGGGCGCAGCGGGCGCAGCCGGCACGAGAGCGGTTGTGCTCCTGCACGGGGCTGGCGCTGACCACACGATGTTCGAGGAGCAGGCGGCCGCCCTCGGTGGTGCCGGCCTTCGGGTCGTGCTCGTCGATCTGCGGGCGCATGGGCTGTCGCGGCCCTCTGCGATCCCGCTCGCCCCCGAGCTGCTCGCGAGTGACATCGAACGCCTCATCGACCATCTCGACCTCGGGGAGGTGTCGCTCGTCGGGCACTCGCTTGGGGGCAACCTCGCCCAGGAGCTCGTCCGCCGTGCACCCGAGCGCTATGGGAGCATCGCGGTGCTCGATGCGACTTGGAACGCGAGCCCGCTGACCGTCGGCGAACGCGTCGCGCTCCGGCTCGCGGAGCCGATGCTGCAGCTCATCCCGTCCGCCCGGCTCCCGAAGCTCATGGCGGACGCCTCGGCGACGTCGGAGCGCGCACGAGCGGCGCTGGCTCGAACGTTCGGCGCCATCTCGAAGCGCGAGTTCATCGACGTCTGGCGCGCGACGACCGAGTTCGTGCACCCCGATGACAACTACCGCACCCCGGTGCCGACCCTGCTGGTGCGGGGTGAACGCGACACGACCGGCAACATCGCGCGCGCTATGCCAGCGTGGGCCGCCGCAGAGCAGCTCACTGAGGTGGTGGTTCCCGGCGCGGGGCACGTGGTGACGCTGGATGCGCCGGACGAGACCGCCGACGCCCTGGTGGCCTTCCTCCGCTGAGGGGACGCCGAGGGGATGCTCTCACAACGCGGCGGGAGCGATCTCAGCCACCGTCCCATCGACAGGACGCAGCGGAGGCCGCTCGACCGGACTTCGGTGAGCGACCGCCGCGGCGGAAGACGCGCGAGCAGCTGCACGGCGCCGGCACCAGCACCAGCGCCACCCGCGCCGGCACCGCAACCTGCACCAGCACGTGCAGGTCAGTGGCCGACGGCAGGCGGTGGCTACGCCGTGATGGCGCGCCCGCCGGGGCCGCGGTACTGCGATGAGCCGTAGCCGACGATGAAGTAGCCGATGAGGGAGAACAGCCACAGCAGGAAGAAGCTGAAGACGCCGCCTCGCCCGAAGGCCTTGCCGATGCGCATCGCGACGAAGATCGAGAACACGATGTTGACGAGCGGGATGAGGTACAGCAGCACGGTAGCGCCGTGGTAGCCGGCGATCTTGACGAGGATGTAGATGTTGTAGATCGGGATGATGGCGCCCCAGCCCGGGTAGCCAGCTTTCCGGAAGACGGGCCAGAGGGCTGCGATGAGCAGGATCCAGCCGATGAAGCCGCCTGCGGTGCCGCCGGGTGAGAGCGCCTCCCACTGCCAGGAGTCCATCTGGGTGGAGTTTTCGAGCGTGAGCATTGTGTTGTCCTTGGGGTGCGTGGAGCTGTCGGGTCCCGTGGAGGGTTCGGGGAGCGCACACACGCTACCGCGAGTCGGCCGGTTCCTGTGAGCTTTCAATGAACGCCGGGCGCTGTGAGCCCCTCGCTCTGCTGTCGGGGTGGAGGCGAGAGTCGTCCGTGGGCGCGGCCGACGTGCACGGCGAACGCGAGGAGACCGGCGATGGCGGCGGCGGCGAGCGCAGGGGGTGCGAGCTCCCCCGCGAGCGGAACGAGCAGCGTCCTCGCCAGATCGGCCATGAGGTACACGTCCCCGAAGGCGTTCCGAGTGCCGAGCGCGTACTGGACCGAACCGAGGACGACGGGCAGCAGCCAGACCGCGGCGAGCGATCCCGCCCAGACGGCGATGCGTGCGAGCGACGAGACGCCGAGCATCCCGAGGACGACGCCGACCGCGAGACCGGGCGTCCACCGGACGAGCTCGTGCGAGGCCAGCCCACCCCCGGCCGGGCCGACAGAGAGCATGTACCAGAGGCCGAGCCACGTGCCGATGGGGATGACGCCGAGGCACAGGCCGAGGGCCGAGATCGGCGCTGAGCGCGAGCTCGTCAGCCAGTACACCGCTTGAGATGCGCCGACGACGGCGAGCGTGCCGACGAGCATCCCGGCGAAGAAGAGGAGCGCCCGCAGGCTCCCGCTCATGGCGAGGCCTCCCGCGAGCGCGACGAAGCTCTCGAAGACGGCGAGGAGCTGGACGCCGGCCAGCCCGATGGCGGCGGCCCGGCGCACCTCGGTGGCGCGCTCCCGGAGGAGGCGGACGGCGAAGCCTGCCAGGGTCCCGCCGAGCACCAGCAGGGCGACGAGGTCGAGGACGAAGTACTGGTGGATGGGCAGGAACGCGATCGGCATGTCGCCTGGCAGCGTCTCGGCCGACCACAGGTTCTGCCCGGGCAGGTTCGCACCCGTGGCGAACCAGGGCGCCAGCCCGAAGGCCCCGGCGACGGCGCCGATGATGCTTCCGATAGCGGGACTTCTCATCCCGTCATCCTCGCACCAGCCACCGACACGGGCGCGGACTCTCGACCGGTGACCCGTCCCTGCAGCCGCAGCTGGGGCCAGTGCTCGACGTCGCGCAGCAGCTGACGGTCGTGCGTCGACAGCACGACGGCGGCCTGCGTCGCGCCGAGTGCCTCCGTGAGCTCGTCGACGAGCGCGATCGAGAGGTGGTTGGTCGGCTCGTCAAGCAACAGCACGTGTGGCCGCGAAGCGAGGACCAATGCGAGATCCAGGCGCCGCCGCTGACCCATCGACAGGTCCCCGACTCGCTTCCCGGCCTCTCTCGGGCGCAGGAGCCCGAGGCGCGAGAGGCCGACGCAGTCGCTCGCAGCAAGCACGCCAGATGCCTCGAGTCTTCCGAGATGCGCCTCGAACAGCTCGGCCGCGCGGCGGTCGGCGGGCAGCGACGATTCCTGTGGCAGAACCCCGACCCTGGTGCCGGGCTGGACCCGCACGACCCCGGAGTCCGGGGGCAGGCTGCCGGCCAGCAGGCTCAGCAGTGTCGACTTGCCCGCGCCGTTTGGCCCCGTGATCGCCAGCCGCCCCTCCCGTGAGAGCGCCAGCGAGACGGGCTCGGCGAGACGGCCGGCGACGGAGACGCCCACCGCCGTCAGCAGCTCGGCGCCCGCCCTCGCTTGGAGGTCCGGGAACCGGAAGCGCTGCGGCGGCACGGGCACCGTCACGGCGTGCGCCTCGAGCGCCTCCTGCCTGCGATGCACGCTCTGCGTCAGGCCGGCGGCTCGGGTCGCCCGCCCGTGCTTGTTCGCCCCTTTCTCCGGTCGCCAGCTTGTGACGAGCCGGTTCTGTGCTGCGCTCAAGCTGTCCTGCAGCCTCGCGTGCTCGAGCTTCTGCCGTTCGTACGCGTGCTCCCAGCGTTCGCGTTCGCCGAGCCACCCCTCGCGGTAGCCGTCCAACCCGTTCCCGTACACGCGGGGAAGCCCATCCGGTGTCGGGTCCAAATCGACGATCGTCTCGGCGATGTCTGCGAGCAGGGCACGGTCGTGGCTGACGAAGACCACCCCGCCCTTTCGGGAGCGGAGCTGCGCGGTGAGGAAGTCGAGGCCGGAGCGATCGAGGTGGTTGGTGGGCTCGTCGAGGAGCAGGAAGTCGTGGTCGGCGCCCAGCAGGCAGGCAAGGCGAACTCGGTACCGCTGGCCGACCGAGAGCTCCGCGAGCAGTCGCGTCTGATCGGTCTCGGCGTCGAGGGCTTCCAGGGCGATCAGCACCCTGCGTTCGGCGTCCCACGCGTCGAGCGCCTCAGCTGCTTCGAGGGCGGCCGCGTAGCGGTCGTCCGCACCGGGTCCGCCTTCGGCGAGGGCGGCTCCGGCCAGGTCGAGTGCGGCGAGCGCCGCGACCGGCTCGGCGATGGCGTCTGCGATGGCCCGCCCCACAGTGCGGCCGTCGTCGGCGCTCATCTCCTGTTCGGCGATGCCGAGCGTCCCGACCCGGTGCACCGTGCCGCTGTCTGGGGCGAGAGTGGCGGCGAGTACGTGGAGGAGCGACGACTTGCCTCGCCCGTTCTCGCCGACGATCCCGGTCCGCGATGTCGGCGTGACCGTGAGGTCGACGGAGGTGAGGACGGGTGTCGCGCCCCGCATCAGCGAGACGTCCGAGAGGGTGAGTTGCGCGCGATGGCGCGCTGGAAGAGCGATGGGGGTGGCGTGCATGGGGTTCCTTCGAGCAGGCGCACACAGCGCTGCCAGGCCAGGCGAAAACTGGCCTGCGGCAGGGTGCGCGGAACGGCGACCCGGGAGGGTCAGAGCTTTCGGCCGCCGACTGCTCGGAGGGTCTCGAGGAGACCGAGCTCAACGAGCGCGGAGGGCCTGCTCAGCCGTTAGGAGAAAAGCAAAAGGAACACGCGTTCACCGTATCAGCGGGGTCGCGGCTCGTCGAGAGTCCTCAGCGCGTCGGGAAGGGATGCGCTGGACAGCGAGGTCAGCCGCGCAGGCGAGCACGCCGGTGAGCGCGTAGACGAGAAGGTCGCGCGGGTTGAACCCCGCCCCGAGCACCAGGCGGGCTGGCGTGAACACCTCGGCGGCGCGGTGCGGCAGCTCTGTGAGCTGGAGGAGCTCGACCGCGAAGGACCATCCGACCGCGATCGTCGCCAGCAACCATGGTCGAGCCCGGGGCGCGAGCAGCATCACGCCGAGGTAGACCGCGCCGGTGTAAAGGGCGTCGCCCGCGATATCCGAGATGGCGCCGTCCGGAAGCAGGAAGTGGGTCGCGAGGCCGAGGGCGCCCGTCGCGGCGAGGAGCACAGCTGCGGTACCGCGACGACGACGGCCGGCCGGCCTCTCCCGTCCGGCGCTGTCTGGCAGTTGGGCGCGGGGCATCATCGCGCACCGCGCGCAGGTGCGCCTACGGGCCCAAGCGCTCGAGCCGCGCGCAGCCCGGAGACGACGGCACCGTTGAGGGTCTGCTCGAGGCCCGTGTGCTCGCCGGCGAACGCGACGCGTCCGGCTGGCGCGTCGAACGCGCGGAGGTCGGCGGGGGTCCAGTCGAGTGACGCCGCCGAGTACGAGCCGAGCGTCCACGGGTCGGCGGTCCAGTCGGTGAGCAGCACGTCGCCGTCGATGACCAGCTCGGGGCGCAGGGCGCGCAGCTGGCCGACCCAAGTGTCCGGCCCGTCAGCCGTGCGCAACGCGTCGAGCGTTGCGCTGCTGCCCGCGAAGCACGAGAGGGCTGGGATGCGGTGCTCCCCATCCGCAGACAGCGACCGCCACGACCACCAGGTCAGGTTCGCGCTCTGCAGCGCAACGTCGTCGTCGACGGCTGTCAGGGGCACGCCGAGCTTGGCGGCGGTGCCCATGAGGCGGTGGCCGAGTGCCGCTCGTTGCGCATCCGGCAGCTCGAACCCGAGCCGCAGTCCGCGCAGGATCGGGAGCGGCACGGCGATGACGGCCGCGTCGCCGTGCAGTGCGGAGCCGTCGGCCAGCGTCACCTCGACCCCGGCTGCGGACTGGTCGACGGCCGTGATGGGATGCTCGAGCCGCACGGCCGCCCCGAGCCGGTGCGCGAGTTCGATCGACAGCGATTGGTTGCCGGCGACGAACCGCCCGCCGTCGTCGATGAACGGCTGGCCGGCGTCTGGGTCGTGGAGGAAGGCCGATTCGGCGCTGACGAGGGTCGGGTCGTTCGCGAGTGATGTGACCACGCGCCGGTACACCGGATCGCGGTGGTAGTCGGCGCCGAGCGCCTCCCTGTGCGCCTCGTCGACGGAGACTCGCGTGGCCCCGTCGGCGAGCATCCGTCGCAGTGTCTCGGTGACGTGCGCTGTCGTGGCCTCGAGCTCGGCGAACGACACGTGCCTGCCGTCGAGGGTGCGCCTGGCGTAGCGGACGTTGTGGCTGAGGATGGGCACCTCGACCTCTGCGGCGAGGCGGCGGATCGCGAACTCGGTGGGGAACACGTACTCGCCGCCGCGCTCGGTGAGCTGCCCGTTGCCGAGCCGCTGCGACCAGGTGCGGCCGCCGACGCGGTCCCGCGCCTCGAGCACCGTGACCTCGTGGCCGAGCTTGTGCAGGTCCCAGGCGGAGGTGAGGCCGGCGAGGCCCGCTCCGACGACGATGATGCGCATGCGTTTCCGGCCGCCCTTCTCAGCGGCCGCAGTTCGGTCGCCTCCCGATTCTCGCGCAGCTCAGCCGCGTCTGTGCCCGCTTGGCGGAACCGAGCCCGCCTGGCTGGGCCGAGCCTGTCTGGAGAAGTCGCGTCCGTCAGCTTTGGAGCTGCGCGAGGCGCCCGTCGACGAGCTGCACCGACGAATGCAGGCTGGGGAGGTGCGTGAGGTCGTGCGTGACGAGCAGGGTGGCGGTGTCGAGTTCCCTGCTGAGGCGCAGGACGAGCTCGATGATGGCCGCTCCCCGCTCCTGGTCGAGGGCGCTGGTCGGCTCGTCGACGAGCAGGGCGCTCGGACCGTTCAGGAGGGCTCGCGCGATGTTGACGCGCTGCCGCTGGCCGCCGGAGAGCTGGTGCGGGCGCTTCGCCCGGTGCTCGGCGAGGCCGACCGCGTCGAGCAGCTCGTCGGCGCGGTCGGATACATCCCGCCGGCGCCCGCGACTGCCCGGCTCACCGAGCTCGTTCATGACGAGGAGCTGCTCGCGTGCCGTCAGCGAGGGAAGGAGGTTCGGCTGCTGGAAGACGATGCCGATGGAAGACCGACGCAGGGCGGCCGACTCGGAGCGGCTCAGCGTGCTCGCGTCGACGTCGCCGATGCGCACGCCACCTGAGTCCGGGCGGATGAGCGTGGCCGCGACAGCGAGCAGGCTCGACTTTCCCGAGCCGCTGGGCCCCGTGATGCCAGTGACGGTGCCTGGGGCGGCAGTGAGGCTGACGCGGTCGAGCGCGGTGAGGCGGCCTGCGCCGTCCGGGAAGGTGAGTGTGACGTTGTCCAGGGCGATCATCGGTTGCCTCCGAGGGCGGTGAGCGGGTCTGCTGAGGTGACGGATCGCAGCGCGAACGCTGCGCCCGCGAGGCCGAGCGCGATCATGATCGCGCCGGGAACGAGGGTCGTGAGGGGGCTGATCAGGAACGGGAGCGTCTGGCCCGCGAGGGCGCCGAGGATCGCGACGAGCCCGATGCCGGTGCCGATGCCGACGAGCAGCACGAGGAGCGCCTGCCCGAGCGCATCCCGAGCCAGGGACCGTGTGCTCGCGCCGAGCGCCTTGAGGACCGCGACGTCACCCTGGCGCTGCATCGTCCAGACGGTGAAGAACGCGCCGATCACGAGGCCGGAGATGCCGAAGAGCATGGCCACCATGAGCAGCAGAGACCCCACTTCGGAGCGGAACGCGGAGAGAGCGGTGAGCGATCCGACCAGGGTCTCCGAGACGACGCCGGCCTCCGCATCCACTGCGGCCCAGTCGGGGGCGCCGGAGACGGCGAGCACGGTGGCGAACGCGTCGGGTGACCCGGTCGCCTCGGCGAGTGCGCGCCAGTCGGCGATGCGGACTTCGACGACGGGGGTGTGGCTGTACCAGGCGTCCGGGCCGACGGTCTCGACCCGGAAGGACGTGCCGGCGATCGTCACCTCGTCCCCGATGTCCGCGTCGAGCTCTGCTGCCGCCGTCGCCGAGAGGGCGATCGTGCCCTCCGAGGGCGCGGAGAAGGCGTTCGTGCCGAGTGCCGACTCGGAGATGGTGTTCGTGCCCTCCGCGGATCGGGAGTTGGCGCTCGCGCCCTCCGCGGATGCGGAGAAGGCGTTCGTGCCGTCTGAGAGTGCAGCGCTGCCGGCGGTGTCGCCGACCGCGCCGGAGAAGGTCTTCATGCCATCCGAAAGTGCAGCGCTGCCGGCGGTGTCGCCGACTGGGCCGGAGACGCTGAAGTCGGCGGGCACGCCGAAGACGGCGACAGCGGTGCCCGTGGTCGCGCTCTCTGCGCGGAGCTGGCTGATCCCGAGCGGGTCGACACGGCTCACTCCCGGCATGGCGGCGATCGTATCGGCCTGGTCTCGGGTGGGTGCCGATGTCGAGAAGCTCGGGGCGTCGTCGCCGCTCGGCACTGTGAACGCGAGCCGGTCGGCGGGCAGCGCGAGGATGCCCGAGATGTTCTGGGTGGCGAGGCCGCCGGTGAGGCCGCTGAGGAATCCGACGAGCACGGTGATGAGTGTCACGACGGCGCCGATCAGCAGGAATCGGCCGCGTGCGAAGCGGAGGTCGCGGAGGGCGACGAACATGGTGGTCCTTTCCCGTCGCCGGTTGCGGCGACGCAGGCAACCCTCCCGCTGAGGGCCAGGGGCGGGCATCGGCCGTCGGCACGGACCTTCCGCCCCACAATGCGGAGCGTTCCGTCCGACTTTCGAAGGATGCCGGCGCTCCCGCTCGTGTCTAGGCTGAGCGGCATGTCCCCCTCCGCGCTCACCCCTGTCTTCGTGGGGTTGCGCACGGGGCTCCACGTGCTGCTGTTCGGCCTGCTCGCGCTCGTCGCGGCTCGGTCACTCCTGGCGCCCGAAACGAGCATGGCAGTCGTGCTCGGCGCGGTTGCGCTGTTCGGTGCGACGTACGCCCTCGGGATCGTCGCGGGCTCCCGTGCCGGCGCCGAGCCGGGCACCCGCGTCGCGCCGGTAGCTCGTTTCGCGCCCGGCGCTCGCGTCGAGCGTCGGCGTCTGCTGTGGCTGACCGCGCTGACGCTCGAGTGGATGCTGCTCCTGTGGCTCTCCAGAGAGGCCGCGTACCTCGTCTTCCCGCTGTTCTTCGTGGTCCTGCACCTGCTCGGTCGGCGTGCCGGGATGCTCGCAGTCGCCGCGATGACGGCCGTCGCAGTCGTCGGCCTTGGCCTGCACGAGGGGTGGTCGGTGGCTGGTGTCATCGGCCCGTGCATCGGGGCCGGCGTCGCCGTGCTGATCGGCCTCGGCTACGCGGCGCTCGCGAAGGAGGCGAGGGAGCGGGAGGCGCTGATGCGGGAGCTGCTCGAGACGCAGGCCCACCTGGTTGCGACGGAGCGGGAGGCGGGGACGCTCGCGGAGCGGGCGCGGCTTGCCCGCGAGATCCACGACACGGTCGCGCAGGGGCTGGCGAGCATCCAGATGCTCTTGCACGCCGCCGAGCGTGCGGACCCGAAGGGGCCTGGCGTCGGGCACATCCGTCTCGCCCGGGAGACGGCCGCGGCCGATCTCGCGGAGACGCGGCGCTTCATCCGCGAGCTCTCGCCGCCGGACCTCGACGGTGCCGACCTGGAGCAGGCGCTCCGCCGGCTCGGCGAGGCGACGACCGCGGCGCACGGTCTGCGCGTCGACGTGCGGGCGAGCGCCCACCCGCTGCCGATGCCCGTGCAGACTGCGCTGCTGCGCATCGCCCAGGGTGCGCTCGCGAATGTCACCCAGCATGCTGGTGCTCGCCGCGCGACGATCACGCTCGACGAGACCGATGCCGGGCTGGTGTTCACGATCGCCGACGACGGCCAGGGGCTCGATGCGGATGCGGCGTCGAGGTCGGCGCGCCCGAGCCCTGATTCGTTCGGTCTCGTCGCGACCCGCGACCGCGTGCAGCAGCTGGGCGGCACTCTGGCGGTGGCGTCTGCGGCGGGCCGGGGCACGACCCTGACCGTCACGCTCCCCCGCGAGGTCGCCGCATGATCCGCATCGTCATCGCCGACGACCATCCTGTGGTCCGGGCCGGCCTCAGGGCTCTGCTCGGCGGTGAGTCCGACATCGAGGTCGTCGCTGAGGCTTCGACCGCGGAGGAGGCAGTGCGCGCCGCGGCGGACACGCGGCCGGACCTGGTGCTCATGGACCTGCAGTTCGGGGCGCGCGAGAACGAGACGGGGGCTTCGGCGACGAAGCGCATCCGCGCCCTGCCTGCTCCCCCGCACGTGCTCGTGGTGACGAACTACGACTCGGATGGTGACATCCTCGGGGCTGTCGAGGCGGGCGCCAGCGGGTATCTGTTGAAGGATGCGCCCCCGCACGAGCTGCTCGCTGCGGTGCGCGCGGCGGCGGGAGGCGCGAGTGCGTTGGCCCCGCCGATCGCGTCGCGTCTCATGGATCGCCTGCGGGCACCACAGCAGAGTCTGTCGCCGCGGGAGATCGAGGTGCTCGAGCTCGTCGCGGCCGGCCGCTCCAACACGGAGGTCGCTGCAGCCCTGTTCGTTACAGAGACGACGGTGAAGTCGCACCTCGCGCACGTCTTCACGAAGCTCGGCGTGACGTCGCGCACTGCGGCTGTCTCCGAGGCGAGGGCGCGCGGCATTCTCCGCTAGCCCCCGCTCGTCCCCGCGGCGGCCCTTGCGTGCAGGTATGACCGCGCGCAGGAGTCAGTAGCAGCAAAGAACACGGCAACGGCAACGGCAACGGCAACGGCGGGACTAGAACGGTGGAGTCGCGCTGCTGTTGGGCCGCGGCGGCAGAGCTTCACTGACGGAACGCGCTCGTTCGCGTCGCTCCGAATGAACGTGCTCGCCTCTCCTGGGTTCTTCCGTTGGTCTGAAGAGTTGGTCGCTTGGCCTGAAGATGACGCCGTGTGGTTCGGGCCGGCTGATGTAGATCTTGCCGCTCGGTGTGGTCCATTCGAGGACGCCGCCGCCGAGTTGTCGCACTTTCCAGGCGGTGTGGTGTTTGACGATGTGGTGGTTCTTGCAGAAGTCGCTGAGGTTCCACACCGCGGTCTTCCCGCCGTGCTGGTAGTCCTCGGTGTGGTCGAGCTCGCACCTCACGGCGGGTTGTCGGCAGCCGATGAAGCGGCAGTGGATGTCGCGGGCCTGTAGGAAGGCGCGCATCGCCGCGGTGGGCTTGTAGGAGTCGACGGCCTGCACGGCCCCGGTGATCGGGTGCGTGAGCACCCGGATGAACGCTGGTGCGGTGGCGGCGAGGCGTTTCGCGTCCTCGATCGGCATGGGTGTCATCCCATCGAGCAGCGCGGGCGCCCGCCCCGGCTGGTCGCTGGCGGGGTCGCTGTCGGCGAGGACGGTCGTGATCGGGATCGAGAGCTGCACGTTCGCCTGAATGCCGGCCGCTGCCGAGTTGCCCATCGGATCGCTGGTCAGCAACATGTCCGCGACGACGTCCGACATGACCTCGTTCAGACCCCGGTCATCCAGGGCATCGGGTGCGTCTGGCTCCCCGGTAACCTCGGCGCTCGCACGGGCATCGTCGACAACGCGTCCGAACGCGCTGCCAGTTCCGGGCGCGGCCGAGCTTGCTGCACCTGAAGCACCGTCGGCTGTCGCCCTCTGGCGCGCTTTGATGATCGCGAGCGCCTGCTTCCGCACCCGGTCCCGGATCGCGTGCGCGACGAACGTGTCAGTCGTGACCCGGATGATGCTCATCCCGTCGCCAAGGTCTTCGACGGTCGCTCGGCGCTGCCGCCTCGCCCGCGCGTGCCGCTGATCGATGGACTCCCCGGTCTGCTCCTCCGCGACCCGCTCCGCCGCCTTCCGCAGTGCCTGCGGCGGCAGAGGTTCCCGCCGAACCCGCTCGAGCATCACCTCCACGAACAACGCCCGCCGCTCCGCCTGCTCGACCGGATCCTCGTGGTTGACCTTGAGGCCTACCTCGACCAGCTTGTGCACCTGCGCGGGCGTCACGACGTTCTCGTCCAACGCGACCGCCAAAGTAGGGAAGTCCTGCTGCGTCATCGACGCGAGCGCCAGCTGTCCCTGAGCCACCCCGGACGACACCTGCATGACCAGCGCCACCTCGTTCGCGATCGACCGCACATGCATCGCCGACTCCGCGCACCCCTCCGCCGCATCCAACGCGTGACCGAAGTCGTACGCGGCAGCGTGGGCCCGCAACTGCAACGCGGACCCTGCCGCGATCATCGCGGCCGCCCGCTCCTCCAACGCCAGAATGTCCGACCGACGCGCAGCAACAGACGCCGGATCCGAAGGGTCGAACCCCGGGTCCGGAAGGTCGTGCTCGTGGTGCTGTTGCATGTCCCCAACGCTACGGACAGCCACCGACATTCTGCAGAGTCGCGGATAACTTTCTCCGACACGCTTGCTTCCAGACCACCAACCTCGGGATTCATCCCCACATTTGACCGGAACCGAGAATTCACACGTCCGAGAGACCGTTTCGAACGATCTGGCGGATCGGCACGGAGACTTCCTCCACCTAGATCTTCTGCGCGCCACCCGACTCGGCTGGCGGCGATGCAACAGCCCCTTCATTCACCTCTCCGCGCAGCAGCTGCACGGGGTCGACGCCCTGCCTGCGCAGGTGCCGGTTGGTGAGCGCGCAGGCGACGGCGATGACCGCGGTCATACCCAGCGTCGCAAGCAGCTGCTCCCTCGAACCCTCGTTGAGCATGGTCAGCACGACGATGACGACGAGGATCACGGCCGCCAAGATGCTCAGCCAGGGGAAGCCGGGCATGCGGGCTGTGAGGGTCTCGCCGCGCGCATCCGCTCGCCGCCGCAGCACGAGCTGGGAGGCGGTGACGGTCGCCCACAGCACGATGAGGGTCGAGCCGACGATGTTGAGGAGGGTCGGCAGGACGGCGTCGGGCGCGAGGAAGTTGAAGATGACGGTGAGGAAGCCGACCCCGACGGAGACGAGGACGGCGACGGTCGGCGTGCCGTTGCGGGCGAGGCGCTGTATGCCCCGTGGCGCGAAGCGGCGCTCGGACAGCGAGTAGACCATGCGGGAGGCGCCGTAGAGGTTGGCGTTGAGTGCCGAGAGCAGGGCGATGACGATGATGGCCGACATGATGAGGTCGACGCCGGGGATGTTCGTGAGGGCGAGCACGGCGGCGAACGGGCCGGCGACGACGGCGGGATCCATCCACGGCAGGGCGGCGACGATCACGAACACGGAGCCGATGTAGAAGAGCAGGATGCGCCACAGCACGCTGCGCACGGCGCGGCGGATGCTCGTGGCGGGGTCGCGGGTCTCGGCGGCGGCGATCGCGGTGAGCTCGGTGCCGCCGAAGCTGAACATGACGATGAGGAGGGCTGCGGAGATGCCGAGGATGCCGGTCGGTGCGAAGCCGTCGTGCGCGACGAGGTTGGTCAGGCCGGGCGAGGGCACGTCGGGGATGAGCCCGAAGAGGAGGGCGACGCCGAGGGCGAGGAAGCCGATGATGGCCGCGACCTTGAGCACGGCGAACCAGAACTCGAACGAGCCGTAGCGGCGCACGCCGAGGAGGTTGATGAGGGTGAACGCCACCATGAAGGCGAGCGCCCAGACACCCTGCGGGACGCCGGGGGTCCAGGCGGCGACGATGGCGGCGGCGCCGGTGGCCTCGGCGGCGATGACGATGACGAGCTGCATCCAGTAGAACCAGCCGAGCGTCGCACCCGCGGTGGCGCCGAAGGCCTTCGCGGCGTACACGGAGAAGGCGCCGCTCTGCGGGTCGGCGGCGGCCATCTCCGCGAGCATGAACAGCACCAGGATGACGAGCAGGCCCGCGACCGCGTACGACACGATCACCGCGGGGCCGGCGACCGCGATCGCCTGCCCTGAGCCGACGAACAGGCCCGCGCCGATCGCCCCGCCGAGGCCCATCATCGCGAGCTGCCGCGGCGTCAGCGAACGCTGCAGGTGCTGCGCGTCGCTCTTCTGACCGGCGACGGCTTGCGGTTCGCGCGCGGCCTCAGGCGGATTGCTGTTCTCGGATGCGCTTGCGGAAGTCACAAGCCGGAAGTCTCTCACGAATGACGAACTCGGCCCGGCGCCTGTGGAATCCGCCGACCCGGCGGGTATCGTCCGCGTATCGAAACCCGCATACGCCGCCGCAACACGCCCCTCGAGATGCTGTAGCCATGAGCTACAGCCGCGCAGACCAGACCCTCGAACTCCCGACGACCGGGGCGTTCGTCAGCGCCCAGCGCCGGCCGCGGACTCGTCGTCCGTCGCGGGCGCCGCGCTTCCTCGTGGCCGTGCTCTTCCTCGCGTACCTGGTGCTGCTCACGTGGCTCATCGTGTGGAAGCTCGAGGCCCCGTTCGTCGGATGGGGTGAGATGCGGGCACTCAAGCTCGTCCCGTTCGTCGCCAGTGAGGGGTACGCGGCGAGCCTCCCGCTCGAGGTGCTCGCGAACGTCGCCGTCTTCATCCCGTTCGGCCTCTGCACGGGCTACCTGTGGCGTCGCGCGCCGGGCCCGAAGACGTTCTTCGCGGCCGGGTTCGCGAGCCTCGCCATGGAGACGACGCAGTTCGCGCTCGCCGTCGGCAGCTTCGACACGAGCGACATCATCGCGAACACGGTCGGCGCCCTGATCGGTGCCGCGGTCGTTGCGCCGAGCGTGCGGCGCTCGGCGTTCAGCTAGATCGAGTGCGGCACGACGAGCTCAGCGCCTGAGGCGGCAGCGCTTGAAGGGCTTGAGGCGGCAGCGCTTGATGGGTTTCCGTACCGCTGATGGGTTTCGTGTGAGCCCGTGCGGGCTTTCGGCGGAAGGTGGTGGGTAAAATCCCATCACGCGCATCGAAAGTCAGCACAGCCCCTCCGCGACCGCGACACAGGGCTCAGTGTGACCTAAGTCCCGTCCGTCGACCTGACGTCGACCGCGAGCGGCAGCCGAACGGTCACCCGCAGCCCGCCGCCGTCTCGCGCCGCGAGCTGCATGGACCCGCCGTGCGCCTTGACGACGCTCTTCACGATCGCCAGCCCAAGCCCGACACCGGCGTGGTCGCTGCGCGCACGCTGCTCGCCTCGCTGGAACGGCTCCGTCAGGGTAGCGAGCAGGTCATCGCCGATCGGACTGCCCGTGTTCTCGACGACGAGCGTCGCCGCAGCCGCAGCTGCAGCCGCAGTATTCCTCGCGACCACCGCATCCGTCGCCGAACTCGTCGTGAGGGTGACCGAGCCGCCCTGCGGGAGGTTGTGCACGATCGCGTTGTGCAGCAGGTTCGTGGTGAGCAGGGAGATGAGCGCGGGCGAGCCGATCGTGGTCGCGGCCTCCCCCGCCGTCTCGATGGCGACGCCGCGCTTCTCGGCGAGCGGCAGGAGCGTCTCGGCGGCCTCCTCGGCGACGAGCGACAGGTCGACGTGCTCGGTCGCGAACGTGCCGTGCTCGGTGCGGCTCAGCACCAGGAGCGCCTCGGTGAGCTCGATGGCGCGCGCGTTCACCGAATGCAGGCGCCCGAGGACCGCGTCGTGGTCGTGGTCCGGGTCCTTGCGGGCCACGTCGAGGAGCGTCTGCGAGATGGCGAGGGGTGTGCGCAGCTCGTGCGAGGCGTTGGCCGCGAACCGCTGCTGCTGGGCGACGTGCGCCTCGAGCTGCGCGAGCATCGCGTCGAAGCTGTCGGCCAGCTCGGTGAACTCGTCGCTCTTTCCGTCGAGGCGGATGCGGTGCGACAGCGACCCGGCGGCGGCAGCGCGCGTCGCCGAGGTGATGCGGGTGAGCGGGGCGAGCATCCGCCCGGCCAGGAACCAGCCGCCGACGAGTGCGAAGACGAGCAGCAACAGCAGCGCCCACGCCGCGGCGGGAACGAACGCGCGCACGAGGTCGGTGCGGCCGGGGAAGAACGTCCACTCGCTCGCCATGGCCTCGGCTGGCACGTACCGCAGGAGGAAGGCGTAGACGACGGCGAGCAGCAGCGCGCCCGCGATCATGAGGAAGGCGGCGTAGCTGAGGGCGAGCTTGAGGCGGACGCTGAGCCCGCGCTGCCTGGTCACCGCTGGTCGTCCTCGTCGAGCACCGAGTTCGCTTCGGCGTCGATGCGGTAGCCGACGCCGGGCACGGTCACGATCAGCCAGGGCTCGCCGAGGCGCTTGCGCAGGGCGGAGACGGTGATGCGGACGGCGTTCGTGAACGGGTCGGCGTTCTCGTCCCACGCCTTCTCGAGCATCTCCTCGGCGCTGATCACTCCCCCGCCCGCGCTCATGAGCACCTCGAGCACCGCGAACTGCTTGCGCGTCAGCGCGACGTAGCGGCCGTCTCGGTACACCTCGCGGCGGAACGGGTCGAGCTTGAGGCCAGCGATCTCGTGGATGGGTGGGCGGCTGTGCGCGCGGCGGCGGTTGAGGGCGCGGAGGCGCAGCACGAGCTCCTGCAGCTCGAAGGGCTTCGTGAGGTAGTCGTCG
The DNA here is from genome assembly GCF_002931575.1 of Pseudoclavibacter sp. RFBA6. Classification (NCBI taxonomy): domain Bacteria; kingdom Bacillati; phylum Actinomycetota; class Actinomycetes; order Micrococcales; family Microbacteriaceae; genus Pseudoclavibacter; species Pseudoclavibacter sp. RFBA6. The sequence continues at coordinate 104,324 of NZ_PSUA01000010.1, read as the reverse complement.
GCGCCGAGCTCGAAGCCGGACGCCTTGTCGTCGAGGCGGTCGGCGGCCGTGAGCATGAGGATGAGCACGCCGCTGTTCGAAGCGACGATGCGCTTGGCGACCTCGTCGCCGGAGGGGCCCGGGATGTCGCGGTCGAGGACGGCGACGTCGTAGTCGTTGACGCTCAGAAGCTCGAGTGCGGCGTGTCCGTCGCCGGCGATGTCGGCGGCGATCGCTTCGAGGCGCAGCCCGTCGCGGATCGCCTCCGCCATGTAGGGCTCGTCCTCCACCAGCAGCACACGCATGAGCCGATGATACGAGCCGCGGCATATTGCCGGCGTATGCGAAAGTGGCAACACCCCGGCAACGTGCACGCACGTGGACTTGTCGCATGACGCTCACCAGCCCGCCCCGCCACCAGCGCACCGACGACGACCAGCCACCCCGCAGGCGCGGCGTGCGGCTGCTGCTCGGCGGCGCATCCCTCGTCGCCCTCGCCGGTGTCGGGGTTGCGCTGTTCTCGGCGCAGCTCGGCGAGACGACGGCGTCGCACACCGAGCTGCCGTTGCAGGACACGGTGCTCGCGGAGCCCTCAGAGCTCGGGACTGGCGAGACCGGCGATTCCCCTGTCTCTGAGGCAGACGGCACCGAGAACCCAGACGGGCGCCTCCAGTTCGGCACGACGGCGTTCGACACCGAGTATGCGGGCATCGGCAAGCTGTCTCCCGAGCTGCGGGACGCGCTGCAGGCGGCAACGCGCGACGCGCAGTCGGCGGGCGTCTCCGTCATGGTGAACAGCGGGTGGCGCTCGGCCGAGCTCCAGGAGCAGCTGCTGCAGGATGCGGTCGCCGAGTACGGCTCAGAGGACGAGGCGTCGCGGTGGGTCGCCTCGCCCGAGACCTCGCTCCACGTGTCGGGCGAGGCCGTCGATGTGGAAGGCAACGGCGCATCCGACTGGCTCGCCACCAACGGAGCCAGCTACGGGCTGTGCCTGACCTACCTCAACGAGCCGTGGCACTTCGAGTACCAGGCCGCTGCATCCGCGAACGGATGCGCGGAGCCGTACGCCGACCCGACCGACGACCCGCGGTTGCGCGGGTCGGTCAGCGGCCCCGCGTCGGCTCCCCCGCCTCTTCCTCCTCGTCGAGCAGGTGCCCCGCCCTGACGGCGTCACGCGGGTCGGCGAGCGCGAGCGGCTTCACGCCGCGCAGCACCCAGGTGAGGCCGAGGTAGAGGGCGAAGCTCGCCGCGAAGGCCGGGATGTTCGCGCCGACGGGGCTCGGCGCGACGTACGCGAGCACGTAGGAGAGGGCCGCCCCGACGATCCATACGACCACGGCCAACCAGTTAATGCCGCCGAGGTACCAGTAGCGGCTCTCGCGCCGCTCCTGCAGGATCTGCCGCGAGTAGCTGCGGCGCTTGAGCAGGTAGTAGTCGGCGATCATGATCGCGAAGACGGGCACGAAGAACGCGCTGATGATGAAGAGGAAGTCGGTGAACTGGTTCAGCAGGCCGAGGAACGTGGACCCGATGATCGAGATGATGCCGAGGATGATCGCCGTCGGCAGGAAGCGCAGGTGCCACTTCGACTGCGCGTTGATGACGGAGGTGACCATGCCGAAGACGACCATGGTGTTGGTCGCCATGACCGACAGGAAGATGGCGATGCCGAGCGGCCAGCCGAACTCGGCGACGATGACGGTCGGGTCGAACGCGATCGCCTCGCCGCCGCGAAGGAGGACGACGCTGAAGGCGACGAGGCCGAGGAACATGGCGATCGTGGTCGAGAGCGTGTAGCCGATGCCTGAGCCGACGACTCCGGCGACGCTGTTCTTCGCGTGCCGGTTCATGTCGGCCGAGAGGACGGTCCACGAGATCGCCGTCGCGATGACCAGGTCGAGGGTGATGAACGGGGTGCCGCCGAGCTCCGCATCCACGGGCATCGCCGCGAAGTCTCCGGGGCTGAACGCGCCGAACGCGGCCGCGAACACGAAGCCCATGACCACCAGGATCACGAGCGCCAGCCACGGTTCGACGCGCGAGATGCCCGTGTGGCCGAAGATGGCGAGCACGACGACAATGCCTTGGCAGATGGCGGAGAACAGCATCGGGTTCGAGAAGCCCGTCGCCTCGAACACGAGGTAGTCGACGGTGACGCCGGCGAGCATCGCCTGCACCCAGCTCCACCCCATGAGCACGATGAGGTTGGAGGCCGCGGGAACGAGGCTGCCGCGGATGCCGAACGCTCCGCGCGTCAGGGCCATCGTCGGCAGGCCGGTGCGGGTGCCCATGTTGCCGATGAGCACGAGCACGACGACGCCGAGGAGCGTGCCGAGCACGATCATGCCGGTCGCCGTTCCGAACGAGACGCCGGGAACGAAGAGCGTGCCCGTGAGGAGCGTCGTGACGACGAGGTTCGCGGCGAGCCAGATGAGGGCGATGCGGATGAGCGACTGCGTGCCGCGGACGGGTCCGGCCGAGTCGTCCTGGCCGTCGAGGTTCAGGGCCATGGTCTTCGGGCCGGTCATGAGGTCGCCTCCGCGTGTGTCGTCGGCGCGGAGAGGTGCTCGTGGATCGCGACGAGGGATCCGTCATTGCAGACCGTGAAGACGATGCTCTCCCGCTCGAGATACGAGTCGGCGCCCTCGGCCGAGTCGACGCTCGTCGCAACGGTGTGGCTGAAGACCGCGCCGCCCGGGAATACCTGCACGAGGCGGTCGGTGGATGCGCAGGAGGTGACCCGCCAGCCAGTCGCGACCCAGCCCGCCCACAGCGCTTCGTAGTCGGCGCGCGAGTCGAGCCGTGCGGGCTCCGGGTGGAAGATGAACGACGCGTCCGGCGCGAACCCGGCGAAGTACGCCTCGGTGTCCGTCGCGCGGAACGCGTCAATGATGGCGTCGGCGGCGGCCAGCACCGCCTCGTGTGTGGGTGTGGTCGACATTCAAGTGCTCCCTTGGACTTGGCGGGCCCCGCTGCGCAGGTGTCGCACGGCGATGGTGCTTGCGACTGCCTCCCTGCGGCTTCCGCTCTGCACCAAGGAAACACCCGCCGCCCGAGTCGCGTCCAGGGAACAATCGAACAAGTTTCGGTTCTTGAGGGGCGATTCGCCCAGACGGCGTTGAGCTGCGCGCGCCGTCTTAGTCGTGGGACGGGCGCCGGCGCTGGGCCTTGGTGGCGGAGCGCTGGCCTTTCGACTCGAGCCTGCGCCGCTGCGAGCCCTTCGTCGGCTTCGTCGCGCGCCGCTTCGGTCCGGGCGGGGCGAGGCCCTCGCGCACGAGGTTCGCGAGCTTCTCGAGCGCCGCCTCCCGGTTGCGGAGCTGCGAGCGTCGCTCGGAGGAGGTGACCGTGAGCACGCCGTCGACGAGGCGCTTCCCGAGCCGGTCGAAGAGCATCCGGCGCCGGTCGTCGGTGAGCACCAGGGATTCGCTGATGTTCCACGAGAGCTCGACGCGGCTGTCGGTGGTGTTGACGTGCTGCCCGCCCGGCCCTGAGGATCGCGAGAACCGCCAGCCGAGCTCCGCGGCCGGAATCGTGAGTGAGCGCGACACCTCCAAGTCCATGCGCCAAGCCTCCCACGCGCACGCCCGTCCGCGCCGCCGCACTGCATCCACGCGAGAGATGCAGCTTGGTTGGGCCACGAAGCCGCATCTCTCGTGTGGATGCGCCTGGCCGGCCTGGCGGAAGGCGCAGAGCCTCGCGGGACGGGCGTCGATGTCTAAGGTGGCCCCATGTCGCAACCGCATCGGAAGCTCGTCGATCTCACGCATCCGCTCGCCTCTGGCATGCAGATCTACCCCGGCGACCCGGAGGTGCGGATCGCGCCCGCCACCTCGCTCGCCGAGCACGGGGTCGTCGTGCACGATCTTCAGCTCGGCACGCACACCGGCACGCACCTGGATGCGCCCTCGCACTCGATCGCCGGCGGCGACACCGTCGACAGCCTCGACCTCGCTCGGCTCGTCGCGCCGCTGCACCTCGTCGACGTGACGGCAGTTGCGGCTCCCTCGCGTCGGATCGCGCTCGCCGAGGTCGCCTCGCAGCTCGACGCGGTGCAGCCTGGCGCGATCATCGTCTTCAGAACCGACTGGTCAGCGCGGTTCGGGCAGCCGGCCTACCTCAAGCATCCCTACCTCGACGTCGCGATCGCCGAGCGGCTGCGTGCTGCGGGAGTGACGGTCGTCGGTGTCGACACCCTCAGTCCGGACCGAACGGACCCGACCGCGGAGTCTGCCGAGCTGCCGTTCCACGAGGTCTTCCTGGGCGCCGGCGGCGTCATCATCGAGAACCTCACGAACCTCTCCGCCATCGACCCAGCGCGTGGCCCCTGGATCTCGGCCCTGCCGCTGCCGTTCACGGGCCTCGACGGGTCCCCGGTTCGGGCGGTCGTGATGCACCGCGCCTGACCGGCGAGATCGTGAAGGGGGTGTTCACCGAGCTGGTCGCCCAGAACGACGCCGACCTCATCTCGGGCTCGTGCTCCCCCGACCTGCTCATGCACTCGAGTGGCGTCATCTGAAGCGGGAAGCTGCGCTCGGGCGCCGTGCTCACTCGAGCCTGCCGACGGGCAGGCGCTTCGGTCCGGAGGGGAGCATCAACGACCCGGGCAGGCGTCGTTCGCGCCTGGGCGATCCGAAGGCGAGGACGCTGCAGACGAGCTCCTTCACGATCGCGCCGGGCCTGCCGGTGATCCTCAGCGGTCGGGGTTCGTCCGCTTTGCTGAGGAGCTGGATCAACCCGTCCTTCCGTCCGATGCTGATGCACTGGGCGCCGAAGCCCACATCAAGGCACTTCAGGGGCTCGCGGCGGAGGGTGCGGAGGATGTTGTCGGCTGCGTGAGCGCCGAGCGGCATGGCGACGGCGCATCCCATGCGGAGGTGGGCGCCGACTGACGCTGGTGGGCGCACCGCGTCGCCCGCCCCGAAGATCTCCGGGTGGGCGGGCACGCGCAGTTCTTCGTCGACGAGGAGCCGACCGATCGGGTCTACGGCGAGGCCACTCTGACGGGCGAGCGCCGGGACGGCGAACGATGCCGTCCACACCGTGACATCGCTCGGCACGAGTTCGCCGCCGTCGAGCTCGACTGCGCGCTCCGTCACGCTGCGGACGCCGGAGCCCTCCCTGACGGTGACGCCGAGCTTCTCGAGTGAACGCGCCACTGATCTCCGCGAGCCGAGCGGCAGGTGCCCCAGAACAGCTCCCCGCGAGATCAGAGTGACGGATGCGCTCGGGCGCTGCTCGGCGAACTCGGCCGCCGCCTCGACGCCGGTCGCCCCGCCGCCGACCACGACGATGCGCTGCTCGGGCGCTCCTGCCGCGATGGCGCCCCGCGCCGCGTCGGCACCGTCGACGTTGCTGAGCAGGTGCGCGAATTCCTCTGCCCCTGGGGCGCCGAGCGCGGCGACGCTCCCCACCGCGTAGACGAGGGTGTCGTAGGACTCGTGGGTCACGCCCTCCCCTGTCTCGATGGAGAGCATCCGCGTGTCTGCGTCGATGTCGCGGACGGTTCCGATGACGACTTCGATGCGGGCGTGCAGCATCTCGTTGAGTGGTGTTGCTGCGGTTGCTCGGGCCCCTGCGGCGACCTCGTGTAGGCGGATGCGGTCGATGAAATCACCGGTCGAGTTCACCATCCTGACTCGCACCCGTCGCGCCTCCGCGGGTTTCAGTGACGCTTGGATGCGGTTGGCGGCGAGGATGCCGGCATACCCGGCTCCGATGATGACGACGTTGTGCTGGGCTTCGTGGGTCACGTGTGCTCCTTTCGGGAACTGCTTCTCCAGTAGTGACCGGTGGCCGTCCCGAAATGTGACAGCCCCTCCGGGACCAGGGCACCGGTAGTACGTTGGGGAGCGCTCGTGGGGCCTCGGGCGTCACGGATCGGAGGACGATATGAGCTTCGCCGCTGATGACACCTCGGTGGGCGAGCTGCGCGCGCTCGGCGAAGAGTTCCAGACGCTGCGCCCTCGCCTCTTCGGCATCGCCTACCGGATGCTGGGAAGCGTCGCTGAGGCGGAGGACGTGGTGCAGGACGCGTGGGTTCGGTGGCAGACCACCGACCGGGCGAGCGTCCGCACGCCACTGGCGTTTCTGACGACCATGACGACTCGTCTGGCGATCAACGTCGCCGAGTCGTCGCGGGTGCGTCGGGAAACCTACATCGGCCCCTGGCTGCCCGAGCCGGTGATGACCGATTCCGACCCGACGCTGGGCGCGGAGAACGCGGAATCCCTCGCGGTGGGGATGCTGCTCCTGATGGAGCGGCTGACTCCGACTGAGCGGGCTGTGTACGTGTTGCGTGAGGCGTTCGATTTTCCGTTCTCCGAGATCGCCGAGGTGATCGATACGACGGAGGCGAATGCGCGGCAGCTCGGGCGCCGCGCGCGTCTGCATCTGCAGACGGCGGGCGCGCGGGAGGTGCCCGCTGAGAGACACGATCGCCTGTTGCGGTCCTTCCTCGAGGCTGCACAGACGGGGAACCTCGAACGGCTCCGGTCGCTTCTGACCGATGACATCGTCTACTACGGGGACGGTGGCGGAGCAGTATCGGCGGCGCTACGGCCGGTCGAGGGCCGCGACCGGGTCGGACGATTCCTGCTGGGCGTCGTGGACAAGGCGCAGGGCGCCTTCCAGGTCGATGTCATGTCGGTGAACGGCGCGGATGCGGTTGTGCTGCGCAAGGACGGTCAGCGCTACCTGGTGGGCATGATCGGCGTCAGCGACGCCGGGATCGACCGGATCTACTTCGTCATGAACCCGGAGAAGCTCAGCGCGTTGCGGTTCGCAGCCTGACCTGCTCCGCTCAGGTACCAGAGGAGGCCGATCGCGTGCGCCAAGGGGGTGCGGGGGCGGCCATCGTCAGTGCCAACATCGGACGCTCTCCGCCCCTGGCGGACAATCGCAGATGTGGGGCGACTTGCCGCCTAGGCTGAGCCTCCTGCCTAGGGGAAGGAACCGCTATGAGCATGGAAGGCGCGGCCTGGAGTTCGCTCTACAAGATCTCGTCCGCGAAGGATGGGAAGCACGGCTTCTCGCGTGAGTCGGTGCGGCGCATCCTGACGTTCGCGGTGCCCTACCGGTCGAAGCTGGTGCTGTTCATCGCCCTCTCCATCGTGGGCGCGTTCCTCGCGGTCGCGACGCCGGTCCTTGCCGGGCAGGTGGTGGATGTCATCGTCGCGAAGGGCGCGCTCTCGACGATCGTCTGGCTTGCGGTCCTGATCGCCGTCGTCGCCGTCGCCGACGCAGGCGTGTCGCTCGTGACGCGCTGGTACTCGGCGCGGATCGGCGAAGGCGTGATCCTGGACCTCCGCACGGCCGTGTTCAACCACGTGCAGAAGATGCCGATCGCGTTCTTCACGCGCACGCGGACGGGCGCCCTCGTGAGCCGCCTCAACAACGACGTGATCGGCGCGCAGCAGGCGTTCAGCGGCACACTGTCTGGCGTGGTCACGAACCTGGTGGCGCTCATCCTGACGCTCATCGTCATGCTCAGCACGTCCTGGCTCGTGACGGTGCTCGCAGTCATCATGCTCCCCATCTTCCTGATTCCCGCGCGCCGCATGGGCAGTCGCCTGGCCGCGCTACGCCGCGAGGCCGCCGACCACAACTCGGCCATGAGCACGCAGATGACCGAGCGCTTCTCGGCGCCCGGTGCGACGCTCGTCAAGCTCTTCGGTCGGCCGGATGAGGAAGCCGAGGAGTTCCGCGTCCGCGCAGCCCGGGTCCGCGACATCGGGGTTCGCACCGCGATGCTGCAGTTCGTCTTCTTCACCGCGCTGATGCTGGTCTCGGCGCTCGCGCTCGCGCTCGTCTATGGGCTGGGTGGTGCCCTCGCGCTCGGCGGCCAGCTGGAGACCGGCGACGTGGTGACTCTTGCGCTGCTCCTCACCCGCCTCTACGCGCCGCTCACGAGCCTCGCGAATGCGCGGGTCGAGATCATGAGCGCCGTGGTCAGCTTCGAGCGAGTCTTCGAGGTGCTGGATCTCGAGCCGCTCATCAAGGAGAAGCCGGACGCCGTTACCGTGCCCGAGGGCCCGGTGTCTGTCGAGTTCGACGACGTGCACTTCGGCTACCCGTCTGCGGACAAGGTGTCGCTCGCCTCCCTCGAGGAGGTGTCGACGCTGGATACCCGCGGTGGCGAGGAGGTGCTGCACGGTGTGTCCTTCCGGATCGAGCCGGGGCAGACCGTCGCCCTCGTCGGCACGTCGGGTGCCGGCAAGTCGACGATCGCGCAGCTCCTGTCGCGCCTGTACGACGTCGACAGCGGCGCTGTGCGCCTCTCGGGGACGGATGTGCGCGACGTCACCTTCGCCTCGATGCGGCACACGCTTGGCATGGTGACGCAGGACGGTCACCTGTTCCACGAGACGATTCTCTCCAACCTGAAGCTGGCGAGGCCGGAGGCGTCGGAGGACGAGGTGTGGGATGCGGTGCGCCGTGCGCGCCTCGAGCCGCTCATCCGGTCGCTGCCTGACCAGCTGGACACCATGGTGGGTGAGCGCGGCTACCGCCTGTCGGGTGGCGAGCGTCAGCGGATGACGATCGCGAGGCTCCTGCTCGCGCAGCCGCGCGTTGTGATCCTCGATGAGGCGACGGCAGCGCTCGACTCGACGTCGGAGGCCGCCGTGCAGGCGGCGCTGAGTGAGGCGCTCGAGGGGCGGACGGCGATGGTGATCGCCCACCGCCTGTCCACGATCCGCAGCGCGGACATGATTCTCGTCGTCGAGGACGGTTCGATCGTGGAACGCGGTACGCACGAGGAGCTGCTTGCCGCGGCTGGGCGGTACGACGAGTTGCACCGGACGCAGTTCGCGGTGCAGAAGAAGCTGGCGGCGGATGCGGATGCGGATGCGGCGGGTGGTTCCTGAGTTCGACGCGGGAAGGCGCCTCTCGGGCACCTGACCTGAGCGCGGTCGGCGTAGGGTGAGGTGATGTCTGACATGCCCTCTTCAGTTCCTGCGTCCGTTCCTGTCGACCTTCCGCTCGAGCAGCGGTTGGCGGCGGCCGTCGAGCGGTACGGCCAGTCCGAGTTCGTCGAGCGAGTGCTCGGCCTCATCAAGGGGCATGACGAAGGCGACGACCTACTCCTCTTCGTCGGCGGCGATCACGCGCAGGGAATCCTCGATGGGGCGCCCGTGCTCTACTGGCCCGAGCTCTGGGGCACCCGGGCGTTGCTGTATGTCTGGGATGAATCGGCCGCGCCTGCGGTGATCGGCACGCTCGGCAACCCGGCTTGGCGCGTCCGTGAAATGGGAGCAAGGGTTGTCGCGGCGCGCGAGCTCGCAGCTGTATCCGAACTGGCCGGGATGCTCGTCGACAGCGTGGCTCGGGTGCGATCGGCAGCCGCAAGGTCCTTAGGCGCCGTAGGCAAGCTCGAGGACGTGGATCGCCTGCGCCCGCTGCTCAAGGACCCCGAGATCGATGTGCGGCGGAGTGCGCAGCAGAGCATCGACGCGCTGCGCGCGAGGTTCCCGCGAGACTAGGAGGCTTAGCGATTCGGCTCGCTCTACCGGTTCCGGGGTGAGGTGGAGCCGGCTAAGACGCTCAGAAACACGTTGCGGGCGGGCAGCTGGCCAGTCGGCCCGGCGAGCTCACCATCGACCTCGGCAAGACTACCAACCCACCGGCAACCCCACAGGACCCGCCGGAAATCGAAATAGCTCGAACCTGCAACTTCAGCGTCGAGCTATCACGATGTCTTGACCAGTTCACCTTACGGACAAGCCTCTTGAGAGCTTCGAGAATAGCCGGGTCCACCGGATCCTTCGCTTTGATCTCTTTGCTGAGTGCACCCAGCACCTCAGCTATGAGGCTCTCCTTGGCGCCAACTGCCGGGTCGTAGAGCCAGCGCTGCGTCGGATAACCAGCACCACACGCTCGCCGTGCAAGGAACGCTCCCTAATCTCGGACTTGACCAGCTCCAGCACGCTAGTCTTGTCACTGCCCCAAGCACCAGAGAGGCCGATTGCCACTGGATCAAGTACTCGAAATTAGCATCGGCTGCGGTCTCGTCTACAGCCTGAAACGACAGTAGATCTTGGGTGGCGGGTTCATCAGACCAAAGCGGATACTTCGACGTCACGCTGTGCCCTCCACATCCCACTCCTCGCTGGCCAACGGAGCTCCGTTTAGCTCGTCGCGGCGCGCTCGCCAGTCCGGCACATGCTTGTCCATGAGTTCGATGAATTGATCGTTGTGCGTGCGCTCGATCAGATGCACGAGTTCGTGAACCACGATGTACTCGAGGCAGCGTGGGTTCTTCTTGGCGAGTTCAGGGTTGAGCCAGATGGTGCGAGAGGCTGTTTGACAGGTGCCCCATTTGGTCTTCATCTTGCGCACGACAAACTTCGAGGCTTTCACACCGACGAGCGGTTGCCACTTCTCCAAGAGCGGTCGCACCGCTGCTTTGAGTTCATTACGGTACCAGCGGTCGAGCACGGCCTTGCATTGGTCGCCGCTGTGATCGCGAGGGGTGGTAAGCCAGAGGGTCTTGCCAGCAACGCTGACCCGCGACCGCCCGTTGCGCGATGCGTCTAGGCGCAAGCGCTCACCCCACACATAATGCGTCTCACCGGAGACCATGTGGCGTTCCGTCTGACGGTCAGCGTTCTGCAATTGCACGCGCTGCTTCTTAATCCATGGCAATCGTTGCACGATCGCCAGTCGGATCGCGTCCTCACCAATACGATGCGGTGCCGCAACCCGCACGCGACCGACCGGCGGATAGACGGAGATATGCAGGTTCTTGATGTCCTTATAGACAACATCGATACCGAGCCCAGCAACAGTGAGGTAGGCACTAGCGGTACTCATCACGAGCCTTCACGAGTTCAAACAGTTCGTCGAATCGGTCGAATCCATCGGGCAGGGCACGGCGAATCTCACGAGCCAGCGCTCGCTCCTTCATCTTGTTACCAACCCAGCCGTGCTCCTTCTGGTGCATCACGGTGTAATCGACGATGATGGCGAGGTTGGAGTCAGGGAAACTGAAGTCGACGAGCGCACGCTGAGCACCGGTCCTCGCCCATTCCGGATACACCGTGTCCGATCCACCTGTGCCTACCTTGGTCGCCAGATCGAAAAGCTGCTTCAGATATGCCTTGTAGTCGAGGGCATCTTGGCGGCGCTGCTCGATAAGCGCGTCGAGCAGCTCGGACATTCGGTCGTAGTAGCGCGGGTTAAGCGCTCGTTCGTCGACAATAGTCTTGCGCACGTTGTTGACGATGGTCTCGGCTACCGCTTCGGGGTTCTTGCGGATCCCGGGAGGCAGGGAATCGAGCGCGCCTTCGCCGCGTTCGATGATCAGGTCAACCAGACCCTTCTCGAATGTGGCCACAACCTCTGACGGATCGGCCTGGATGTAGGTGTCGAGGAGGGCACGCATGCCGGCCTCGAACTGCTTCATGTCGATGTTCTCGCCAGCGCCGAGCTCGACCTCGTCGCGAACAGCCACAAAGTGGTCGACTTCTTTCTTGATCGCTGCGGCTTCCGCAGGCGAGTAACCAGCTGCGTCCATATCGTTTGCCAGAGCGGCATACGCGCGAACCAGACCTGCGACGCTCTTGTACAGTTCAACGCGCTTCGGTTCATTTGCCTTGATCTGCCCAGCGTCTCCCGGTATCGCTGCTACGAAGTAGTGCTGGTACTCGAGTGTTCCCTTAGGTGGTGCCACCGGTTCAATCAGCGCCCGGATCTTCTCAAGCGCCTCGTCGAGGTCCCGACGCCCTTGTTTAACGCGGTCTTTTAGTAGACCCTTGACGTCCTTCTCCTCGTAGCCATCGAGCGCACCAGAGATGTAGTCGGTAATCGCCGACTCGAGCGAGTTGAACAGATCCCGGTAGTCGATGATGTACCCGTAGGTCTTATCGTCACCATCGAGCCGGTTGACGCGGCAGATCGCCTGAAACAGGCCGTGATCGCGCATCTTCTTGTCGATGTAAAGGTAGGTTGCGCTCGGAGCATCGAAGCCGGTCAGGAGTTTGTCGACCACGATGAGCAGCCGCATCTGGCCGGGCTCCTCAATGAACCGGCGTTTGACTTCCTTCTCAAACTCTTCGATCCGGCCGACGGCATCGTCTGCTGGTTCGTCAAAAAAATCGGCCAACATCCGACGATAGATGTCGTACTGCCGCAGCTTCTCAGTCGCTCCCGCACCGGAGTCTTCCTTGGAGATATCCCCTGGGTTCGGCACGTAGCTCGTGACGATGGCGACTTTGTCCTTGAACCCGGCGTTGACGAACATCTCGTAAAACTTGCATGCCTGGTAGATGCTGTCGCCCACCAGCATCGCGTTGCCGCGACCACTCACCAAGCGAGGCTCAGTCTCCATATCCAGCAGAATGTCCTGCACGATCTGCTTGGCGCGCGGCTCGGCAGAGACGACCTTCTGCATCGTGCCCCATTTCTTCTTGAGGCGGGCCTTGCTGAGATCGGTGAGGCCCTTGGTCTTGGTCTCGAACCATTTGTCCACCTTGTCTGGACTGGTCAGATCCTGGTCGATGTTGCGCGCCTCGTAGCGCAGGTCAAGCACGACCCCGTCCTCGACCCCCTCGTCGAACTTGTAGGTGTGGATGAACGAGCCGAAGGTCTCGATGCTGGTCGCTTTGTCTGCTTTCAAGAGTGGGGTGCCGGTGAAGCCGATGAACATCGCACCTGGGAGCAGTTCCTTCATGGCCCGATGCATCTTGCCCGACTGGGTGCGGTGCGCCTCGTCCACGAAGACGAAGAGGTTGCCCTTCGCCACGAATCCGGCAGGGAGGCGCGAGCGCAATTCAGCAATGAACTCGTCACTGGTGCGGTCGACTTCTTGGTCATCATCGCTGCCACGGAACTTGTGCACCAACGAGCCGATTAGCCACGGGTCATGCTTGTTTAGCTGCGTCAGCAGATCCGCACCCGACGTGGTGCGGTAGATCGATTCGTTGACACCGCCAAACACGTTCTCGATCTGCTCATCGAGTTCGGTACGGTCAGTGATGATCAAAACCCGTGACTGCGGCTGGTGTTCTCTGATCCACCTAGCCAACCAGAGCATCGTCAGACTCTTTCCAGAGCCCTGCGTGTGCCAAATAATACCGCCCTCGCGCTTTGCGATGCGTGTCTGCGTTGCCTTCACGCCGAAATACTGGTTATGACGAGCGGTCTTCTTCTTGCCCGCGTCGAACACCATAAAGTCGTGGATCAGTTCGAGGAAGCGACCCTTCGAGCACATTTGCGCAATTGCTCGGTCAAGGGGTTGGGCAACGTCGGCGCCGACGGTGCTGTCCTCTGGCTCTTTCCACCCCAACCAGTACTTCTCAGGAGTCTCGATAACACCGTAGCGCAACCCCTCGACGTCGTTACCTGCGAACACGAGCTGAACGGTCGAGAAGAACGGGCGAATGAAGTGGGCGCTCTGGTTGCCAATGCTCTGACGGATGCCCTCAGAAACACTGACCTTGGATCGTTTGAACTCGATGACACCAAGAGCGAGCCCGTTGACGTACATCACCACGTCAGGGCGTTTGTTATGGGCCCCCGCGATGGAAACTTCCTCTGCCACCACGAAGTGGTTGACCTCGGGATCGTCCCAGTCGACCAACCAGACCGTCTCAAACTGATCACCAACCCCGCGCTTGACCTTCACTCCATAGCGCAGCAGATCGTAAACGTCACGGTTGGCCTCGTAGAGGGTACGAACACCACCAACAGAGCTGGCGGCCTCCACGGCATGGAGCACCTTTCGGATGACCTCTTCGTCGTACCCGCGGCTGTCCAGGTAATGGATCAGCGAATTCTCATCGATGTTGCTGCTCTCGTACGCCTCAAGGTTGCCACCGTAGTCATACCCGAGGCGCTCCTGGAAGAACTTGACGATGCGGTCCTGCGTCTTCCGTTCGATCTGTCCGACCGTACTCATACCGAAACCTCCTCAGCCACAGGTAGGCGAGTGCGCCCAGTCAACAGCTCCTGCATCATTCCTTGCTTGATGGCGCGGGTTGACTCGAGGCGACGCTCGAGAATCTCCAGTTCATCGTCGACGTCCCCGATGACCCGAGCGATCGCCCGTTGCTCCTCGACTCGGGGCATGTAGATGTTGAGCTTCTTGATGATTGTCAAATTGAGGCCCCCACGGCCACCGTCACCCGTTGACTCTCCACGAAGTTCCATATAACGCGTATCAAGGTTGTAGTACAAGAAGTCCGAATCATGCTCGTCGCTCGGAAGTATCCCTGCAATCGACTGATTAGTAGACAACTCGACTCGCGAAACAGCGACAGTGCCGCGGGTCTTACCTTGACCTGCCAGCGCCATAAGAACCGTACCCACAGGCAACAGCTGAGCAGCCGACTCACGAAGACCAGCAGCCGTGATACGCCCGGCAACCTCGCGCACGCGCTTCTGATGGATCTCGCCTGAACTCATCCAGCGGTTTTCACCACCCCAGTAACGAGGCACAGAAGTCGACGGCGTGCCACCTGCCCGCACTTGAGTAAAGTCCCCCACGTTGCTCACTCGCCACGAGTCTCTAAACCCAGGAAGTCGCGTGCGGCCGGTCAGCAGTTCCTGCATCATTCCTTGTTTGATGGCGCGCTTCTTCGCGATTGCTCGCCTCAACGCGTCCATGAGTTCATCGGCATCCCAGAGCGCTGACGAGATGCGGATCTGCTCTTCGCGGTCAGAGGGAACGGTGACTTGAAGCCCGCGTACGATCTCTGAGTTGACATTCATCTGAGACCCAGACTGGCCTGCCTCACGAAGCCGCGCCTCTGAAGCTTTCAGCAGATAAAGCATGAACCTCTTGTCAGCTTTGAGATCCTCAAGGGCGACAAACCCATCATGTATACACGCCGGAACACCAGTGACGACTGGGATACCCACTGTCGCAGCAATGCTCATGATGAGAGTGCCAGGTTTCAGGTACCTACTACGTGCAATTCCGTCGGCGGACAGCGCTTGCGTTGTTTCGCGCAACGTCCGGCCATCGGAACGGTTGACGTCGGCTATGCGGATCCAACGAACCTCGCCGTCGTTGTCGAACCAGCGAGGCGATGCGATGGGTCGCGGAGATGCGCCTCGCGCAACCGCGGACAGGCCCCCAATCGTGGTTGTCATCCAGGCTGAGGGCGTCATGCGTCGACCCCCATCGCAGCCAGGTGGGCCGAGATCTTCGCACTCAAAGCCTCGACCTCGGTGTCGAGATCGCTCACGGTCTGCGCGTAGCGAGCGCCAAGCACGTTCAGCCGCCGCACGAGCGCTTGGATCAGTGCTGCACGCTCTGCCTGGACTCCTGTTGCTATGCGGTGACCCCACTTGTCATCGATGACAAGGCTCTGAATTTCGGCCGTGGAGAGCTGCGCATACTGCTTGAGCGTCTGCTGGTCGAGCGCGAGCCGGGCGTCCTTGGCGGCCTTCTTCGCGGCCGTCTCTGCGTTGAACAGGCTGACGACGTGAACGAGTGCCTTGAGCTCATCATTGTCAGCGCCTTCGGCCTTGGCCGCCTTGAGTCGGGCAGTTGCGGTTTTGTTGGCTACCTTGCCGTCGTCATCGGTTGCATCGGCCAGCAATCCTTCTTCTACAGCGTGCTCTTCGACGTACTCCTCGATTGACTGACCGGCAGCCTCAACGGCGGCTTCCAGAGCATCGAGTTCGGCCTGCTCATTGGCAAAGTAACGTGCGACGATCAGCTCTGGCGGGATCAGGTCCATCACCCAGCGCTGTGCCTTGACACCAGTGCCGAACGTAATGTGTGCTGATTCGTACTTTGGCTTCTTGTTCTTGTCGTATCCGAGGATGCGAGCCGCGCGCGGCTTTGCCGCGCCGTCCCAGCCCTCGCCCATGATCAAAGCCACGTCGTCGTGCATGACGTCATTCCAGTAGCTCATCAACTGCTCATACACGGCGTACTCATCCAGGAGAGGCTGCGTGCGAAACGCTTCGAGAAGACTATCTCCCAGATCAGCAGCTAGTTCTGCGGGGCGCGTCGTCTCTGAAATGCCTCGAAGGACCACCTCGTGACTCTTCCACCAGCGACCGATGATGACGTTGGTATTACCAACGAAGGATGCATACTCAGTTGAGTCAGTGATCCTAGCTTGAATGTCTGACTTGTCGACCGCCAACTCGCTATACCCCTCACGCAATAGGTTGAAAAGCGTCGAGCGAAGGGCCGGGAACGCGTCCCAGTACGGCTGCAGAGCGTCAAGGTCGCGGTTCGGGATCCCACCCTTGAGGTGGGCGTGCAGGTCCTGGATATCCTCGGGCCGCGAGCTATCGATGTAGCGAGGGATGTTCAGGTTGAAATCGTTCTTCGGGTCTGCGATCTCGCCCAGTGGCACCATGCGCGAATATCGAGGCACCTCAAGCTGCCTCGTGAACGTGTCGATGATCTGGTGCATGTCGCGCGGACGCAGGCGGTTTTTATTGCCGTCCTTCGTGAATCCCTTGCTGGCATCGATCATGAATATGCCAGCGCGCCCGACAGCGTTCTCCTTATCGAGCACAATGATGCAGGCCGGGATGCCGGTGCCGTAAAAGAGGTTCGCGGGAAGACCAATGATCCCCTTGACGTACCCGCGCTTGATTAGTTCCTTGCGGATCGTTGCTTCGGCGTTGCCACGGAAGAGCACACCATGCGGCAGGACCACTGCGCCCTTGCCCGCGCTCTTCAAGCTCTTGATCATGTGGAGCAGAAAAGCGTAGTCACCGTTCTTCTCCGGCGGACGGCCGAAGCCGTCGAAGCGTCCGTACTCATTCTCTAGCCCGTTGTTCCATGACTTGATGCTGAAGGGCGGGTTGGCGACCAGGTAGTCGAAGGTCTGGAGATCGCTGCCACGGAGGAACTGCGGGCTAGTGATCGTGTCACCCTGACGAACGTCAGCCGTCGCGTTACCGTGAAGCACCATGTTCATCACGGCAAGTGCCCGCGTCGCGTTGTCTTTTTCCTGACCATAGATGGTCAGCCCGTTCGGAGCGGCATCCGCGACCTTGAGGAGCAGGGAACCAGAACCGCAGGTCGGGTCGTAGACAGTGGCCGATTTCGGAGTGTCTGGCTTGATGCCAATGAGCGCCGCCATGACGCGCGAGACCTCAGCGGGTGTATAGAACTGCCCCTTGCTCTTGCCCGACTCGCTGGCGAAGTGCCGCATCAGGTACTCGTAGGCGTCGCCAAGTAGGTCATCGCCTTCGGCACGCGACCCCGTGAAGTCGAGGTCCTGGAAAATACCGATCAGCTTGGTGAGCCGGTCAACGAGCTCCTTGCCCTTGCCGAGCTTGTCTGGGTCGTCGAAGTCAGCATTGTTGATGACTCCCTGCAGGTCATTGGCGTCAGCCAATCTTCGGATGGCGACGTTGACCCGCTCGCCGATGTGCGGCTGCCCCTTCAACTCAACTAGGTCGTCGAAGGATCCGCCCTCGGGGACCTCAACGTCGGCGTACGGATCGGCCTTGGCCTTATCCGAGACGTACTTCACGAACAGCAGGGTCAGCACAAAATCTTTGTACTGGCTGGCATCCATGCCCCCACGGAGCTCGTCCGCTCCGGCCCAGAGCGAGCTATACAGGTCAGACTTTTTGAGAGCCACGGTCACACCACGCCCCTTGATGGCACGTCGCGTGCCGGGTGTGTTGACTCAATATGTTGCTTCATCGGGGCGTTCTCCTCCGCGCCGAGGGCGCGCCTTAAGTTGTGCTCACAGTGCCGTGTCCTAGGCTACCGGCGACCTCCGGCCCTGATAGGGTGCCGCGCCGGGTTGGAGGTCATGGTGATGTCGCAACCGGGAGCCGGACGGCTCAACCAAACGTTGCAATCGGCCCTAACTGTCTCATAAACAGGAATTTTCCTGAAGCACAGCGATGCAGCTTGCGCGCCTCCTGGTGTTGGCCAACCGACGCTTCTGCCGGACGCCGCGGCCGATGGGACGAATTGTGTGGATGGGTTCTTAATTTAGGCCCGTCGTTGGAGGCGTGTCGAGGGGTGACTTTAGCCCGGGACCCTTAGTCGTGGGAAACGACGCCAACTCGACCACTTGTGTGGTGTGCGGACAGCCGCTCGTGAAGAATGGGAGAACCGCGGCAGGGACCCAGCGATGGCGGTGCCAGACGTATGGGTCATCTGCTGTCCGAAACGCGCTGATCGCGCTCGGCGCAACGAGTTGCGGGAGTTCTTGCGGTGGCTGCTCGGGAAGCACTCGCAGATCGAGCTGGGCGGCCCGAGCGCCGCCCGACAACTGCGGCGCCGGACTGGGTGGTGCTGGGCAATCAAGCCAACGCTGGGCCCGGTCGATACGCGCCATCGCGTCGTTCTGGTTGATGGGAACCCCATCGGCTCGTGGTGTCTCTTGATCGCGGTCACAGAGGACCTGCAGGTCCTCGCGTGGCAGTGGTGCTCGACCGAGTCATCGGCCGCTTGGACCGCGCTCTTGGCGCGCATCCCCGCGTCCGAGGTGGTGGTCTGTGATGGCGGTTCCGGGTTCGCGTCGGCCGCCCGTTTCTGCTGGCCAGACACTAAGACTCAACTCTGCGAGTTTCACGTGCACATTAACGTGCGGCGTCACCTGACGCGGCACCCGAGAACTCAGGCGGGGTGAGACTTGCTGAAGCGCTCGAAAGCACTCTCACCGGTCGTGGACGCCGACACCGCCGTCGCGTGACAGCTCGGGCGGCAGGCTTGGTGGCCGAAGCACTGTGCCTCACGAAGCAGCGCTCAAGCGATGGATGCTCCTCGTGGGGGACCCACGACCGGCTCCGGAAAGCATGGCTACTCCTCAGCAAGCTCTCCGGGAACGGGCACCTGTCCACGCATGCCGCCCGGGGAAACCTGCGCACCACGAGCCCGCTCGGGGGCGGCATCAGCAACGGCATCCGTACCACGTTGCGCAACCACCGAGGCATAAGCGAGTGGAGCCGCTCAGTCTGGGCCGGCAGGTCCTCACACGCGCAAGCTCATCCATAAGTTTTGTCCTAGAAGCCGTAAGCCCCACGAACCCACCAGAAGACAGAAATAGCCCGAACCTGCGACTGCAAGTTCGGGCTATTTCCATGTCTTGCGACATCTCACCGTCGGGCTGACAGTGTCCTGGTGCAGGACATACGCATAGGGTGTCGCGAGACATCGGCATAACCTGTCGCGAGACATGCGCATGATCGTGATGCTGGACCATGAGCAAGCAGCGCCTCGTGATCACCGCCGTCCTCGCTGGCGCGAGCCAGTCAGCAACTGCCCGCAAATACGGCGTCAGCCAGCCCTGGATCTCGCGACTCATGGCCCGCTACCGAGTCGAAGGCGAGACCGCGTTCGAGCCCCGAAGCCGACGCCCCCACACCTCACCCACCGCGACCAACCCGGCCGCGATCGAGCAGATCCTGCACCTGCGCCACCGCCTCATCGTCGCGGGCTTCGATGCCGGCGCTGACACCATCGCCTGGCACCTCGAGCACGACCACCACCTCCGCGTCCACCGCGCCACGATCCACCGCATCCTCACCAAGCACGCCCAGGTCACCCCGGACCCCACCAAACGCCCGAAAAGCCCCTACCGGCACTTTCAAGCCGACCAACCCAACGAACGCTGGCAATCCGACCTCACCCACTACCGACTCACCACCCCCGATGGACGCCCGGACGCGGACACCGAGATCATCACCTGGCTGGATGATCACTCCCGCTGCGCGCTCCGCATCGAGGCCCACCAGCGCATCACCATACCCCTCGTGCTCAGCAGCTTCCGCGCCGCCGCACGCGAGCACGGCTACCCAGCCTCGACCCTCACCGACAACGGCATGGTCTACACCGTCCGCCTCGCCGCCCCCGAGAACGAGGGAGGACGCAACAGCTTCGAGAACGAACTCCACCGCCGGCACATCACGCAAAAGAACGGGCATCCCCACCACCCGCAAACCCAAGGGAAAGTCGAACGGTTCCAACAGACCCTCAAGAAATGGCTCCGCGCGCAACCCAAACAGCCCACCACCCTCGCCGAACTCCAGCACCTCATCGACCAGTTCCGGAACGACTACAACACGAACAGACCACACCGAGCCCTCCCGCACCGAGCCACCCCGGCCGCCCGCTACGCGACCGGCATCAAAGCCAGCCCGAGCCGCGCAACGAAGCGCATCACCCACGACCGCGTCCGCACCGACCGCGTCGACGACTCCCGCGTCGTCACTCTCCGCGTCGACAGCAAACTCCGCCAAATCGGCATCGGACGAACCCACCCCGAACCCACGTCAAGCTCCTCATCCAAGACCTCGACGTGACCGTCATCAACGCCACCACCGGCGAAGTCCTCCGCGAGCTCACCATCGACCTCAGCAAGGACTACCAACCCACCGGCAACCCCAAAGGACCCACGCCAAAAACGAAATAGCCCGAACCTGCAACCGCAGGTTCGAGCTATTCCGATGTCTTGCGACATATCACCGTCGGGCTGACAAGATTTGAACTTGCGACCCCCTGACCCCCAGTCAGGTGCGCTACCAAGCTGCGCCACAGCCCGTGGCTTTGTTCTCCGCGAGGACAACTCGACCATCCTAGCGGAACCTGGGGGCTTCGCGCACCACCGTGTCGCCGTCGTGTCGCGAGCGACGAGTGGCGCGCGGAGCCACCTGGCTAGTTGTAGAGCATCCCGCCGTCGACGAGCAGCACCTGGCCGGTCACGTACCCGGCGTTGGGGCTCGCGAAGAACGAAACCACGCCCGCGACGTCCTCTGGAGTCTCGATGCGGCCGAGCTGGATCGACTCGACGTTCTCCTTCAGGTTCTGGCCGAGCGGCTTGCCGTTGATCTTCGACAGCTCACTGTCGATGAGCTCCCACATGCCCGTACCCACGATGCCGGGGCCATACGCGTTGACCGTGATGCCGTGCGTCGCGAGCTCCTGCGCGGCGACCTGCGTCAGGCCGCGCACCGCGAACTTCGACGCCGAATACGCCCCGAGGATCGGGAAGCCTTTGATGGCCGCGATCGACGCCGCCGAGATGATGCGCCCCTTCACGCCCCGCTCGATGAACGACTTCGCCGCGGCCTGGATGCCGTACACAACCGAGTTCACGTTGATCTGGAAGATCTTGTTGAGCTCCTCCTCCGTGACCTCGAGGATCGGCTTCACCTGTGCGATGCCGGCGTTGTTGACGATCACGTCGAACCCGCCGAGCTTCTCAAGCGCCGTCGCGACGGCCGCCTCGACGTCTGCCTTCTTCGACACATCCGCCGCCACGAACACGGCACGGCGACCGAGCGCTTCGATCTCGGCGACTACCCCGGCAGCCTTCTCCGCCTGGAAGTCGAGGTCGGCAACCACGATGTCGTAGCCATCCGCAGCCAGCTTCAGCGCGATCCCGCGCCCAATTCCCTGACCCGCTCCGGTGACCAGCGCGACCTGTGTGTCGGTCATGACAACTCCTAACTCGAGGTGCGGCCGAGCAGACTTCGCCTGCGACCGCTGAACGACGCCACGATAGGCGCGCATCCACGCCACCCGCGAAGGCACCGGACGCTCGCCTCGACTCCCCCGCGGCACCCCGCCCGACGACACCGCACGCAACCCTCGGCAACCCCTGAACCCCCTCCAGGCAAACCGCGCGCAAATGGGGTTAAATCGACTCGTGGCGCCCCGACTCCAGCACGATGCCAGCAGACGCAACGACGCGAGCCGGCCCGCCAGAAAGGCGACGGCATGACGCTCCCCCTCGAAGGGGCGTTCCCCTCCACGTCCGACCTCACGTCATACTCGCGGCTCCTCAGCGACGTCTACGACGCGGAATTCTCCGGCAAGCCGGCACCCGCGCATCCACGCGACGTCATCGCCGACTCCTGGGCACGACTTCGCCGTCGCGGAGTACGCCCGAATCGCCGGCCCGCGAGCGCGAAGCAAGCCGAGCCCGCCTCTACCGGAGTCTCCGCAACAAACGAGCTCGACTCCGATGCCCTGCTGCTGACGTCGCTCATACGCGCGAACCTCGGCCACCTCTCGACCCTGCTTCGCGACGACACCGCCGTCCTCGTCATCAGCGACCGCCACGGCCGCATCGTCGCCCGGAGCGGCGGCACGCAGATGCTGGCCCGCGCCGACGACCTCGGCTTCATCGAAGGCGCAGCATGGGGCGAGAACAGCGTCGGAACAAACGCCATCGGCACAGCCCTCGCGGCCCGCCGCGCCGTGCAGGTACACGGCGCCGAGCACTACTCCCGCTCGCAGCACCTCTGGAGTTGCACCGCAGCCCCGGTGCGCGACCCCAGAAACGGCCGAACGCTCGGCACCGTCGACCTCTCCTTCGAAGTCGCCGACGCGCACCCCATGTCGCTCGGCCTCATCTCGCTCCTCGCCCAAGCGGCAACACAGGACCTCCGCGAGCGCCACCACCGCGACATCGCCGACCTTCGCGCCGCGAGCTTCAGCGCCACCCGCGAGCTCGACCATCCGTGGGCCGTCGTCGACGAATGGGGTTGGGTTGCTGCCTCGCACGGCGTCGACGTGAACTCCCGCATCCCGCTCCCCCGCGGCCTGCAGGCGGGCGACACGTGGACCACACCCTCCGGGGAGGTGCTGATCAGCGGGCTTGACCGAGGATTCCTCCTGGCCCCGGCGCGCGCATCCACGAGACCGGCGGATGCACCGCCCGAGACCACGATCACCGTGTCGGCCACCGGCACAGGTGCGCTCGTCGAACTGCGCACCCCAACCGGCTCACGCGAAGTGCGCATCCCTTCCCGCCAAGCCGACATCCTCTTCCTGCTGGCCGCCGCGCCGCGAGGGCTCACCGCACGTGAACTCTCCACCCGCCTGTACGGGACGCCGGAGCACGACGTGACCGTGCGTGCGGAGACCAGCCGCCTGCGCCGCCACCTCGGAGACGTGCTCGTCGCCGCCCCCTACCGGTTCGCGCCCGGCATCACCGTCACTGCGACAGACAACTGACCCGAACATCCACCCGGCCGATTGTTCGCACAATCTCCCGCCTCGGAATAGCCTGGTACCTGCGCAGCGTTGCGAACCCAGTCCCCGAACTCAGAAGCAGAGGTCCGCAACATGCAGGTCATGCCCGAACTCACCCCCTTCCGGCGAGGAATCGCCCTCTTCGCGCTCGCGCTCGGAGGGTTCGGCATCGGCGTCACCGAGTTCGCCACCATGGGGCTGCTGCCCGACATCGCCCGCGAGCTGCTGCCCGGCTTCGAGCAGAACCCGGATGCGGTGATCGCGCAGGCGGGCATCCTCATCTCCGCGTACGCCCTCGGCGTCGTCGTCGGCGCACCCGTGTTCGCGGTGCTCGCGGCCCGCATGTCGCAGACGAAGCTCGCCTTCTGGCTGCTCGGCATCTTCATCGTCGCCTCCGCCGCATCTGCCCTCATGCCCGACTTCGGCACGACCGCCGTCATGCGCTTCATCGCGGCGCTCCCCCACGGCGCCTACTTCGGCGTCGCCTCCCTGCTCGCCGCCCGCATCATGGGCCCAGGCAAGCAAGGCCAGGGCGTCGCCCTCGCCCTCTCCGGCCTCACGATCGCCAACATCTTCGGCGTGCCCCTCGCAACCTGGCTCGGCCAGGCCAGCGGCTGGCGCTACGCGTACATCCTCGTCGCGGCCATCTTCTTCGTCACCTTCCTGCTCGTGTTCTTCTTCGTGCCCCGCTACCCCGGCAACCCCGAGCGCAGCGCCATGAAGGAGCTCAGCGCGTTCAAGAACCCGCGCCTCTGGATCATGGTCGCCGTCGGCGCCATCGGCTTCGGCGGGTTCTTCGCCGTCTACTCGTACATTGCCGAAGTCACGACCCGCGAGACCGGCCTCGGCCCCGGCATCGTGCCGTGGGTGCTCGCGACCCTCGGCGTCGGCATGACCCTCGGCAACCTCATCGGCGGATGGGCGGCCGACCGCAACCTGACGCGCACGATGTTCATCGGCTTCGGCTCGTTCATCGCCTCACTCGTGTTCTACAGCCTCATCGCGTCGAACCCGGTCGGCCTGTTCATCGCCGTGTTCTTCCTCGGCCTCACCTCGTCGTCGCTGCTGCCCGCCATCCAGTCGCGCCTCGTGCGCATCGCCGACGAAGCAGCGCTGCTCGGAGCGGCCATCAACCACGCCGCGTTCAACGTCGGCAACAGCCTCGGCGCGTGGCTCGGCGGCATGGTCATCGCGGGCGGCCTCGGCTACCTCGCCCCCGGCTGGGTTGGCGTCGTCCTCGCCGTCCTCGGCATGGGCCTCACCGCACTCGGCGTCTCCGTCGAGCGCCGCGACAAGCGCCACTCCCTCGACACCACCGGGCTCCGCACGATCCCCGCCGCAGAACGCGCCGACGTCGGCGCGTAAGCCCGGGGCCGCGCAGGCACGATCGCTGCTAGTCGAAGCGCCGTTCTGACACCCTGTGAACGGCCATTTGACTGGCAGCGTTCAGCGCTGGTGGCGCAAGCGCCGGGGCGGGGCGCTACTGCACGGTCGACGCGAACATGTTCAGGCCGAGCTTGTTCGACAGGTGCCTGGTCGCGCGAATGCCGCGCACGCTGTTGCCGGCCGCATCCAGTGGCGGTGAGAACGTCGCGAGCGACCCCTTTCCGGGCGCGATCGTGACGATGCCGCCGGAGACTCCGCTCTTGCCGGGCATGCCCACCTCGAACAGCCAGTCGCCGCTCGCCTCGTACATGCCGTTGGTCGCCATGACGGAGAGCACGTCGCGGCTCACGGACGGATCAACGACATCGACACCGGAGATCGGGCAGTCGCCACCGTCGGCGAGCGTCGCCCCCATCGTCGCGAGGTCCTCGGCCGTGACGAGCAGCGAGCACTGGCGCGTGTACAGCTCGGTCACCTGCATGGGGTCGAGCGAGATGTGCCCGTAGCTCTCCAGCAGCCTCGCGATGCCCCGATTGCGGGTGTTGGTCTCCATCTCCGACTCGTACACGCGCTCGTCGATCTCCAGCTCGTGACCCGCGAACTTCGACAGGCCCGCGTGGATGAAGTCCCACTTCTCATCCCACGTCGTGCCGGGCACGAGCGACGTCGTCGCCAGCGCACCCGCGTTCACGAGCGGGTTCATGGTGCGCCCACCGTTCAGCTCGATCGCCATCACCGAGTTGAACGGCAGCCCAGTGTTGTTCACGCCGATGCGCTCCCGCACCTCCACGTGGCCCAGCTCCTGCACGACCAGCGCGTACACGAACGCCTTCGAGATCGACTGGATCGAGAACTTGAGCTGCGCATCCCCGAACGAGAAGCGGTGCCCCGTCGCCGAGGTGAGGCTCAACCCGAACCAGCCGGAGTCAGCCTCCGCGAGCGCCGGAATGTAGTCGGCGACCCGCCCGTCCTGCACGTCGCGGTACCGCTCGTACGTCTCAGACAGCATCTCGCGCACCCGCACCGGGTCCGGGAGGTTGCCCGTCGACACGACCCGGCTGTCCGGAGCCACCAGGTCGGGTTCGTGCGGGAACTCGGTCGAATGCTCGAGCAGCGTCGAGCGCGGGGCGTCGGCGGCCCGCTCGGGGAGCGCCTGTTCGGGGAGAGTCGTCACGACCCCGAATCTAGTCTTGAACGGTGCCGGACGCGAAGAGGTTCATGCCGAGCTCGTTCGACAGGTGCCTGGCCGCCTTGATGCCGCGCACGCTGTTGCCGGCGTCGTCGAGGCGCGGCGAGTAGCTCGCGAACCCGCCCTTGCCCGGGGCGATCGTCACGAGCCCGCCGGAAACACCGCTCTTCGCGGGCATCCCGATCTCGTACAGCCACTCGCCGCTCGCCTCGTACAGTCCGTTCGCGGCCATGACGGCGAGCGCATCCCTGGACGCACCCTGCCCGATGACCTGCTCCCCCGTCTTCGGGTTCCGCCCGCCGTCGGCGAGCGTCGCCCCCATGACAGCGAGGTCCTCCGTGCTGACGAGCAGCGCGCACTGGCGCGTGTACAGCTCCGTCACCTCGTGCGGGTCGAGGGTGATGTGCCCGTAGCTCTGCAGCAGGCGCGCGATGCCCTGGTTGCGGATGTTGTTCTTGCGCTCAGACTCGAACGCCTCCTCGTCGATCTCGAGGTCGCGCCCTGCGAACCCGGAGAGGCCGCGGAGGATGAAGTCCCACTTCTCCTCCCACGTCTCCCCCGGCGCGAGGGCCGACGTCGCGAGCGCGCCCGCGTTGACGAGCGGGTTCATGGTGCGCCCGCCGTTGATCTCGATCGCCATGACCGAGTCGAACGGCAGGCCCGTGTTGTTGACGCCCACGAGCTCGCGCGCCTTCGTGTGCCCGACCTCCTCGCGCACGAGCGCGAACACGAACGCCTTCGAGATCGACTGGATCGTGAACAGCAGCTCCGCGTCGCCGCGGCTGTAGCTCTGCCCCTCCGTCGAGACGATGCAGATCCCGAACAGGTCGGGATCCGCATCCGCCAGCGCAGGAATGTAGTCGGGCACCTCGCCGTCGTCGACCGACGAGAACTGCTCGTACGTCTCGTCGATCGCCGTCTTCACGTCGCCCGAGTCGGGCAGCTGCCCCGTCGAGATCGCAGAGCGGCTCGAGTGCACCATCTCCGGCTCGTCGCCGAACATGTGCGTCGCGTCTATGGATCTCCCGGTGTCAGTCACACGCGAAGGCTAGTCGAGGCGCACCGGAGCAAGCTCCGCCCACACATCCCCCGGCCCAGGGTTCTCGGCAGCGGATGCGCCGCCCAGGTGCTTCGCGACGCCCCACACGGCGTTGAGGGCCGTCGTGACGGCGCCCTCCGCCCAGCCGGCCGTGAACGAGATGTCGTCGCCGGCGAGGAAGATGCCTCGCTGCTCGGCGGCGAGCTCATCCTGCACGAAGTGCCCGAAGAGGCGCTCCTGGTACCGGTAGTGGCCTGGCAGGTTGTTCTTGAAGGCGCCCATGTAGTTGGGGTCGGCCTCCCACGACACGGTGATCGGCTCGCCAACGATGTGCGCGCCGATGTCGAGGCCCGGGTAGATCTTGTCGAGCGAGTGCAGCATGAGCCGCGTGCGCTCCGACGCGTCGAGGGCCAGCCACTTGAGGGCGTCGTCGTTCCACGTGTAGGAGAGGAGGATGACGGCGGGCTTGTCCGGCCCCTCGTCGATAAGGTACGTCGCGCGAGGCAGGCGGTCGGTGAGGGTCATGCTCATGACCGGCTTCCCCGTCGCCGGGTCGAGGTCGCGCCAGAACGGGCGGTCGACCATGACGAACGTCTTCGACGAGAGCATGTAGTGGCTCTTCTCGATGGCCGTCCACATCTCCGGCGTGAACAGCGCCTCGTCGGTGTCGATGCGGGCCGAGAGGAGCCACGACTGGCACGTCACGATGGCGGACGCGAACTCCTGGGTGCGCCCCCACTTCTCCGTGATGCTGACCCCGCCGTTCGCACCGCGCCTGATCGCGGCGACGGCACCGCGAGGCACGCCGCCGTGGAGGCTCGCGAGGCTCGTGCCCTCCGGCCAGTGCTCGAGCTCGGCCGGCTCGTGGTGCCAGAGGTCGACGGGCAGCTTCTGCGCGCCACCCACGATGCGGCGGTGCGCGTCGTCGGCGTTCGTGAACACGACCCGCAGGATCTCGAGGATCGAGTTGCCGAAGTCGGTGTCCCATCCACCCGTGCCGAAGCCCACCTGGCCGAAGGCCTCGATGTGCTCGAAGCTGAGATCCCTGAAGGCCGCGCTCTCTGCCACGAAACCGTAGAACGAGCGGTTGTCGAACTTCCCCACCAGCTCGTTCCAGGCGGCCTTCAGGGTCTCGGTGTCACGCGCCCGGATGGCGTCCTGGATGCGAACCAGGTCGGCCTCCTCCGTCAGCGCGCGCTTCCACGCCTCGGCCACCTCCGTGAAGAACGGGGGCAGATCGGCGGGAGTCTCCGCGTAGAACGAGGTGCCGGCGAGCTCGATGACCGTCGACGGGGTCACCTCGGAGAGCGGGTTGGGGAACGCCTGCGTCTCGAGGCCGAGCAGGTCGACGTAGTGGTAGAACGCGCGTCCCGACTCGGGGAAGCGCATGCCACCCAGGTCGGCGATGACGCTCGGCGCCGCGTCGAACGAGCGCGTCTTCAGTCGACCGCCGATGCTGTCGGCCTCGAAGATGACGGGCTTGAGCCCCATCTTCATGAGCTCGTAGGCGGCGACGACACCTGCGACGCCGGCGCCGACCACGGCCACCTCGGTGCCGTGGCGGTGCTCCGGCACCGAGCCGAGGCCGGCCGGATGCGCGAGGAACTCGTCGTAGCTGAACGGGAAGTCCGGGTTGAGCATGGTCACCGGCTGCGGGTCCTGCGGCGTGGATGCGCCTTCCGCGCGCTGGGGGCCGCTCGGCATCGGGGTCGCGATGGTCACTTGTGCTCCTTCATGATGACGGGGGTCGCGGCTGTTGCCGCGTTGACGTAGTCGTTCTCGCTCATGGCACCGACGATGGAGTGCTTCCGACCGTACGCGAAGTACAGCGCGACGCCCACGATCATCCACAGACCGAACACCATCCACGTGGTGCCGCCCAGCGTGACCATGAGGCCGAGGCACATGACGATGCCGAGGATGGGAACGACGGGGAAGAACGGCACCTTGTAGCTGCGCGGCAGCTCGGGGCGTGCCCGGCGGAGGTAGATGACCGACAGGTTCACGAGCGCGAACGCGAACAGGGTGCCGATGCTCGTCGCATCCGCCAGCTCGCCGAGCGGGATGAACGCGGCCACGATCGCGATGATCGTGCCGACGATGACCGTGCCGGCGACCGGGGTGCCGGTCGAGGGGCGCACGCGGCCGAAGATCTTCGGCACCATGCCGTCGCGCGACATGCGGAACAGGATGCGCGTCTGCCCGTAGTAGACGGTCAGCACGACGCTCGCGATGGCGATGACGGCGCCCACCGAGAACATGAGCGCGAGCGTCGGCTGGCCCGTGATGTCGGTGAGGATGCGCACGAACGCCGCCTCGCCGTCGTTGAACTCGGTCCATGGGAGCGCGCCGATGGCGGCGACCGCGACGAGGATGTAGACGACCGTGACGATGACCATCGACAGGATGATCGCGCGCGGCAGGTCCTTCTGCGGGTTCTTCGCCTCGTCGCCCGCCGTGGAGGCGGCGTCGAAGCCGATGTAGGAGAAGAAGAGGCGGCTCGAGGCGGCCGCGACGCCGGCGGCGCCCATGGGGGCGAGCGGCTCGAAGTTCTGCGTCGTGAACGCCGTGAAGGCGATGAAGACGAAGATGAGCAGCACGATGACCTTGATGGCGACCATGACCGTGTTGACCCAGGCGCTCTCCTTCGCGCCGCGCACGAGCAGCAGCATCGCGACGATCACGAGGGCCGCGGCGGGCAGGTTGAAGAAGCCGCCGTCGAGGCCGATCGGGTTCGCGAGGGCCGGCGGCAGGGCGAGGCCGAAGACGCCGAGGGTCTCGTTGACGTACTGGCCAGCGCCGACGGCGACGGCCGCGACGGAGACGCCGTACTCGAGCACGAGGCACCACCCGCAGACCCAGGCGACGCCTTCGCCCATCGTCGCGTACGAGTAGGAGTAGCTCGAGCCTGAGACGGGAACGGAGCTCGCCATCTCGGCGTAGGAGAGGGCGGAGAGGAGCGCCGCGAGTCCGGCGACCGCGAACGCGATCCACACGGCGGGACCGGCCAGCGGGACCGCGGTGCCGAGGATCACGAAGATGCCCGTGCCGAGCGTCGCCCCGACGCTGATCATCGTCAGCTGCCACATGCCGAGCGTGCGCTTCAGGCCGCCCTCGCCAGACTGGGTCAGCGACTCGTCGGTGAGCTGCTCCAGCGGCTTGCGTCGCAGAAGCTGCGCGCCGAGCGGCGTGCGGGACCTGCCGGTCGTGGTGGGTGATGTCGCCATTGACGGTTCCGTTCTTGATCAGGGATCGATCAGCTCTGTTGAGCGTGGCCATCGTATGGTCGCACCGCGCAGCGCAGACACGGGCGATATGCTCGGTTCGTCGCGAAGATGCGACAGAATGCACGGGAGCTCGCATGCCATCACCCTCGTCACCGCACGGCCAGATCACCATCGCCCAACTGCTCGCACGCCCCGAGCTGCACCTCGAGGCGGTCGTCGACGGAACCCTCGACACGAGCATCCGCTGGGTCGCCTCCAGCGACCTCCCCGACCCGACCCCGTACCTGCTCGGCGGCGAGTTCCTGCTGACAGCCGGCGTGGGTCTGCGCGGCCTGGGTGACGAGGAGCTCGCAACGTACGTCGACCGGGCCGTCCAGACCGGCGTCGTCGCGCTCGGCATCGGCATCGGCCCCGTCTTCACCTCCGTCCCCACGGCACTCGTCGACGCCTGCACTGCCCGGCAACTCACACTCGTCATGGTGCCCAACGACACCCCGTTCGTCTCCGTCACCCGCACCTTCGCCGAGATGACGGAGCTGCGGCGAGTGGATGCGCTGCGCACGCTCGCCGACGCCACGCGCAGGCTCCTGCGCGCCGCATCCGCCGACCAGCCCGAGACCGCGGTCGCGGCGGCCCTCGCGGAGCGCCTCCACTCGTGGGCCGCGGTCGTCGGCCAGGGCGGGACCGTGCGCGCCAGGGCGGGGCAGGTGCCGCCGGCTCCCGTGCTGGGCGCTCTGGCGGAGGCCGCCGACCCGACCAAGAGCGGTCACGCCATCTACCCGCTGCGCAGCCTTGGCGGCGCCTCCCTTGGCACCCTTCTCGTCGAGGCTGCTCCCCCGGCCGGCTCGACAGCGCACGCGTTCCTCACGACGGCCCACGGCATGCTCGAGCTCATCGCCCGGCAGCGCACCTCCGGCAGCGTCGCGCCAGGGCAGCTGCTCGTGCCGCTGCTCCTCGAAGAGGGTGACGTCTTCGCGCGCTCGAACGTCGGCCAGGACGGCGAGCTCTGGCGCGAGCTGCTCGCGCAGGCCGCAGGCGGTGATGCGCGCGCCCGGACCCTGCGGGTGGTCGTCGCCTGCGCACCATCCGCCGGGAAGGGCACCAGCGAGCTGCACCGCTGGCGGAGCCTGTTCGACACGAAGCTCGTCACGATCTCCGCCGAGCACGCCACGGTCACGCTCATCACCCGCCTCGACGTCACCGAACGACGGCTCTCATCCCTCGTCGACGAAGGCTGGAGCTTCGTCGTCGGCAGGCCCGTCGCACCCGAGCAGCTGCGCGCATCCGCCGCAGAAGTCCGCGCCCTCGAGCGTCGCGCGCGCGAAGACGGCGGAGTGGTGCGCGTCGGCGCCGACCTCGCCCCCGTGCACTCGTTCATCGGCACAGCCTCAGGTCGGGCGCTCGCCGACCGGCGCCTCGAACCGCTGCTCGCCCTCGACGCCGACGCGCGGGATGCGAAGCTCGCGCTGCTCCGCGCCTGGCTGCACGCCAACGGCCACTGGGACGCGACCGGCCGCGAACTCGGGATCCACCGCAACAGCGTGCGCCGCGGCATCGACCAGCTCCGAGGACTGCTGGGGCTCGACCTCGACGACGCCCGCGTGCGCGCCGAACTCGTCATCGCCCTCGACTACGTCGAATAGCTACCCGGCGAGCAACTCGGTCAAGGCCCAGAGCAGCACCAGCGCTGCGACGACGATCGCGAACGCCGGCGCCCCCGCCACGAGAACCTCGCCGACGCTCGCCCCGCCCCGGTATCGGCGCCGCACGCGCATCGGCGAGAGCGGTTCGCTGATCAGCGTGACGTGACACCCAGCCGACCGAAGCGCATCCACGACCCGGAGACCATGCGGCGTGAACGCCGCGATCGTGTCGTCACCGCGCCGCAGGATCACTCGCGCGGCAGTCCCCGGGCCCGTCCTCGCGGAAGCAGCAGGCGCTCGACGACGACGACCTCGTCGATGACGTCGACCGGGATGACCCGCTCCCTGCGCCGCACGGACCTGATCACGAGACCGGGCCCCTCGACCCTCGCCTCAACGAACCGACCGAAGAGCACCGCGCCCACGCTGAGCGCCACGGCCCCGAGCAGCGCCAGCACCGCGCCACCCGTCGAACCCTTCGCCCACGGCCCCGCGACAGCCTCGACGAGCGCGAACCACGCGAGGCCGACGAGAAACGCGACGGCCGCCACCACCAGAAGCCACCGCCCAGCCCGTACCGACACGCGTCTCCTCCGCCCAACCCGCCGCGAGTGCCCAACACCGGTCCACTCCGCCACCCGCGCCCACGGCGAGCAACCGCCCGCACGAGCAAACCACCAGGGTAGCCCGCGCGACACCGCAGGGATAGGCTTCGTCCACGCTCCCCCAGCGCGCAGCACCGCACCTCCGCGAGACGAGCCCTCGCGGAACGCACCGTTGCATTTCGTGGCCTGAGCCGAGGTGAGCTCGACGTGACCCGATCCACCGATGCCCGAACAGCACGAGTCCCCCTCCGTGCGACGCGAGGCGATGCACTGCGCCCAGCCCTGCTGCTCATCGCCGTGCTCGCGCTCGCCCTCGGCGGCATGCAGCTCGCCGTCGGCGTCACCGCACCCGTCCCGTTCTGGGTTCCGGCGGCCTTCACCAGCGTGTTCTTCGTCTGGACTGCCGCCGGCATCATCGCCTGGTGGCGGCGTCCCCTGAGCATGGTCGGCGGGCTGCTGCTCGTCGGCGCGATCGCCATGTTCCTCGGCGGGGTCGGCAACCTCACCCTCCCCGTGCTCACGGAGCTCAGCGCCGTCTTCGCCACCATGATCCTGTCCGTCACCGTGCACCTGCTGCACGCCTTCCCCTCCGGCCGACTGCAGGGGCGCCTGTCGATCGTCACCGTGAGCGTCGGGTACGGCGTGACGCTGCTCCTGCAGATCCCCCTCTACGTCCTGCCGCCCGAGTCCCCCTCGCACGTCATCGCCGTCTGGGTGCAGGCGGCCGTCGGGCTCGCCGTCATGGGGGTCACCGCCGCGCTGCTCATCGGCAGGCTCCGCTCGGCCGACCCGAAGAACCTCCGAGTGCTGCTCCCCCTGTACCTGTACGGCATCCTGGCCGTGCTGAGCATCCCCCTCTCCGCGAACGTGCTGCGCCTCCTCGGCACTCCCGCCGAGGTGATCGGCTCCATCCAGCTGGTCGTCATCGCGGGCATCCCCATCGCCTTCCTCCTCGGCGTGCTCATCGGCGGCTACTCGCAGACCGTGGAGGCGGAGGCGCTCAGCGCCTGGCTCAGCCTCGCCGGATCCGCGCGCACCGTCGTCGGCGCAGCCCTCGCCCGCTCGCTCGGTGACGACTCGCTGCGTGTCGCCTACTGGGCGGACGAGCGGCAGGCGTTCGTCGACGAGGAAGGGCTCGACGTGGATGTGCGCGCACAGTCCGAGCCGCGCCGCTGGCAGGAGGTGCACGTCGAGTCCCGACTGGTCGGTGCCATCAGCTACGACGGGCGGATGATCGCCGACGCGGACAGCGTGCGCCGGGCCGGGCGCGTGCTCGCCATCGCGCTCGACCGCGAACGCCTCACCGCGGCGCTCCTCGCCAGCAACGAAGCGCTGCAGCAGTCGAGGCTCCGCATCGTCGAGACCGCCGACCGCGAGCGCGGCCGCATCGCTCGTGACCTGCACGACGGGCTCCAGGTGCAGCTCGTGCTGCTCGCCCTCGAGGCGCAGCAGATCGCGAACTCATCCGCCGCGCATCCCTCCACCGTGACGGAGGCGACCGCCTTGCGGCACCGCATCGACGTCGCCGCCGCCGACCTGCGCAGCCTCGTGCACGCCGTGCTGCCGTCGGCGCTCGTGGAACGCGGGCTGACCGCGGCCGCGGAAGACCTCATCGATCGCCTCGAGATCCCGGCGCGGCTCGTGAGCGACGCCGACGATGCCGCTCTGTCCTCCGCCACCTCGCAGTCGGCGTACCTCATCGTCGCCGAGGCCCTCACGAACGCAGTCAAGCACTCGGAGGCGCGCTCGGTGGAAGTGCGCATCACGCAGACGGGAAGCCTGCTGAGCGTCTCGGTGCGCGACGACGGACGCGGCGGCGCTCGCCTCGAGGGCGGCTCCGGGCTGAACGGGCTCGTCGACCGCATCGACACCCTCGGCGGGTCCTTCGCGTTGATCTCCCCCGTCGGGTCGGGAACGGAAGTACGAGTGGAGCTGCCATGCGAGTCGTGATCGGTGAGGATGAGGTGCTGCTGCGGGAGGGCCTGGGGCTCGTCCTCAGCAACGACGGATTCGAGGTGGTCGCCTCGGTCGGCACCGCCGTCGAGCTTGAGATCGAGGTCGCACGCCACACCCCCGACCTCGTGATCACCGACATCCGCATGCCCCCGACCTTCACCGACGAAGGCCTGGTCGCGGCGCTCCGCATCCGCCATGCCCACCCCGAGGTGGCGGTCGTCGTCCTCTCACAGCATGTGCAGCGGAGGTACGCGAACGAGCTGATCGGGCATCGCGAGGGGGGCGTCGGCTACCTCCTCAAGCAGCGCATCGCCGACGTGCGCGCGTTCACCGCGGACCTGCGCCACGTGCAGGCCGGTGGCACGGTGCTCGACCCCGACGTCGTCGCGGTGCTCGTCGCGCGCGCGAGCAAGCTCAGCGGGCCCGTCGGAGACCTCACGCCCCGACAGCTCGAGGTGCTCGGCCTCATGGCGGAGGGGCGCAGCACCAGCTCCATCGCCGCCCGCCTCGGGTCGACCGAGAAAGCCATCGTGCACCACACGTCGAACATCTACGACGCCTTCAGCCTGCCCGTCGCCGCCGACGACCACCGCCGCGTGCTCGCCGTGGTGCGCTACCTGGCGGCCGCCGGCGATCTGGAAGGCGGAGCGAGCATCCGCTGAAGGGTCTCGCGTGTCAGTCGAACCCCGACCGGTGCGGATTTGTAACAGGCGCGCGTTTCTGGGCATGTAGGAGATGTGAGCCCGAACAGACTCGAGAACCACCGCGCCGAGCGCTTCTCCGCGCTGTACGACGACAGCTACGTCGACGTGCTGCGCTTCCTCGCCCGCCGTGCACCTCTCGACGCAGCCGAGGACGTCGCCCACGAGGTCTTCCTGACCGCGTGGCGCCGCTTCGACGACGTGCCGACGCTCCGCGACGAGGCGCGCGCTTGGCTGTTCGGGACCGCGCGCAACTGCCTGCTCCGCGAGTGGCGCGACAGCGGCAAGCGGAACGACCTCAGCGTGCGGATCGCGGACGCCGAGCAGACGTCGCCGTTCAGCGACGAGGCGAGGGCAGCTGACACCCGCCTCGACCTCGCCACCGCCTGGAATCGTCTCGACCCGAACCACCAGGAGGTCCTCTCGCTCGCGATCTGGGAGCAGCTCCCCTCCGCCCTCGCCGGAACAGTGCTCGGCATCAGCGCCCAGAGCTACCGCGTCCGCCTGCACCGTGCCAGAGCCGCGCTGCGTCAGCACCTCGAAGAGCCGACACCACCACCGCATTCCCCCTCGACCGTCACGGAGCGCCAGGCATGAACGTCGACGACGAAACACTGAAGCAGCTGCGAGGGCTCGACGCGGCGTCGTTCACGACCCTGACCGAGAAGCAGCGGGCACGAGCCGAGACGGGCAAGGCACGCATCCTCGCCACTCCTCGCGAGGGTGAAGCGCAGCCGGTCCCCTCCACCCGTTCTCGCAGAATCCGCGCACGCACCCGCTCCCGACTCGCGTGGAGCATCGGCCTCGTCGCCGTGACGGGCGCCGCCGTGACAGCACTGGTGTTCGCCGCGACCACCTATCTCGGCGACCCGGCCCCCGTCGTCGGCACCACGCCGGACGCGACGAGTGAGCCGTCACCGTCGACGCCCGCACCCGCACATCAGCCGCAGCTGACCGAAGCCGAGGCAGTTGCCGGGTGTGTCGAGGCGTGGCGACCAGATCCGTCCATCCAGTCACCAGAGCGGTACAACGCCACCTACGTGAACGACAAGGCCATCGCGAACGTCGTGGACGGCGAATGGCAGATCACCCTCGTGCCGACGCAGCGGCCCCAGGCCGAATGGAACCTCTACTGCAATTCGACCGGCGAGGTCGTGATGATCTACACGAACGGCTACGAGGATTGGCCGACTCTCGAAGAGACGCAGACAACGACGATCGCTGAGACGGTGCTCCTCGCCGCCAACCAGGCCCCGGAAACGGTCATGGAGACTCAGGACGGCGGGACGCTCGGGCTCAACGAAGGCCGCTGCTGGGTTGTGATCCAGGGCGACTACCAGACTCTGGTGCAGTTCCCCTTCGGCTCCACCCTCACGCCGGACGGCTTGAGCGTGGAGGTTCCTGGTGTCGGCATTGTCGGCGTGGGCGACACCATCGAGGGCGGTGGTGTCGGTCACGCTGTTCCCGAGACGCCTGCGGTCTGCGGGGGCCCAGGCCAGCCCATGATGTTCTGGCAGGTGGTCTCGTGACCGGCTAGCCCTCCACGGGCTTGCTGTACAGCGCCCCGATGAGCGCCTTCGCGATCTCGGTGGCCGGCCCCGCGCCGTTCGCCGCTGGGGCGAGGTTCGCCCACACCACCAGCGTCACGTCGGCCTCCGGGTCGTAGCCCATGAAGGAGTTGAAGCCGGGCAGCTCGCCCGTGTGGCCGTAGAACTGGCCGAAGTGCGCGATGTTGTAGCCGTACGACGGGTCGCCCGGGTTCTTCGTCGTCGGCTGGAAGCTGTCCATCCGCGCCTGCTGCATGTCCGGTTCGAGGATGCCGCCGCTCTTCCCGCCGAGCGCTTCCACCCAGTCGGCGAGGTCGCCCGCGGTCGAGAGGCCGGCGCCAGCCGACCAGGCCCACGACGGGTTGTCGAGGGTACCGTCGTTGGGCGTGAACGTGCCCTCCTCGACCTGCTTCATGAGGTCCGGCGGCAGCTTCGACGAGCCGAGCGTGTTGACGTTGGTCCACCAGAAGTAGCCATCCGAATGGGGCGACGGGATGCTGCTGTCGCCGATCTCGGGGAACGACGTCTCGTCGAGGCCAAGGGGCGTGAAGATGCGGTCCTGGTAGATCTCAGCGAGCGGCTTGCCGTCGAGGTCCTCTGCGATGAGGCCGAGGAGGATCGTGTTGGTGTTCGAGTAGTGGTAGTCGGTGCCCGGCTCGAAGTCCACGGGCAGCGGCAGCGCCATCTTGATGAGCTCCTCCGGCTGCCACACCCGGTCGGGTTCCTCATCCAGTGCCGTGTTGAGCTCCAGCGTCTCCGTGTAGTTGGCGAGCCCGCTGCGCATGAGCAGCATCTGCTCGATCGTGATGTTGTCACCGTTCGGCACGTCTGGCCGGTACTTCGACACCGGGTCCTCGAGCGCGATCCTGCCCTCCTGCACGAGCTGCAGGATGACGGTGCCCGTCCACGTCTTCGTGTTGGAGCCGATGCGGATGTGGTCGTCGACCGAGACGGGCGTGCTGCCGCCAGGCTTCGTCACGCCGTAGGTCGCCGTGAACTCCCCCTCCGGCGTGCGCAGCAGCATCACCGCGCCCGGCTGACCGAGCGCCTCAGCGGTCTCCTCGAAGAGGGCGGTCACGGCCGCTTCGTCGAAGGGCTTGAGCGTGGATGCGGGGGCCGAGGCTGCCGGCGTCTCAGCCGCGCAGGACGCCAGCCCCAGAAGGGCCACCAGTGCTGCGGCGGTCACCGTCGTGCGCTTCGCGATCGTGGACATGTCCTGTCTCCTCATCTGGTTCGTGCGCGTGCATCCTGGTCGGTCAGTAGGCCTGCTGGATGATCGCCGCGACCTGGCCGACGTTGTCGTTCGCTTCGAAGACGCCCGGCATGCCCTCGTAGAAGCCCTGGTTGACGATGATCGTGAAGGCCAGGTTGCGGCCTGACTCGGTCTGCATGACGCCGCCGAGGGTCTTGGTCGCCAGACGGAGCCGGCCGTTGAAGGCGTCGCCGCCCACGAGCGTCCCCGTCTTCGCGTACACCTTCCCGGCGGCGGGACTGTCCGTCTGCACGTCGGCGAGCGACCCGTCGACACCCAGGATGGGCATCGTGTCGCGCCACCGCTCGGCGTCCGGCCGCCCAGCCATGAGCGACTGGATCTGCACGGCGTTCCTCGGGGTGATGTAGTTGCCCTCGAGGCCCGAGCCGTCGACAAGCGAGGCGCCGGTCGTATCGAGGCCGGCCTCGGCCCAGATCGCCTGCGCGACGCCCATGCCATCGTCGTCGCAGTCGTCCTTGCCCGCGTCGACCGCAAGTCGGCAGATGAGGGTCTGCGCGCCGCGGTTGTAGCTGACCTTCATGACGTAGGTGATCTCCTCGGCGAGCGGGAGCGATTCGAGCTCGGCGACCGCGGGCAACGCCTCGACGGCATCCCACTCGGGGAGCGCCGACGTCGGGTTCTCCGCGAACGGGTCCGCGCTGACCGTGACGCCCGCGCGTTCGAGCGCCTCGATGAAGGCCGTGCGCGCGAACGTCGACGGGTCGTCGAACTCGAAGACCCGCAGCACGGGGTCGGCATCTGCGGCGATCGTGCCGGACACGACGAGCGTGTTGGGGTCGCTCGCCGATACCTTCGGCGCGGAGACCTTAGATTCCTCGCCCGCAGGCACCGTCTCCACCTGCAGGTCCAGCATCCACTGGCCGACAGCTGGCGTGAGGGCCGCGGTCGCGGGCTGACCCGCCTCCCCCGGCGTGACGAGCACGTCGAGGAGGTTCTGGTTGATGACGATGGGCGTGATCGGCTGCTCAGCGAGCGTCCCCTGGAACAGGCGG
Source organism: Pseudoclavibacter sp. RFBA6 (assembly GCF_002931575.1). Taxonomy (NCBI): domain Bacteria; kingdom Bacillati; phylum Actinomycetota; class Actinomycetes; order Micrococcales; family Microbacteriaceae; genus Pseudoclavibacter; species Pseudoclavibacter sp. RFBA6. The sequence continues at coordinate 65,875 of NZ_PSUA01000010.1, read as the reverse complement.
TCGTCGATGATCACGTCACCGGCCACCGTCGTGATGCCAGACGCCTTCACCTGCGCGGCCAACTCGTCGAGGCCCGTGAGCGGGTCCTCCGGGGTGAGCGTCGCACCCGGCAGCGGGTTGGCGTCGTTGTGATCGAGGTTCGTGAAGCTGACCGTGCCGTCGGCCTTCGTGCGACCGCCCATCGTCAGGTCGCCCTGACCGACAAGCACGAGGTCCCCGTCGAGGCTCCCCGCCGTCACCTGCCCGGACTGCTTCACGGGTGTGGTGACGGTGTGGTCTGGCCCCCACTTCACCCAGGCCGCCCCCGCACTGTACGTCTTCACGAACGAGCCGGGCTCGGCGAGCTTCTCCCCGTCGAGATCGATGAGGGTCTCCCCCGTGTCCAGGTCCTCGACCGAGATCGACCAACGGCCGCTCGCGAACTGCGGCTGATTCATCACCTCGAGCGCCTCATCCGGGAGCCCCGGAACCGAGACGAGCGTCGTGCCGTCCCACACCGGCACCTCCGCGTCGTTCGCGTCGGCCGCGACGCACCCCGTGAGCAGCAGCATCGAGACGGCCCCCGCCGTCAAAACGCTTACGCCGCGGCCGAGCCCTGGTCGGCGCATCCGCACGGCACCCTCGCCCGAGTTGGGCCTGCCGGCGATCATGCGCCCGTTCCGTTCGCGAGGACCTCAGCCAGCGCGCGGAAGCCCTGATCCGCTGGATGCGCATCCGGGTTGTTCGAGACGTTCATGTACACGACGATGCTCGCCCCGGTCGCCGGGTCGTGGAAGGTCGCAGCCGTGAAGCCGAGGCCCTCCCCGTTGTGCCCGAACCAGCCGTTCGTCTCCCCCATGCCGACCGCGTACAGGTCGTAGGGCGGGCTCGGGATCTTGTGCCCGATCTCCCGCAGCTCCTGCGTCTCCGGCTTCAGCAGCGCGCCTGTGCCGAGCGTCTCGGCCCACGCCCTGCCGTCTTCGAGGGTCGAGAACAGCGAACCGGCCGGCCCGAGGATCGAGGAGTTCTCCTCCATCGGCATCGGCTCGCCGTCGATGACGTACCCGGTGGGATGCGGCTGCGCCCAGTCGTCGACGTCCGTGATGTACGTCGTGCCGGTCTGCCCGAGCGGGGTCAGGATGCGCTCCTGGATGGCGTCCGCGTAGGCCGCGCCGGTGACCTTCTCGACGACCGCGCCGAGCAGGTTCGTGTTGGCGTTCGTGTACACGTACTCGGCACCGGGCTCGAACTGTGCGGGCTGGTCGAGGACGAAGCTGTTGAGCTCCTCGAGCGTGTAGATCTTCGTCGGGTCGGCGAGGAACGCGTCCTGGAAGGCTTCGGTGACATAGTCCGCGTTGCCGCTCGACATGTTCGCCAGCTGCAGCAGCGTGATCTGGTTGCCGTTCGTGACGCCCTCCACATACTGGTCGATCGTGTCGTCGAGGCTCAGCTCGCCCTCGTCGGCGAGCTGCAGGATCATCGAGACCGTGTACGACTTCGTGATGCTTCGGATGGGCCACGACATGTCGGTCGTCGTCGGCGTGTTCGCCTCCACGTTCGCGAGGCCGGCAGCGGTCGTCCACGAGCCCTGGCCCGGAATCCACACACCGACAGCAGCGCCCGGAACGTCGTACTCGGCCATGACCTCATCGAGCGCGGCCTGCAGCTCGTCCTGGAGCTCAGCGGGCAGCTCGCCCTCCGGGGCGGCCGACCTGGTCACCTCCGGCGAGGCCGGGTCTGCGGAACTACCGCCGCCGTCACCGCCGGCACTCGTGCATGCGCTCACCAGCAGGCCGAGCGCGGCCGTCAGCGCCGCGAGCGGCAGGATACGGGAGGTTCGGAGTGGAGCCTGGTGCGTCGGCATGATTCCTCATTCGTCGAGGTTCCCTGAGACGCGTCGGGGGGGGGGTGTGGCGTCTCAGGAAACAGACTCGCGGACGAGTGCGGGGCGCGGAAGGGACCTAGGTCCCTGTTGGTCTGGCCCCGTCGGGAAGCTCCTCGGGAGGCAGGGCGCTGGCCTCAGCCGGAGGGATTCTCGACCGGGAAGCCGTCGGCATCCGTGCCTGCTTCAGGGTCGACCTCGCTCGGCGGGGTGGGCGTGCTCACATTGCGAGCCGAGTCCGGATCGCCACGGTCCTCTCCCACGGCGCGGACGCTTCTCAGGGCGTCCCGCTCGGCGGCCTCGGCCGCCTCCGCTGCGCTTGGACCCTCGTCGGATGTGTCGGCACCTGCTGGCTCATCGGTCATGGCCCGGACGCTACGCGACGAAGATCTGCAGGCCCAAGGGGTTGCGCGCCAGCGCTGGCGGTGCATCCTTCGGCCGTCAGCTGCGGCCGATGTCCGGGTTGCCACTCTCAACCGACGAGACCTGTGCGGCTCGTCGCCTGCGCGCCGCCTCACGGTAGACGACCCAGAGGAGCGTCGTCGGCAGGATCAGCAGGATGCGCAGGAAGAGGTCTCCGGTCTGGAAGGACGCAGCGACGACGAGTATCGACAGCAGCACGAGACCCGCGAGAATCCAGCGGCATTCGGTCCTGGTGTTCATATCGACCTCCGGTGTTCGAAATTGTGGCTCGTATTCCGGTCGCGCTCCCGTGAAAGCACTCGCGACCCAGCCAAGCAGTCGTCGCTCCGCGTTCGCTCCGCACGCTCCCGCGCAGGGCCCAGGAACGTTGGTATGGCCATACGGTGACGCTCCAGCGGTCCGGCGCACCAGCAGTCCGGCGCACCAGCAGTCCGGCGCACCAGCAGTCCGGCGCACCAGCGACGGAAGCCCGGGCAAGGCTGCGCTCAGGCCGAGCCGGTCCGCACCGCGTCGACGTGCATCGCCGTCTGCTGGAGCGCCGAGCGCAGCGAGAAGCCGGTGAGCTTCTCCCAGCCGGCCGACCACGTCAGGCGTGAGGCGATCTCGAAGATCGAGGCGCCCGGCGAGACGGCGAGGGCGTCCAGCACCTCGTCGGTGCGCTGCTGGTGGTGGCGCGCATGCTCGGCGCACCGCTGCGCGAGACCCGCGAACCGGAAGCCGTGGCCCGGCACAGCCTCGTCGACGCCGAGCTCGATGAGGCGCCGCAGCGAGCGCTGGTACTGCAGCACCGGGTTGTCGCCGTCGTCGCCGCCGAGACCGAGACCCGGGTGCAGCACCGGCGAGACGTGGTCGCCCGTGAAGACCAGGCGAGCGTCGTCGTCGACGAGCGAGAGGTGGCCCGGCGTGTGTCCCGGCGTGTGGACGGCGCGCATCCGCCGCCCAGGGACGTCGAGCAGCTGAGCATCATCGACGAGCACGTCGGCTTGCAGCGACACGGGCGTCGCCGAGCGTCCCACGAGCGTGAGGATCTCGGGGTGGCGTTCGACCGGCACTCCCCAAGCGGTGAGCCGCGTGCGTTCGGCGGCGCCGTTCGAGCGGTCGGCGGCGAGCCGGTCGAGTGCCGCCTGCTCGGCCCGGTGCAGCACGATCAGCGCCCCCGTCGCACTCCGAAGCCGCTCGGCTAAGCCGAGGTGATCGTGGTGCAGGTGCGTGACGATGATCGATCGCACCTGGTCGAGCCGGTGTCCGGCGGCCGCGATGGCCTCGGTGAGGATGCCAAGGTTCTCATCGGAGCCCGAGCCCGGATCGACGACGTGCACCCCGCCCGCATCATCGGCGACGACCGATGCGAGCGTGCACGGGATGCGCCCGCCCGGCGTCGGCCCCGGTGGCATCGGGATGCCCACGGTCCAGATCCCGTCGCGGACGAGCTCGAGCGGCGCGACGGCTCCCGCGTTCCAGGCCGCTTCCTGCGGGGCGCTGCTGGCCACGACCCCGGAGCTGCTCATCGCTCGTTCACCAGGTCGGACACGTTGCCACACGCAGTGCTTCCCATACCTGAAGCCTAGGACGTCGCTGCTTTTGGCTCACTTGGGTGCGTCAGGGCGACTTGAAACGGCAACCCGCCGCCCCTCGTGACCAACATCAGTGCGATATCGGCCGAAACCGCCTCCAGAACGGCGATTCGGCCCGATATTGCACTGATGTTGGACAGCGAACGCGGCGAACGCGCCGGTGGGCGAGTTAGCTGCGCAGCGCGAACATCGACACGAGCTCGTACACGACGTGCGCCGCGGCGACGCCGGTGAGTTCCGCGTGGTCGTACGCTGGCGACACCTCCACGACGTCGGCTCCGACGACGTTGAGGTCAGCGAGCCCGCGCAGGATCTCGAGCAGCTCGCGGCTCGTCATGCCGCCGGCCTCCGGCGTTCCTGTGCCCGGCGCGTGGGCCGGGTCGAGCACGTCGATGTCGATCGAGATGTAGAGGGGGCGGTCGCCGATGCGCTCGCGCAGCTGCTGCACGACGGCGTCAGCTCCGCGGCGGTAGATGTCTGCAGAGCTGACGATGCCGAAGCCGAAGCGCTCGTCGTCCTCGAGGTCCTGCTTGCCGTACAGCGGGCCGCGGGTGCCGACGTGGCTCAGCGCATCCGTGTCGAGCAGACCTTCCTCGAACGCGCGACGGAACGGGGTGCCGTGCGTATAGGCCGCCCCGAAGTACGTGTCCCACGTGTCGAGGTGCGCGTCGAAGTGCAGCATCGCGACGGGGCCGTGGATGCGCGCCATGTTGCGCAGCAGCGGCAGCGCGATCGTGTGGTCGCCGCCGATGGTCACGACCTTCGCCCCGGTGTCGCTCAACGCCTTGGCCGCGGCCTCGACCGTGCCGAGCGCCTCCTCGATGTCGAAAGGGTTGACGGGCACGTCGCCCGCGTCCCCAACCTGCTGGGCGGCGAACGGGGACACGTCGAGCGTCGGGTGGTACGGCCGCAGGAGGCGGCTCGACTGGCGCACGTGCGCCGGACCGAAGCGAGCTCCGGGGCGGTACGAGACGCCGCTGTCGAAGGGAACGCCGAGGATCGCGACGTCGAGCTGCTCGACCTCGTCGACCCGCGGCAGCAGCGCGAACGTGGCAGGGCCCGCAAAGCGCGGAACCTGTGCCGAATCTGTCGGTCCGACATTGCCGTTCTGCGTCACCCGAGGCGGGTTCGTCCAGAAGAAATCGTTGCTCACTATGGGGCCTCCTTGCCGCGTGCTTCTCAGTCGAAGCTAGCGAAACGGGGCCACTCCAACGCGCGCACTTTGCACCTGCCCTGGCGCAGGCGGGTGCAAAGCGCACCCCTTTTCGCGATCCAGTCCGGTCCACGCCGACGGCCGTCACCACGCGCATCCACTCCACGTCCAGCCGAACCCAGTCAACCGAGCCCAGTCAATCGTGACCGGCCAAGACCGGCGATACCCCGACTGCGTCGCCCGCGACCGCGATCGCTGCCAGCCAAAACGCCCTTGAAGACCGCCGCAAAGGGCCATATGTCTGGCAGCGATCGTGGCGGTGCAAGCCGAAGGAGCCATCTGACTGCCAGCGATCGTGGCGGAGCCAGCCGAAGGGACCATCTACCTGGCAGCGATCGTTGCAGAACCAACCGAAGGGGCCATCTGACTGGCAGCGATGGGCGCTGTGCGAGCGGATGCATCCCCCTGGCCCGCGGCGACCAGCGCGCACGGCCTACCGACGCAGGAAGCCTCACCCAAACCACCGCGATCACTGCCAGCCGAAGCGCCCATTACAACCGCCGTGAAGGGCCATTCGGCTGGCAGCGATCGATGCAGTGCCGACCAAAGGGGCCATTCGGCCGGCAGCGATCGTGGCCGTGCCAACCGAAGTGGCCACTTGACTGGCAGCGATGGGCGCTGTGCGAGCGGATGCATCCCCCTGGCCCGCGGCGACCCGCGCGCACGGCCTACCGACGCAGGAAGCCTCACCCAAACCTCCGCGATCACTGCCAGCCGAAGCGCCCATTACAACCGCCGTAAAGGGCCATTCGGCTGGCAGCGATCGATGCAGTGCCGACCAAAGGGGCCATTCGGCCGGCAGCGATCGTGGCCGTGCCAACCGAAGTGGCCACTTGACTGGCAGCGATGGGCGCTGTGCGAGCGGATGCACCCACCTGGCCCGCGGCGACCCGCGCGCACGGCCTACCGACGCAGGAAGCCTCACCCAAACCTCCGCGATCACTGCCAGCCGAAGCGCCCATTACAACCGCCGTGAAGGGCCATTCGGCTGGCAGCGATCGTTGCAGAACCAACCGAAGGGGCCATCTGACTGGCAGCGATCAGCGCTGCGCGAGCGGATGCACCCACCTGGCCGGCGACGACCAGCGCGCACGGCCTACCGACGAAGGAGGCCTCACCCGAACCACCGCGATCGATGTAGTGCCGACCAAAGGGGCCATTCGGCCGGCAGCGATGGGCGCTGTGCGAGCGGATGCACCCACCTGGCCGGCGACGACCAGCGCGCACGGCCTACCGGCCGCGACCGGTGCGGCTGCGGATGCGACTGCGGATGCGACCGGCCGGACCCGCCGGACCCGCCGCGATCGGCGGCGACCCGCCGCAACCCGCCGCAACCCGCCGCGATCGGCGGCGACCGGCCGCGATCAGCCGTGGCCTACGTGAGTTCGCCCCGAACGAGGCGGCGGACGACTTCGGTGAGCACGTCGAGCCCTGCGACGAGGTCGTCGGGCTTCGTGTACTCGCCTTCGTTGTGCGAGATGCCGTCGACGGAGGGCACGAAGAGCATGACCGTGGGCACGAGCTCTTTCATGTTGGTGGAGTCGTGGCCGGCGACGGTCATGATCTCGTCGTTCGAGAGCCCCAGCTCCTCGGCGACCGAGCGCGCCAGCTCCACGCCGGCGGGCTGGTACGGGTTGACGTCCCACGAGTGTGAGAGGGTGCGCTCGATCTCGACGCGGCCTTTGGCCTCGATCTCCGCGAAGCGCGCGTCCAGCAGCGCGTTGGCCTCGGCGAGCAGTTCCTCGTCGTCGCTGCGCAGGTCGAGCAGCAGCGTGACCTCGCTGGCGACGACGACGGGCGAGTTCGGGTACACGTCGAGCTGCCCGACGGCCGTGTGCAGCTTGCCGGGGAAGCGGTCGGTGAGCTCCCGCGCGAAGACGACGAGCAGCGAGGCACCGTAGAGCGCATCCTGGCGGTCTTCCATGACGGTCGCGCCGGAGTGCGCCTGCTCGCCCTTGACGACGACGCGGTACTTGCTCGCGGCCCAGGTCGCGGTGACGAGGCCGATGGTCGTGCCGGCGTTCTCGAGCAGGCGCCCCTGCTCGATGTGGATCTCGGCGCAGAGCGCGGCGACGGGGCCGTTGCCCTCGCCGAGGAACCCGGTCGGGCGCAGCGCCTGCTGGACGCTGATGCCCGCCTTGTCGCGCACGGCGAGCGCATCCTCGAGCGGCAGCACGCCCGTGTACACGGAGGACCCCATCATGGAGGGCACGAAGCGCGACCCTTCCTCGTTGAACCAGTTCACGACGGCGACGTTGTATTTGGCGCCGTCGACGCCGCCGGAGACAGCGTCATCCGCGATCCGGAATGCGGCGTGGGCCGCGGCGAGCACCCCGTAGGCGCCGTCGTACTTGCCGGCCGTCGGCTGCGAGTCCATGTGCGAGCCGATGAGCACGTATGGCGCGCCGGGCACCAGCTCGAGCAGCCCGAACTGGTTGCCGATGCGGTCGTACTCGACGGTGAAGCCGTGCCCCTCGAGCAGGCCCTGGAACCAGCGGCGCTGCTCGTTGTCGGCGTCGCTCGCGGCCTGCCGGTCGACGCCGCCGTGCCCGGTGGCCCCGAAGTCACCCATCGTGTCGAAGTCGCGCAGGAAGCGCTCGTGCGCGTCGGAGAGGGGGATGCTGCTGTCGGTCATGAGGGGCTCCAGGTGGGGTCGGCGGGTGCGCCGAGCTCGGCGATGATGTTGAGGGCCGGCTGGGCCTCGTAGCCGGCGAGGGCCGCATCCGACCACCAGGCGGTGTGCGGGGTGATGAGGGTGCCGGGGTCGGTGCGCATGGCGTCGCTCGGATGCGGCGGCTCGCCGTCGAGGACGTCGGCGGCGTAGGTGCGCAGTGCGCCGCTCGCGAGGGCCGCCTGGATGGCTGCCTCGTCGACGAGGCCGGCGCGGGAGACGTTCACGACCACCGCGCCGTGCGGGAGCAGGGCGAGGGCGGCTGCGTCGATGATGCCGCGCGACTGGGCGGTGAGCGGCAGGTGGAGGCTCAACGAGTCGGATGCGCGCAGCAGGTCTTCGAGCGAGTCGACGAGCTCGACCCCTTCAGGCGCCTCCTTGGCGTAGGGGTCGAAGGCGAGCACGCGTCCGAAGCTGGGGCGAGCGATCTCGGCGAGCCTGCCGCCGATGCGGCCGAGGCCGACGAGTCCGAGGGTGAGCGAGCTGAGGCGGCGCGGAACCTGGAGGCGGGCCGTGGCCTCGTCGGTCCACTCGCCGCTGCGCACGAGCTGCAGGCTGCGGAGCAGCGAGCGCTCGGCGGCGAGGAGCAGGGTCAGCGCGTGCGCCGCGACCTCCTCCGTCGCGACGCCTGCGAGGGTCACGACCTTGACACCTCGCGCGGCGGCCGCATCCGCGTCGATCATGTCGGTGCCGACGGAGCTCGTCGCGAGCAGGTGCAGCGACGGGAGCTGCGCGAGCACATCCGCCGTGATGCGCGCGTAGCCGACGATGGCCGCGACGGCGTCGAGGTGCTCGCGCGGCACGACCGCGTCGAGTCCGGGCGAGGTCGGGAGCTCGAGGTGGGCGGTCGCGTACCCAGCCTCTCGCAGGAGCCTGGCGGCAGGCTCCTGCGAGAGGTCGGTGGTGTCGGTGAAGATGACGAGGGGACGTGTCATGTCAGCTCTCTCACTTGAGGACGCGTGCGAGGAAGCGCTTCGTGCGCTCGTGCTGCGGGTTCTGGATGACGTCCTCCGGGGCGCCCTCCTCGACGATGACGCCGCCGTCCATGAACACGACGCGGTCGCAGACGTCGCGTGCGAAGCCGATCTCGTGGGTGACGACGACCATGGTCATGCCCTCCTTCGCGAGCTTCGTCATGACCTGCAGGACCTCACCGACGAGCTCCGGGTCGAGGGCGGACGTCGGCTCGTCGAAGAGCAGCACGCTCGGCTTCATTGCGAGCGCGCGGGCGATGGCCACGCGCTGCTGCTGTCCGCCGGAGAGCTGTGACGGGTAGTTGTCGCCCTTGTCGCCGAGGCCGACCTGCTCGAGCAGGACCTTCGCGTCGGCGATGGCCGCCGACTTCTTGTGGCCGAGGATCTGAACGGGCGACTCGATGATGTTCTCGATGGCCGTCATGTGCGGGAAGAGGTTGAAGCGCTGGAACACCATGCCGATGTCGCGTCGGCGCTTGGCGATCTCGTTGGGCCGAAGCTCGTAGAGCTTGCCGTTCTTCTCCTTGTAGCCGACGGGCTCGCCGGCCACCCGGATGACGCCGCGGTCGGCGGTCTCGAGGTGGTTGAGGCAGCGGAGCAGTGTCGACTTCCCTGAGCCGGAGGGGCCGAGGATGCTGACGACCTCGCCCGCGTGGACGTCGAGGGAGATGTCCTTGAGCACTTCGACGCTGCCGAACGACTTGGCGACGTTGCGCAGCTCGATCATCGGGGCGGACCCGGTGGAGACGGGCATCAGCGGACTCCCTCTCTGGTTGTTCCGACAGACCTGCGGTTGGGCAGAATCGAGTTGAGCACGCGCTTCCAGACCGGTTCGGGCGTTGCGAAGCCGCGGGACTTGCCGAGCTTGCGCTCGAGGAAGCCCTGGCCGATGCTCGCGATCGACGTAAGGATCAGGTACCAGATGCTCGCGACGAGCAGCATCTCCATGCGGCTGAAGTCGGCGGCGCCGATCTGCTGCGCTCTTGTGAGGAGGTCGCCTGCGCCGATGACGGACACCAGCGAGGTCTCCTTCAGGAGGGTGACGAGCTCGTTGCCCATGGGCGGCACGATGGAGCGAAGCGCCTGGGGCAGGATGATGCGGAACATGATCTTGCCCTGCGTCATGCCGAGCGCCTCGGCGGCCTCCTTCTGACCTGGGTCGATGGAGATGATGCCGCCGCGGATGATCTCGGACATGTACGCGGACTCGTTGGCCGCGAGCCCGAGGACGGCCGCGGTGAGCGGCAGGATGAGCGCGTTGGTGTCGAGCTGCACGAACACGAGGTCGATCTGCGGGAAGAACAGCGCCAGGTTGAACCAGATGAGGATCTGGACCAGGATCGGCGTCCCGCGGAAGATCCACACGAAGCCGCTCGAGATGGCGCGGAGCACGGCGTTGCTGGAGATGCGCATCACGGCGAGCGTGATGCCGCCGATGATGCCGAGGATCATGCTGACCACGGTCAGCATGATGGTGATGAGGAGGCCCTGCATGATGGCCTCTGCGAAGACTCTCGAGCCGACCTTCTCCCAGCGGATGCTCGATCCCGTCGCGACGTCGTAGACGAGCTTCGCGAGGAAGAGGAGCACGATGGCGGCGAAGATCCATTGGCCGTAGTGCCGTAGCGGGACGATCTTGGGGGCGTCGGCCGCGGGCGCGGCGGGGGCGGTGGTGACCGCTCCCGTCGCGCCCGTGGAGGGGCCGGTCGAGGTGTTCACTGTTCTTCAGCTCCGTTGTTGTTCGTCAGCGCCGCGGGCGCTATTCGGCGCCGTTGATGGTGACTTCTTCGACGGCTCCGCCTTCCTGGCCGTGGGCGGCGAGGATGTCGGTGTAGGTTCCGTCGGCGACCAGGGACTGCAGTGCGGCCTGGATGGCTGCGCTCAGCTCGTTGTCCTTCGCGACTGCCATGCCGAGGGGCTCAGGCTGGAAGGGCTCCTCGTTGGCGAGTTCGAAGCCGCCGGCCTGCTCGACGTTGTAGCTCGCGACCGGGTACTGGCTGACCGACGCTGCCGCGCGGCCGGACTGCACCTGGATGAGGGCGTCGTTGTCGGTGGCCTGCGCCGAGATCTCGATGGGGCTGGAGGCGCAGATGTCGCTGTTGAAGGCTTCGAGGATCCCCTGCTGTGCGGAGTCGCGGAGCACGGAGACCGCCTTGCCGCAGAGGTCGGCCTCTGCGGTGATGCCCTCCGGGTTGCCTTCGGCGACCACGATGCCCTGGCCCGCGTTGAAGTAGTCGACGAAGTCGTAGTTCTCCTGGCGTTCCGGGGTGTCGGTCATGGCGGCGACGACGACGTCGTAGCGGGCCGTGTCGAGCGATGGGAGGAGCGTGTCGAACGCGACGTTCTCGATCTGGACCTCGAGGCCGAGCTTCTGCCCGACGGCTTTGATGAGGTCCATGTCGAGGCCGATGACGGTCGCACCGTCTGCGTCGAGGTACTCGTATGGCGGGTAGTACGCCTCGGTGCCGACCGTGAGGGTTCCGGCGTCGGCGATCTCCTGCGGGAGGAGCGCGACTGCCGCGTCGTCGACGGCGACCTCGGAGACGTCCGCCTCCGGTGCATCGCCTGACGCGCATCCTGCGAGCAGTGCGGTGAGTGCGACGAACGAGGCGCCAGCCAGGCCCGCCTTCATGAGCTTCTTGGATGCCATGTGAATTTCTCCTTCTCTTGATCACCAGCAGTGATCATCTGTAGGCAACATGCGTAATCTAGGAGGCAACTTGGCGCTGAGAGCGCCACGTCACGCAGGGTTTACAAGGGCGTTACGTGCCGAGCGAACGCTCGGTCTGCCAGGGAGTCGACAGTACTGCGTGGATGCAGCTCAGGTGGTGCCTCCCCACGCTGCGGGAGCGAGCACCCAGAGGAGCTCGACCCCCTCGGTCGAGTCGCGGGTGTGCCACGTGTGCGGTTCGCGCCCGTCGAGGGTGATCGAGTCACCGGACTCGAGCTCCCACGTCTCGGAGGCGAGGACGACCGTGATCGATCCGCGCAGGACGTGCAGGAAGTCGACCTCGCAGTTCACGGAGTAGAGCTCAGCTCCCCCGGTCCCGGACATACCCGCGTCGACGCGCGAGCGCACCACCTGGAAGCGCGGATCGTTGCGGGGGCTGAGCAGGCGCTCGTACACGTTCGTGCCGCCGAGGTTGATCTGCGGCGCGTCCTCGAAGCGCACGAGCTGCGCATCAGGCGCGCTGAACAGCTCGCCGACCTCGATGTTGAGCACGTCGCAGAGCAGCACGAGCGTCGACACGCTCGGCGACGTCTGGTCGCGCTCGACGCGGCTCAGGAAGCTCTTGCTGAGCCCCGTCGCGCTGGCAAGCTGCTCGATCGTCATCTGCCGCAGCTGGCGCACCGATCGGAGCCTGCCGCCGATGGCGGCCGGCTCGTTTCGAGGCACGACGGGCAGCGCTCTCATCGGTGCACCGCTGGCCGATGCGTGTGGGTCGCCTCGAACAGCTCGAGGGTGGCGGGCAGCACGAGCACTCGTGGGCCGGGGGTGCGGATGCTGTCGGCGAGCTCCTGGGCGAGCGTCTCCATCTCCACGGCCCGCGACTCGACGCCGAAGGCTCGGGCGACGGCGAGGTAGTCCGGCCCGGTGAGTTCGGTCGCCGTCGCTCGCCCGTATGCCTCGTTCATGTAGCCGCGAAGCACGCCGTAGCCGCCGTCGTCGACGACCAGCCACGTGACGCTGAGCTGCGACTGCGCGAGCGTCGACAGCTCGGCGACGCCGTACAGGCCGCCGCCGTCTCCCGAGATCGCGACGACGGGCGCACCGTTCGGGTTCTCGCGCGAGCGCGATGCGAAGGACGCGCCGATGGCACCAGGCAGGCCGAAGCCGAGGCCGCCGCACTGCCCGTTCTCGTACACGCCGCCGCGAGCATCCCACGCGGACCAGGCCCAGTAGGCGCTGATCGTCATGTCCCAGAAGGTGGCGACGTCGTCTGGGATCGCCGAGCGGAGGGTGTCGAGCAGCTCGCGCTCCTTGGCGAGCGGCTGCGCATCCAGCCGCGTGCGCACCGTCGCGAGCAGCTCCTCGATGGCGGGGCGCGCATCCGCTCGCTCACCGACACCCATCGTGCGGAGGCGGTCGAGGATGCCCTGCAGCGCCAGCCCGGCGTCGGAGCGCAGCGTGATCGTGCCGTCGTGGTTGGCGCCGAGCACGCGAGCGTCTGCGTCGATGTGGATGACGGTGTTCTTCGGGGCCAGGCGGAAGTAGTTCGAGGACAGCTCACTGAGGCCCGTGCCGATCACGAGGAGCACGTCGGCCGCCTCGAGGAACTCGGTGGTCGCGATGTCCTCGATCCAGCCCTCGGCCGACAGCCGGTGCGCCCACGGGAACGCGCTGCGCCCGCCGTAGGTGGTGACGACCGGTGCCTGCAGTTGCTCGGCGAGCTGCTCGAGCAGCTCCCCCGCGCCGGAGCGCACGACGCCGCCGCCTGCGTAGATGCGCGGCGTGCTCGAGGAGGCCAGTAGCTTCGCGACGGAGGCGAGCTGCGCATCCGACGCCTCCGGCGCGAGCGCGTAGGCCTCGGCCGCGATGCCGCCGAGCTGCCCGTCGGCGAGCTCGAAGCTCGCCTGCTGCACGTCGTGCGGCACCTCCACGTAGACGGGGCCGGCCGGCGCGCTCTGCGCCGTGCGCCAGGCGTCGACGAGCGTCGGCACGATCTGGTCGACCGAGCGGATGCTCCAGGTGGCTTTCGCGATGCCGCGGAAGTGCGACTCCTGGTCGCGCAGCTCGTGCAGGTAGCCGTGCGCCTGGCCGCCGATCCCGGGAGTCGGGACCTGGGCCGAGATGAGCAGCACCGGCGAGCTGGCCGTGGCCGCCTCCTGCAGGCCGGGAAGCGCGGTCAGCGCGCCGGGGCCGGCAGAGAGGAGCAGCGGGGTCACGGTGCCGGACACGCGGGCGTGCCCGTCGGCCATGAACGCCGCATTGTTCTCGACGCGCGCCCCGAGGTAGTCGAGCGAGCTGTCGCCGAGCGCGTCGAACATGGGCAGCGCGTGCTGCCCCGGGAGGCCGACCACCCGTTCAGCGCCGAGCGCCTCGAGCGTTCGGATGACGAGCTCCCCGCCGGTGACGTTCTCTGACATCGCTTACCAGTCCCTCTGCAGTTCCATCGTCGAGCAGTGCAGCCCGCCGCCGTTCTTGTTGATCTCCCGGTAGGTGACGGGGATGATCTCGACGCCGTACTTCGAGTTGAGGAGCTCAGCCGTGCGCGGCAGGTGCGACGGGAAGAGCAGCTTGCGGCGGTCGAGCGTGAGCAGGTTGCACGCCCAGTCCTCCTGCGGCGCGACGTCGACCGTCTCGATGCCCAGCTTCCAGAGCGCGTCGAGGAAGTCGTATGGCGCGATGCGCGAGTTCACGAGCGCGAGGTCGTCGTCGAGCATCGCGCAGCACAGGTCGAGGTGGATCTGGTAGCCGGGCATCTGCGAGTGGATGAGCTGGATGCCCTGCTCTTCGAGGATGTTGCGCAGCTGGCGGTAGCCCTCGACGTTGCAGCGCACGGAGGTGCCGAAGAACGCGAGGTCGGGGCGCACCTTGATGAAGCTGCCGCCCTCGACGAGGCCCGTGCCCGTGATGGTGCCGAGGATCGGCATGCCCTGGGCCGCGACCGTCTGCGTGATGGACTGCTCCTCGCCGCGGCGCATGCGCGGGGCGAGTCGACCGATGATCGCGCCGCCCGGGATGGTGACGAGGGGGTCTCGCGTGAACACCGACTTCGTGAAGCTGGGCGCGAGGTCTGGGGCCATGACGACCTCGACGTCGTTGTCCTCGAGCACCTTGACGAAGCTGTCGAACTCGGAGTGCAGCTTCTCGAGGTCGGGGAACTCGCGACCGGACCAGTACCAGCGGCGGTCCGGGTCGACGTACGCGCCGATCTCCGGCATCCAGGTCGACGCTCCGGCCTTCTCGACGGCTTCGAGGCCCGCGCTCGGGCGGCGCATCATGATCGTGCGGAGCCGTCCGACCTCATCTTGCGCGCCCCATTTGCGGCCCCAGTACGCGGGCAGCTCGGAGTCTGCGAGGAAGCCCGGCTCTGCTTCTGGGCCGAGGAGGCGGTGGAAGGCGCCGTCTGACATCTCGAGGGTGGGGTCGACGTCGGTCATGTGAAAACCTTTCGTGGTCGCGTCGTTGCGACTCCAAGAGTTTCGCTCACGACATCATGCGTTGTCTAGTGCGAAACTACGACCGGCGTTTTCCGAGCACGTCACGCCCATGTTTCGGGCCCGTAACTTCTGCTGAGTCCACGCATAGCCACGTTTCTGCCACTATGCACGCATGACCACGTACGAAGTGCAGCGCGAGGCCGTCATCCACGCGGACATCGAGCGTGTGCGCGCGCTCATCGACTCCTTCCACAACTGGAGCTCATGGTCGCCGTGGGAGGACGTCGACCCGACGATGCGTCGCGAGCACTCCGGACCGCAGGCGGGCCCCGGTGCCCACTACGCGTGGGAGGGCAACCGCAAAGCCGGCAAGGGCTCGATGACGATCGTCGCCTCCGCGCCGCAGCGGATCGACCTCGTCATCGACTTCGACAAGCCCTTCAAGGCGCACAACCCGACGTCGTTCATCCTTGAGCCCGTCGATGGCGGCACCCATGTTCGATGGCTCATGACCGGCGAGCACCGCGGCGTCGCGGCCCTCATCTTCCGGTTCATGTCGATGGACAAGCTCATCGGCCCCGACTTCGAGCGCGGCCTCACGCGACTCGAGGCGGCAGCCACCGCCTGACGCGTCCGGTCAGGGCAGCGGCAGGTCCTCTGCGGGTGCCTCGCCCAGCGCTTCGCGCAGCAGCGGCAGGGCCGCCGTCCACGCCATCGTCTCGATCTCCGCCGACGTCGAGTCGGCGGCAAGGCCCTCGAGCCCCTCGAAGCCGGAGTGCCGCACCGTCAGTGCAGAGCCGCCGTCGGCCGGCTCGATCGTGAACTCCACGACCGTGCTGTTCCTCGGCTGCGGGTCCTCTTCCGGCACGGCGGCGAGTCGGTAGCCGAAGCGCCTGGGCGACTCCACGAGCGTCACCTCGCCGCGGAACGTCCCATGCTCGGGCCAGTGGACGGCGAGCACCCCGCCAGGCTCGGCCTCGATCGTAGCGCCGCCGAACGCGTACCAGCTGGCGAACGACTCCTGGTCCGTGAGCATGCTCCAGAGCCGCTCCGGCGCGGCCTCGAAGGTGACGGACTTCTCGACGATCTCTGGGGCTTCAGCCATGGTCGCTCCTCAGCGCGGTGGATGCTCGACGACCCATCTTCGCAAACCTCGCCGGGAGGCGCGCCCGAGCGGGCACGCAGAAGGGCCCGGCACCAGATGCGATCTGATGTCGGGCCCTTCTGATGCGAAGCGCTGAGCTCAGCGATCGCCTGATGCGCCTAGTGCATGGCCGGCGCTTCGGCGCCTTCCCGCTTCGCTGGCGCCTTCACGAAGAACGCACCGATGATGGTGACGATCGAGATGCACGCGCCCACGAGGAACGCGGCGTGGATGCCTTGCGCCTCCGCCGCGATCGGACCGAAGCCCTCACCGGCGGCCGCGACGGTCGAGTTGGCCATGACCACGACGAACATCGCCGTTCCTGCGGCTCCGGCGAGCTGCTGTGCCGTCGAGACGACCGCGGAGCCGTGTGAGTACCGCGAGCGGGGCAGGTCGCCGAGCGCGCTTGTCATGAGCGGCGTGAACATGAGCGCGAGGCCCACCGAGAGCGTGACGTGTGCGGCGATGACCATCCACTGCTCGGAGTTCTCGGTGAGCATCGTCATGCCCCAGATGGCGGCGCTGACGATGATGGAACCGGGGATGATGAGCGGCTTCGTGCCGAGCTTGTCGAAGAGACGGCCGACGAACGGCGCGAGCAGCCCCATCGTGAGACCGCCCGGCAGCAGGGTCAGGCCGGCGCGGAGCGTGTCGTAGCCGAGCACCTCCTGCATGTAGATGGGCAGCAGGATGATCGTGCCGAAGAGCGACATGAAGCTCACCGCGAGCAGGACGAGCGACACCGTGAACTGGCGGCTCGTGAAGACGCGGAGGTCGAGCAGAGCCGAGTCGGTCTTCTGGCGGGAGATCTGACGCCAGATGAACGCGGCGAGCGCGAGCACGCCGACGAGGATCGGCACGAAGGCCGGCATGACGGCGGTTGCAGAGCTCTCGCCGAGGCCCGAGAACCCGTAGACGAGGCCACCGAACGCGAACGCGGAGAGGATGACGGAGAGCACGTCGATCTTCGCCTGGCGCGGTTCGGTGACGTTCTTGATGAACAGCGCGCCGAGCACAAGCGCGACGAGGGCGATGGGCAGGACGAAGCCGAACATCCAGCGCCATTCGAAGACCTGCAGGATGAGGCCGGAGACGGTCGGCCCGACGGCGGGGGCGACGGAGATGACGATGGAGATGTTGCCCATCGTGCGCCCGCGGCGCTCCGGCGGCACCATGTTGAGCACCGTCGTCATGAGCAGCGGCATCATGATGGCCGTGCCGGAGGCCTGCACGATGCGGCCGAGCAGCAGGATCTCGAAGCCCGGGGCCAGGAAGCAGAGCAGCGTTCCGAGCGAGAAGAGGATCATCGCGGCCATGAACACCTGGCGCACGTGGAAGCGCTGCAGCAGGAAGCCCGTGATCGGGATGACGACGGCCATGACGAGCATGAACGCCGTCGTGAGCCACTGACCCGTCGCCAGCGGGATGCCGAGGTCCTGGTTCAGGGCGGGCAGCGCCACACCCATGATCGTCTCGTTCAGGATGACGACGAACGCCGAGACGAGGAGGAGCGGGATGACGAAGCGAGTACGCGGGTCGGTGCCCTGCTCGCTCGCGGATACGGCTGAGGCCGCGGATGCGGACTCGGCTGGGGTCGGTTCGGCGTCGCGTGTCGCGGTGCGCGAGTCGGTCACAGTACTCCTTGAGAGGTTCAGATCTTGGCGTGCGGGCAAGGCCGCACGGTCGTCATTAACGCCTGCACTGGCCGAAGCATTCCCCGGCGAGTCGCTCAGCGCGTCGCGACGAACGCGACGTGTGACGGTGGAAGGCAGACGAGCACCGACTGACCTTCGTGCGGTCCCCCTGGAATGCGCAGTCCCCCTGCTCTTCCGAGGGCGGTGTCGAGTGGCAGCCTCGCCGTGAGGCGGACGGGTGCTCGTGCGTCGCCGAGGAGCAGTGTAGCGGTTGTGGAGCCGAGGCCGCGCTCGAGTCGCTGGATCGTGGCGGGCCAGGTATTGACGCCGGTCTCAGCAGCAGCTGTGTCCGCCCCGCCCGGGCCCGGGGCCTCGGGGATCAGCACCTCGACCAGCTCCGAGCGGATGCTCGCGAACATCCGCCCTGCCGTCGCATGCGGATCATTCCCGCCACCCGCTCCCATGGCGTCCCCTGCTGCGGTGGCTCCCGCGCGCTCGGCTCGCGCCACGAAGGTGCCCTGGATCTCACCGAGCCCCTCGTGCACAACGGTGCCGGTTGCACCGAGCACCACGTCGAATCCGGTGCGGCCGACCAGCGCGGCGACGTAGGCGGTGGCCGGCCCCGCCGCGAGCACTTCTGGCGTGCCGAGCTGCGTGACGACGCCGCCCTCGACGATCGCGATCCGGTCGGCGAGCGCCGCCGCATCCGCGGGGTCGTGGGTCACGACGAGCGCTGCCCCCTCGAAGCCCGCGAGCACGCTCCGCAGCTCGGCCCGCACCTCCGAGCGCGACTCGACGTCGAGCGCAGACAACGGCTCGTCGAGGAGGAGGACATCGGGCGATGTGGCGAGCGCCCTCGCGAGCGCCACCTTCTGCGCTTGCCCCCCGGAGAGCTCTTCGGGGCGTCGAGCCGACAGGTCACCGATGCCCAGGCGTGCCAGCCACTCCGAGGCGGCCGCCCTGGCCTCCATTCGGGTGGCGCCGCGCGCGCGGAGACCGAAGCCGACGTTGTCGAGCGCTGTGAGATGACGGAAGAGAAGGTAGTCCTGGAAGACGACGCCCAGGGCGCGCTCCCTGACGCTGAGCCGCGCCCCGCCTGGAGCTTCCTCGGCGAGGCGACCGCCGAGCCGCAGGCGCCCCCGCGTGAGTGGCACGAGCCCTGCGACGGCGCGAAGCAGCGTCGACTTGCCCGCCCCGTTCGGGCCGAGGACGGCGAGCACCTCCCCCGCCTGCACCTGCAGGTCGTACTCGGCGCGGAAGTCGCCGACCACGACGCTCGCGTCGATCGACAGTCCGGCGCTCATCGGGCGCGCTCCGGCACGAGGCGCCTCGAGGAGGCCCCCGCGTCCGGCGCCGCGGCGGCGCCCGTGACGCCGGACACCCAGCGTCCTCGGAGCGCGAGGAGGACGCCGATCGAGACCAGCAGGAGCAGCAGGGCGAGTGCGATCGCCGCATCCGGGTCGGACTGCATGGCGAGGTAGGTCGAGATGGGCATCGTCCGAGTGACCCCGGGCAGGCTCCCCGCGAGGGTGATGGTCGCACCGAACTCGCCGAGGGCGCGGGCGAACGCGAGCACAGCCCCGGCTCCGATCGCGGGCCCCACCATGGGCAGGGTGACCCGGGAGAACGTGAACCAGCGAGTTGCCCCGAGCGTCGCCGCGGCTTCCTCGACGCGGCGATCCGACCCGAGCAGCGCGCCCTCCACGGCGATGACGAGGAACGGCAGGGCGACGAACGTCTGCGCGACGACGACCGCGGCGCTCGTGAACGGCAGGCTGAAGCCCGTGAGCTGCGCGATGGGCGCGCCGAGGACCCCCGCGCGGCCGAAGAGCAGCAGCAGCGCCAGGCCGCCCACGACGGGCGGAAGCACGAGGGGCACGAGCACGAGCACCCTGACTGCACGGTAGAGCCGCTGGCCGGGGACCTGCGCGAGCGAGGCTAGCCACCACGCGAGCGGCACCCCGATCACCAGGCACACGCCGGTGGCCGCGGCCGCGCAGGAGAGCGAGAGCCACAGGGCCTGGCCGACGACCGGCTGAGCGACGATCTCCGGGAACTCAGCCCACGGCACGCGGAGGACGAGGGCCAGGATGGGCAGCGCGAGCAGCGCCAGAGCCACGATCGCGAACGGCGTCAGCGCCGCAGGCGGGCGGCGGCTCATCCCGGTCATGTGAGGCTGAGGAAGCCGGCTTCCTCGAAGACCTCGACTCCGCGGGCCGTCAGGATGAACTCGGTGAACGCGGCCGCCGCCTCAGGATTCGGCGCCGCCTTCAGCGGGACGATGCCGTAGTTGTTGACCGCGTCCAGCGCTTCAGGGAATGAGATCGGGTCGACCTCCAGCGCCGCCGACTTCGCGTCGGTCGCGTAGACGAGGCCTGCGTCGACCTCCCCGAGACTCACCTTCGTGAGCACTGCCTTGACGTCGCTCTCGAGAGTGTCCGGCTTCGGCACGATGTCGGTCTGCTCGAAGATCTTCGCCGCGGCGGCGCCGCACGGGACCTCCTCGTCGCAGAGCGCGATCTTGAGCTTGGGGTCGGCGAAGTCCTCCAAGCCGGTGATGCCGGCCGGGTTCCCCTCCGGCGTCACGATCACCAGCGCGTTGCGGGTGAACGTGGCGGGCGTCCACTCGACGAGTCCCGCATCCACCACCGTCTTCATCGTCGTGTCGCTCGCCGAGGCGAAGACGTCGACGGGGGCGCCGCCCGTCACGATCTGCTCGGCCAGCGTGGGACTGCCGCCGAAGTTCAGGGTCACGCTGACACCCGGGTGCTCGACTTCGAACTCCTTCGCCAGCTGCGTGAACGTCTCGGTCAGCGACGCGGCCGCGTAGACCGTGACCGTGCCGGTCGGGCCTGTCTCGGTGGGAGACGGGGCCGTGGAGGCGCCGCTCGAAGGTCCAGTCGG
The DNA here is from genome assembly GCF_002931575.1 of Pseudoclavibacter sp. RFBA6. Taxonomy (NCBI): domain Bacteria; kingdom Bacillati; phylum Actinomycetota; class Actinomycetes; order Micrococcales; family Microbacteriaceae; genus Pseudoclavibacter; species Pseudoclavibacter sp. RFBA6. The sequence goes on along the minus strand of NZ_PSUA01000010.1, from coordinate 45,372 downwards.
CGATGCGCTGGGCGCACAGCCCGCGAGCGCCGCCAGCAGGAGGACACCGGCGGAGGCCGCGAGCACGCGCACCAGTCCCCGTCTCCGCGTCTCAGACACTCGGCACTCCTTCGATTCCGACGTTGGTGGCCTTCACGCTCGCGACGACGACGCTCCCGACTTCGATGCCGAGCTCGTCCACAGCCTCACGGGAGACCAGTGAGACGAGTCTGAAGGGGCCCGCCTGAACGTCGACCTGGGCCATGACCGTGTCGAGCGTCAGCCTCGTGACGATACCCCGCATCCGGTTGCGGGCGGATGCGGGCGGCAGGTCCGCGAGGTCGGCTCGGCGGTTGCTGTCAGCGAGTTCCGTCGCGAGGGACGCGAGCTGCGCTCCGGAGACCGTCTTCGCACCGGCATCGTCCTGGAGGTCGAGGCGACCGCCTGCACCCCATCGGCGCACGGTGTCGTCGCTGACTCCGAGGAGCGAGGCCGCCTCGCTCACTCGGTATCGCTGTTGTGTCATGCCGCATCTTCTCATGGCGACCCGCAGGTGCGCCCACCAGGCTGGCTTTCCGCCCGCAGCTGCGGTCAGGAACGGTCGGTGAGACCGAGTTCGCGGCGTGAGCCTGGCTCGATGAGCAGGAGCGACGCGATCGTCGCTCCGGCCCTCGAGGGCATGGTCGTGATCTTGATGATTGTGGCGACGTTGACGGACATCGGGACCATGATGAGGCCCGCCAATGCGGCACCCGCCCCGACCGTGGCGACGAAGAAGCTCCCCCAGGCATCGAACGTCACGCGCTCATCCGCCGTCGTGGTGGTCGCTCAGGATGCGGTCCGGCCGCGAGTAGATGACCATCGACTCCCCGCGGAGGAAGCCGATGAGGGTCATGCCGCTCGCCTCCGCGAGCTCCGCGGCGAGCGATGACGGCGCGGAGACGGCGGCGAGGATCGGGATACCCGCCATCTTCGCCTTCTGCACGAGCTCGAAGCTGGAGCGCCCGGAGACCTGCAGCACGGTGCCCGTCAACGGGAGCCGGTCGTTCTGCACGGCCCAGCCGACGACCTTGTCGACGGCGTTGTGGCGTCCGACGTCCTCACGCAGGACGAGCAGCTTGCCGGTCGCGGCGTCGAAGAGCGCGGCCGCGTGCAGGCCGCCCGTCTTCTCGAACACCGCCTGCTGCTCGCGGAGCTTGTCGGGGAACGTCACGAGCAGCCCCGCATCGAGCGTCACCGGGTCGCTCGCCACCTCGTAGCTGGAGGTCAGCTCGACGGCGTCGATGCTCGCCTTGCCGCAGAGGCCGCACGAGCTGGTCGTATAGAAGTTGCGTGCCAGGTCGGGGTCCGGCTGCGGCGTCCCCGCCGCGAGGCGCACGTCGAGCACGTTGTAGGTGTTGAGCCCGTCCACTGTCCCGTCGGCGCCAGCGCAGTACATCGCAGACTGGAACTGCTCGCCTCGCGCGATGACTCCTTCGGAGACCAGGAACCCCGCCGCGAGCTCGAAGTCGTTGCCAGGCGTGCGCATCGTGATCGCGAGCTGCTGGCCTCCGACGCGGATCTCGAGGGGCTCTTCGGCCGCGAGGAAGTCGGCCTTCCGGCTCGGGGGCTTCCCGAGACTCAGCCGCGTGACGCTTCGCCGCACTGTGATCCGACCCACGCGCCAATGCTAACCGCCCCATGGCCCTCCCGCCCGACTGGTCGCCCCGCGGCGGACTTGTGGTCGTCACGTCACTCAGATGACAACCACAACTCAGCCCTGGACAGGAGAGCATCGCGGGATGCGGCGGTAGGGTGACGCCATGCGCCTCGCCCCGCTTGTCGAACCATCCCCTGAACTCGGTGGTGATGAGCTCGCCCGCACGGCGCGCCAGCGCCGCCTCCCGGAACTCGGCGAGATCGGGCAGCGGCGCCTCGCCGCGAGCCGGATCGCCGTACTGGGCGCCGGCGGCCTCGGGGCTCCCGCCCTGCAGTACCTGGCCGCCGCTGGGGTCGGCACGATCGGCATCATCGACGCGGATGCGGTCGAGCCGAGCAACCTCCACCGGCAGGTCATCCACGGCATCGGCGACGTCGGCGCGCGCAAGACCGCGAGCGCGGCGCGCAGCCTCCGCGAGCTCTCGCCCGACGTGACGGTCATCGAGCACGACGAGCGGCTCGACGAGTCCAACGCGACGCGCATCCTGGGCGGCTACGACCTCGTGCTCGACGGGGCGGACAACTTTGCGACCCGCTACGCCGTCGCCGACGCCTGCGACCACCTCGGCCTCCCCCTCGTGTGGGGGTCCGTGTTGCGCTTCGACGCGCAGCTCAGCGTGTTCTGGTCGGCGCCGCCCGCCCCCGCCGACGGCGTCACGCTGCGCGACGTCTTCCCGGAGCCGCCGCCGGCCGGGTCCGTGCCGTCCTGCGCGGAGGCCGGCGTGCTCGGCGCACTCTGCGGCATCGTCGGCTCGATGATGGCGGTCGAGGCGATCAAGCTCGTCACCGGCATCGGCGAGGCGCTGCTCGGCAGGCTCGTCGTGATCGAGGCGCTCACGATGCGCGTCTCCGAGCTGCCGCTGCGCGCGGCCTCGCCAGCCCCGGGCCCCTCCCCGACCCCGGTCCCCGCACCGTCTCCGGCTGTCGCGGCGACGGGGGTGACGATGCCCGCAACCTCGACCGCAACCTCGACCCACACGGCGCCGAGCGGGCCGGTGCATCCCGGCGCCCCGCTCGACTTCGACCCGAGTCGTGATGCGCGTGGACTGTTCATCGACGTGCGAGAGCCGGATGAGTACGCGATCGACGCGATCCCCGGCGCCCATTCCCTGCCGATCAGCGAACTGATCCACCTCGAGCGAGAGCCAGAGGCGCTGACCGCTCGCCTGCGCCACCTTCTGCACGAAGATGAGGCCGAGGTCGCCACACCGCTCAACCTCTACTGCGTCTCGGCGACGCGGGCACGACGTGCCGCGCTGCTGCTCGCCCCGCACGGCTACGAGGTGCGCGTCGTCCAGCCGTCCGCGCTCCGCTTGCTGCGGGCCCCCGCCGGCCTCCCGGACGCCGACGCGCCCCAGGCCGGGACGCTCGCATGATCGAGGTCGAGATCCAGCTGGCTCGCGTGCTCGCAGAGACGCGGCCCCTGTCCAGCGAGACCGTTCCGCTCGCGGCAGCCCACGGGCGCGTCATCGCCGAGACCGTCGCCTCGAGGCACGCGCTGCCGCCGTGGACGAACTCCGCCATGGACGGCTACGCGGTGCGCTCCGCCGACGTGGCCACCGCGAGCGCGGGCACCCCCGTCACCCTCGAGGTCGTCGCTGATCTGCCCGCCGGCGCGTCGGCGGACCCAGCCCTCTCGCCGGGGCAGGCCGCACGCATCATGACCGGTGCACCCGTCCCGGCGGACGCCGACGCGATCGTGCCCGTCGAGGCGACGGACGGAGGCGAGCGGCGAGTGAGCGTCACCGCCCCCGCGGCGCCCGGCATGCACATCCGCTCGGCTGGGGAAGACCGCCAGCCGGGTGATGCGCTCGTCTCGGGCGGGTCACGCGCCGGGGCCGAGGTGCTCTCCGCGCTGGCATCCGCCGGCTACGGCAGCATCGCCGTGGCTCGACGCCCTCGAGTCGCCGTCATCGCAACGGGCAGCGAGCTCGTCGCCCCTGGCGAGCCGCTCGACCGCGGCCAGATCCCTGATTCCAACTCGCTGCTCATCTCCTCGCTCGCCATCGAGCACGGGGCGGAGCTCGTCGATGTCATCCGGGTCTCCGACGACATCGCCGACCTCGACGCGGCGCTTCGGCGGCTCGCCGGCCGGTGCGACGTCATCGTGCTCACCGGCGGTGTCAGCATGGGCGCCTACGACCCCGTCAAGGAGCTTCTCTCCCCCAGCGGCCAGGTGAGCTTCGAGAAGGTCGCCATGCAGCCGGGCAAGCCGCAGGGCTTCGGCCGCCTCGGCGAACCGTGGGTCAGCGCGGGTGAGCCCGGCCCCCTCGTGTTCGGCCTCCCCGGCAACCCCGTGAGCGCCTGGGTCTCGTTCCTCGTGTTCGTGCGGCCGTGCCTGCGCGCGCTGCAAGGCGCATGCCTTGTCGAGGATCCGCGGCTGAGCGCGCGAGCCGAGACCGGATGGCGCACCCCGCCGGGACGCCGCCAGTACCTGCCCGCACGCATCCGCCTCACCGATGCGGGAGTCCTGGTCTCCCCGGCAGCCGCCCGGGGGTCCGGCTCGCACCTCGTGGGCAGCCTCGCCGATGCGAACGGCTACGCCATCGTCGATGCGAGCGTCGAGCGCGTGCAGGAGGGCGACCTGGTGCACGTCGTCCAGCTGATGTTGGACGTCGGTGCAAGACTCTGAGCATGACGAACTTCACGCACCTCGACGCAGCCGGCCACGCACGCATGGTCGACGTCACCGAGAAGCAGCCGACCGTGCGCGCCGCGACGGCGTCCGGCATGGTCTTCTGCAGCGAGCAGGTGCTGGAGGCGCTCACGAGCGACGCCGTGCCGAAGGGTGACGCGTTCGCGGTGGCGCGCATCGCCGGCATCCAGGGTGCGAAGAAGTGCGCCGAGCTCCTCCCGCTCGCCCACATCATCGGCGTGAACGGCGCGGCGGTCGACCTCGAGCTGCGCGACGACGGCGTGCTCATCACGGCGACCGTGCGCACGGCCGATCGCACGGGTGTCGAGATGGAGGCCTTCACCGCCGTCTCGGTTGCGGCGCTCGCGCTGGTCGACATGGTGAAGGGCATCGACAAGTCGGTGACCATCGGCGACATCAAGCTCATCGCGAAGACCGGCGGGAAGTCCGGGCCGTGGAAGCGCGAGCAGTAGGGCAGTCACCCGGCGCGCCCACGGCGTCGGTCACGTTCGACGCCGTCATCCTGGCCGGTGGCCGCGGTTCGCGCCTGGGAGGCGTGAGCAAGGGCGAACTCGAGATCGGCGGCCGCCGCCTCGTCGACATCGCCGTCGTCGCCGCGAGGGATGCCGGGGCGAGGCGGATCATCGTCGTCGGTCCGGTCGTCGTTGCTTCACCTGCCGTGGTCGTGCGCGAGGAGCACCCGTTCGGCGGACCGGCGGCTGGGCTGGCGACGGCTCTCCCGAGCGTCGAGTCGCCGCGCCTCCTCCTGCTCGCCTGCGATCTCCCCCGCGCAGCCGAGCTCGTCGCGCTGCTGGTCGGGCACCTCGAGTCGCCGCCGGCCGGGCTGCGCGAGGCGGACGACACCCCCGGCCCGGACGGCGCCGTGATCGTCGACGCCGGTGGGCGCGTGCAGTGGCTCGCTGGGCTCTACCGTGCCGAGGCGGTGAAGCATGCACTCGAGAGCATCCAGGGACCCGGCGTGCACGGTCTCCCCCTCCGCAGGGTCCTCGAGCACCTCGAGCTCGCGCGAGTGCTCGACGAGACCGGTGCCACCGCCGACATCGACACCCCCGAGCAGCTGGAGACGGCACGCGTGCTGGCCGCCTCCTCCTCCCCAATCCAGCCGACAGACCAGCCGACAACGAGGAAGGAACCATCAGCGATGACCGAAAAGCCCAAGCACCTGCCCCCTGAGGCGCTCGACGAGTGGCTCGCAGAAGCCAAGCGCCTGCTCGAACTCGACGACGACCTCGACGTCGCCGCCGTGCTCGACGTCGCCAGGGACGTCGCCCACAACGTCGCTCGGCCCGCGGCGCCACTCACGACCTTCGCACTCGGGCTCGCGCTGGGGCGCCAGAGCTCGACCGCAGACTCCCCCGAGGTGTTCGCTCGCCTCGCCGAGCTCGTCACCGAACGGGCCCTCGCCTGGGAGCACCAGGCATGAGCGCGGCGTCGCGAGTGCGCGTCTTCGCCGGTGCCGCCGAGGCGGTGGGAGGCAGCGAGTTCGCGATCGAGGTCGACTCGATCGGTGCGCTGTTGACGGCGCTCAACCCGTCGACTGACCCCCACATCGCCGAAGTCCTCGCCCGCTGCTCGTTCCTCGTGGATGGTGTGCGAACCTCCGACGCCGGCGCGACCATCGCGCCCGGAGCATCCGTCGACGTGCTCCCGCCCTTCGCTGGCGGCTGATCGCTGCCGACCGCCAGGCGCGGCGCGAACGGCCGACTGCGCAGCGCCCCCCTAGCCGCCGATCGCGTTCATGCCGCGGGCAGGCTGCAGGAAGCTGGGGTCGTTGATGGCGTGCCCGGGCAGCTTGTTGTGGATGCACGAACGCAGCATCGCGTCGACCGCCAGTTCCGAGTCGGTCCAGTTCCCCGCCGCGTGGCGTGCTCGCGCGGCATCGTCGGCGTCGAGCGCGAAGCTCGGGTCCGCGCGGAGGATCGGCATGAGGTCGTACTCGCTCGTCGAGAACAGGCAGTTGCGGAGCTGCCCGTCAGCCGTGAGCCGCAGGCGGTCGCAGTTCCCGCAGAACGGCGCCGTGACGGAGGCGATGACGCCCACCGTGTGCGGGCCGCCGTCGATGGTCCACCGTTCGGCAGGCGCGCCACCGCGTTCGGGAACCGGGGCGAGCTCGAATCTCGCGCCAAGGGCCTCGAGGATCTCCTCCCTGGTCACCATCTGCACGCGATCCCAGGTGTGGCCGGCGTCGAGCGGCATCTGCTCGATGAAGCGCATCTGCGCGTCGTGCTCCATGGCGAACTCCACGAGTTCCACGATCTCGTCATCGTTCACGCCGCGCATGGCGACGGCGTTGAGCTTGAGCGGACGCAGCGACGACGCCTGCGCGGCGCGGATGCCGGCGAGCACCTCGTCGAGCTTGTCCCGCCGGGTGAGGGACGCGAAGCGGTCTCGTCGGAGGGTGTCGATGGAGACGTTGAGACGGTCGAGCCCCGCATCGATGAGCTGCGGCAGCATCCGCGGCAGGAGGATCCCGTTGGTGGTCATGGCCACCTGCACTCGGCCGTTCGGCCCCTCGATCGCGGAGATGCGGCGCACGATGTCGGCGGCGTCGCGCCGAAGGAGCGGCTCACCGCCGGTCAGCCGGAACGTCGTGATGCCGGATGCGGCGGCGAGCTGGGCGATGCGCACGATCTGGTCGGTCGTGAGGATGCTGTCCTTCTCGAGGAACTCGTTGCCCTCCGCCGGCATGCAGTACGTGCAGCGCAGGGAGCACTTGTCGGTCAGCGAGAGGCGGAGGTCGCGGTGCACGCGCCCGTGCGTGTCGACGAGCGGCGCGCCTGGCGCAGCTGCGAGCTGCGGCTCCACGAGCCGTGGCCTGCGCGAGATCGTGACGGGCACTGCGCTCATGGCAGCCCGACCCAGGATGCTGCACCGTCGGCCTCGTGCTGCTGCTTCCAGATCGGCACCTCGGACTTCACGTCCTCGACGAGGGCGCGGCTCACGTCGTAGGCCTCGCCGCGGTGGGCACTGGAGACGCAGGCGATGAGGGCGATATCGCCGACCTCGAGGTGCCCGATCCGGTGGCTCACGGCCACCCGCACGCCGTCTCGCGCGTGGCGGGCGACGAGCCCCTCGAGCACCCGCTCGGCGTCTGGATGCGCGGTGTAGTCGAGCGAGACGACGCGGCCGGCCGCCTCCGGGTCGTGGTCTCGGATCTGCCCGACGAACGTCACGACGGCGCCCGCTCGGGGGTCCTCCACGGCGGCGAGATGCGCGGCGAGTTGGAGCTCGTCGGTGGTCACGCGGGCGATGGTGGTGCCAGTCACGAAGGGTGGTCTCCGCCACGCAGCTGGTCGAGGATGTGCGGGATGAGGGGCGCCAGCAGTGCCACGCCGTCGCGGGCCGCGCCGGGTGAGCCCGCGAGGTTCACGACGAGGCTCGGCGCTCCACGGCCAGGTCGGTCGATGATGCCGGCGAGGCCCCGCGAGAGGACCGCGGTCGGAACCCGGTCGCGGGCTGTGGCCCTGAGTGCTTCGGCGATGCCGGGCAGCTCACGCGTGATCAGCGGCCAGGTGGCCTCCGGCGTCTCGTCGCGCGGCGAGAGCCCGGTGCCACCGAGCGTGACGATGAGCTGCGCGCCAGCATCCGCTGCGTGCGCGATGGCATCGCGCACGACGGTCGCACCGTCCGGGACGACCGAGCGAGCGACGGAGGTGTAGCCGTGCCTCGCGAGTGCGTCGACCGCCGCGGGACCGGAGAGGTCCTCGCGCTCGCCCCGAGCCGAGCGATCGGAGACCGTGATGACGGCGATCGTCGCCTGCTGCTCTTCGTTCGATGCTTGCCGCTCGAGGGACGCTTCCTGCATGGGTCGAGCGTACCTGCTCGGCTCGCGGGGAAGCCCTGCTCAGGCCGCGAGCGCGCCGGTCGCTGCGGCGATGCCGAGGAGCACCACGGCGAGGAGGGGGAAGCTCCCCTGGATGCTGCCCGCGCGCAGCTTCGTGCGGTCGCTCGTGACGAGCACCAGGGCGGCGAGCAGCATGGACCCGGCGCCGGCGAAGATCAGCGTTGCCCCTATCGCTGGGTGACCTGCGACCGTGAGCACGACCCCCACGCCGGCCATGATCGCGAGGAACAGGTTGTAGAAGCCCTGGTTGAAAGCCAGCGACTTCGTGGTCTCTGCGACCTCGAGCGACGGGATGCCGAACGTTCTCCGAGTCGATTCGGCGGTCCACCGGAGGGATTCGAGGATGAAGATGTAGACGTGCACGAGGGCCGCGAGAGCGGCGAAGACGAGGGCGGCGACAAGCACGAGGAGCTCCTAGATCGGTGTATTCTGAAACGAACGTTACAGTATCGGGGGCCAGATGGCACGCACCAAGAACTTCGAGCAGGATGACGCGGCTCGAGGCGCGCGCACGCTCTTCTGGCGCCAAGGCTACGACTCGGCATCCACGAGCGACATCGAGGCCGCAACCGGCTTGAGTCGGTCGAGCATCTACAACACCTTCGGCAGCAAGCGAGGACTCTTCGACGCAGCCGTGCAGAGCTACCTCGACGACGTCGTGCATCCCTTGCTCGCACCACTGCTCGCCGAGCCCGTCTCCGCGTCCGCCCTCGATGACTACCTCGCACGACTCTCGGCAGCCGTCGCCGCACAGGGCCAACGAGACGACGTGCGCGGCTGCCTGCTGCTCGCCACCGCCGCGAGCTCCCTGGGACAGGACCCCGCAGTTCGCGACACCATCACCGACTACCGAGCGACTCTCGAGCGGGCGATCCTCCGCGGCACCGCCGCGCTCGGCCACCCCCGCGAGACGGGGACCCTGGTGACGGCGGCGGTCGTCGGTGCACTCACGATCGCGCGCGTCGACACCCGCGCGGCGACGGATGCGCTCCAGGCCGCCCGCGCCGCCGTCCGCACCTGATCCTGCAACCTCCCTGGAAGTCATCAACGCAGTGGTTGACAAGAGCGCGACCCGGTCACAGACTAGCTTCATCAACCACCTGGTTGACAAAACACCCCGAGGAGCCATGGACCACGACGCTCTCTCCCCCGTCTTCGCCGCACTCGCCGACCCGACTCGACGAGACCTCGTCGCCAGGCTCGCTGACGGCGACGCGACGGTCGGCGAGCTCGCCGCCCCCTACGACATCTCCGTGCAGGCCATCTCGAAGCACCTCCGCGTTCTCGAGGATTCGGGACTGGTCTCCCGCACGAGCGACGCGGTCCGCGCTCCCCGCCACCTGGAAGCGGAGGTCCTCAGCCTCATGACCAAGTGGATAGAGCGCTACCAGGCGACCGCCGAGGCCAGGTTCCGCCGACTCGACGCGCTCCTCGAATCCCAGACTGACCAGACCCCACCCACAGCAGCAGCACCCGAGAAAGGAACACACTCATGAGCACCACCTCAGCCAAGGACACCGTCGTCACCGTCGGCGAGGACCTCCCGAACATCACCGTCATCCGCGAGTTCGACGCCACCCCTGAGCGGGTCTTCTTCGCGTTCGTCGATCCCGACCTCTTCACGAAGTGGGTGGGCCCGCACGACGTCTCCACCAACATCGACCATTGGAACGCCGTCACGGGAGGCGCCTACCGCTGGGTGAACCTGCAGGGCGGTGAGGAGATCGCGAGGTTCTTCGGCTCGTTCCACGAGATCCGCGAGAACGAGCGCATCGTGCAGACGCAGACCTTCGAGATGATCCCGGACGGCGTCCTGCTCGAGACCATCACCTTCGAGGCACTCGAGGGCGGCCGCACGAGGGTCACGAGCACGAGCCTGCTCGAGTCCTTCCAGATGCGTGACGGCCTGGTGGCGAGCGGCATGGAGCACGGCGTGCGCGACGGCTACGAGAAACTCGACGCGCTCCTCGCCGCGTAGCGCGACGCGCACATCCCGCCCGCCGCGCCGCGCGCATGCCGCCGGCCGAGCCGTGCAGGCGGCACAGCATGAGGCATGCACCCATGAGCCTGTCCAACTTCAGTGCGATATCCGCTCGGATCGCCCCCAGGAGCGCCGGGATGACCGAAATCGCACTGAAGTTGGACAGGTCACGTCGGCGGACACGCGGACGAGCGCGCCCCGGCCCGTCGGCTCAGGCCGCGAGCGCCGCCCGCGGCAGCCGGTCGAAGAGCTTGTCGAAGACGGCCAGCCGGTCGAACTGCAGTGCGTAGTCCCTCGCCTGGACGGCGAGCAGTCGACGCTCGGCGGCGCTCGTCTCGAGCACGGCCGTGTTGAGAGCCTCGGCGATCGACGACGGACTGTTGACGGGCACGATGAGGGCATGGTCGCCGACTGCCTCACCCACGCCTCCCGTGACGGTCGTGATGACCGGGCCGCCGCCGGCGAGCATCTTCTCCGCGAGCGCGATGCCGAAGGTCTCGATGAACTCGGGGCGGGGCTTCGTGGGCAGCACGAACGCGGCGCAGCCTGCCATGAGGAACGGCTTCTCCGCGTCGCCCACGTCTTCGAGGAAGTGGATGCGGTGCGCGAGCGGCGAGGCCGCCCCGATGGCCTTGAGCTCCTCGGCCTGCGGCCCGCGTCCGGCGATGACGAGCTGGATCTCGGGGTCGTCGGCGACTCGGGACTGCTCGAAGCCCGCGATGAGGTCCTCGACGCCCTTCGCTTCGGTGAGCCGGGACAGGAACATGACGTACCCGTCGCGCGTGAGCCCTCGCGCCTCGACGGCGGCGGTGATGTCGGCGTCCGCGAGGCCGACGTAGGCGCTCGAGTCGATGGCCGGGTAGGAGATCTCGATGCGGTCTTCGCACTGGGGCGCATAGCGGGTGCCGTGCTGCGCGTCCACCTTCGCAGCCTCCCCCACGATGAGGGCGCGGGTGTACTCGGAGACGGCGACGCAGACGTCCTGCGACAGGTACGCGGAGAGGATGTGGGCGGCGGCCCCGAGGCGGCCCTCCTCGACGGCGTGCTTGACGACGTTGGTGACGTCGGAGCCGACGGCCTCCGCGATGGTGGTCACGTTGACGGGGAGGCCCGTCGAGCGTGCGACGGTGAGCGCCTCGGCCACGGCGAGGGTGTGCGGGCTGAGGTACAGCGACATGCACACGGTCGGGACGCCGTCGGTGAAGAGCTCGACGAGGCGCCCGACGAGGCCGGCGAGGTAGCGGCCGTCTGGCACCTTGTAGTCGCCGACGGGTGCTGGGCGGTCGACGAAGATGCCGTCGCTGTATGGCATGACGGTCTCGAGCGGCTTGAGCGGCAGCCCTGCCGTTCGGAGGCGCTCGATGGGCCACGTGACGATGCGGACTTCGTCGAAGCCGCGCAGGCGTGCGGCTTCCGCGAGGTTGCGGGCTTCGACTGAGTGTCCGCAGATGACCGGATCGGCGCGGACGACGATCACGAGGCGGTTCTGGATCTTGTTCATGAGGGTCCTCCCGGGGTTGGTGTCGACGGCAGGCCGTCGGCGGTGGGTGGTGGTGTGGGTGGGGTGGAGGCTGGGGCTGGGAACGAGGTGGGGAGGTCCTGTTCGCGGGTTCCCCAGTCGCTCGGCTCGGGTCCGAGCTCGAGGTGCAGCTCCTGCGCGGCCATGAGCTCGCTCGGGGAGAGCCAGCTGCGAGCGAGCGGGCGCCCGTCGAGGTGGGCGCTCTGCACGTACTGCACGGGACCGCCGTGGGTGGGCTCGCGGAAGCCGGTCGTGGTGATGCGGAAGCGTTCGCCGTAGACCGCGAGCGACGACTCGGCGAAGGCTGGGGCGTTGACGAGGAAGCTCGCCTGGCCTGCGACGGGGAACAGCCCGAGCGAGGCCCAGACGTACCAGGAGCTGAGGCCGCCGGAGTCGTCGTTGCCGGGCAGGCCGCCCCGCCCGGTCGCGTACTGCTGGGTGATGACGGCGTGCACGATCTCGGCGGTGCGATCCGGTCGCCCCGCGTAGTGGTAGGCCCAGGGGGCCTCCATGTCCGGCTCGTTGTTGAGGCCCTCGAAGCGGCCGAGTGCGTAGCCGGCGGCGAGCTCCTCGATGCCAGGCGAGCGGCCCGGCTGCTTCACGGGCGTCGCGCCGTAGCCGAAGAACTCGTCGAGCTGGGCCACGAAGCCCTCCGGCCCGCCGCTCAGCTGCATCCGCCCCGCCATGTCGTGGAGGATGCGGAACGAGTAGTTGTGTTTGGAGCCCTCGTAGAAGTTCGAGTCGACGAGCAGGCCCGTCTCGGGGTCGAACGCCCCCTTCCACTGCCCTGCGCGCCTCTCGAGCTGCTGCACGAGCTGCAGGTCGCCGACGCGGGCGGCGACGCGGGCCGTGCACCAGTAGCCGAATGCGAGGTCGAGCGTGTGGGTGATGGGGTGGGCCACGCCGCGCAGCAGGAACTCCTCGCCGTAGGTGCGCCGCAGGTCGTCGGCCATGTGCACGAGCGCCCAGTCCCAGTCGATGCCGGGCAGTCCGAGCTGGCAGAGGTCGGCGAGGAAGGTGTGCGCGAGTGCACTGCCCTGTCGGGAGAAGCGGTCGCTGCCCTTGGCCATGCGGTAGCCGATGGGGAAGTTGCCTTCCTCTTCGCAGATGGTGAGGAGCGCGTTGGCGAGTTCGACGGCTTTATCGGGGCGCAGCGCGGTGAGCAGGGGCAGCTGGGTGCGGTAGATGTCCCACATCGTGGAGAGGTCGAAGACGAAGGGCCCGTCGCTTGGCCAGAAGGGGCTCTCGTTGAGCGCGAACGATGGTTTCACGAAGGAGTGGTAGAGGGCGGTCGAGAAGACCGTCTCGCGCTCGGTGGAGGCACTGTCGACGTCGATGTCGTCGAGCAGGCTCTGCCAGTCGCGTTCGGTCTCGGCGAGCCGGTCGGCGAACCTGGCCTCCCCGTCACCGCAGTCGTCTCTGAGGTTCTGCTGGGCCTGCTCGACGCCGCGGAGCGAGAAGCCGATGCGCACCTCGACGACCTGCCCTTCCTCGCTGGGACCCGCCCACATGAGGCCGAAGGGGCGCAGCGTGGTGGGGCGGATGTGGTCGAAGTCGAGACGAGTGCCGCCCGGCATGAGGCGACGGTCGTGCCAGAGCAGCTGTCGCCACTGAGGCGTGTCGCACTCGATGTGCACGGCGAGCGGAGCGCCTTCGGCCACGATCTCGCCCGTCGCGACGCCCGGCCTGACCGTCTCGAGGTGGGCCCGCAGCGGCACCGTGGCTCCGTAGGGAATGGCGAGGCCGCCCAGGGAGAAGTCGATCACGACTCGCGCGCTCGCGTGCTTGGGGAACGTGTACCGGTGCACCGCGCTCTTGGGGCCGACGGTGATCTCGGCGCGGATCCCGTTGCCGAGCGTCGCAGCGTAGTAGCCGGGCGAGGCGTCCTCGTCGTCGAGCGACCAGGTGCGGCCGAGCACGTCGAGCGGCTCGGTCATCGGCGTGACGCGGAAGTAGTTGTAGTACTTGCGGATCGCGCCGGTGCCCGACTGCTGGAAGTGGGTGAAGCCGGAGGCGAGCGACCGGTCGTAGATGGTCTCGGGCACACCCTCGAGGCTGAGGTCGTAGCGGCCGTAGCCCGTGGGGTACGCGCCGGAGTAGGCGCAGGCCGACACCATGCCGAGCGGATAGGTGGCACCGGGGTGCGTGTTGCCGATCTGCGGCTTCGGCCACCACCAGGTCGCGGCGAGGCCCGTCTGCGGCGGCAGCGCGGTGGGCTCTGTGCCGATGAACGGGTCTACTCGGGTGGTCATGCTGTGAGCCTGAAGGGGCCCTGCTACGGGCGTGTGGACGCCAGGTTACGTTCGCGCGTCGGGAGACTGTGCACGCCCTGGGCCGAGGCGACGCCTGACGGATCCGAGACTGGTCAGACGAGCGGCCGGCCGCGTCGGATGCGCCGGCGCACGTCAGCGAGGAGGAGCCGGTAGACGAGGCTGGACGCGGCGAGCGGCAGCGCTCGCTCGATGCGCACGAGCCGCGCGCGCTGGCGCACGAACCACGCCTCGTCCGAGGCAGTCCACCGCACCCGCAGCGCGCGGCGGAACTCGGGCGGCAGGAAGCCGATGGTGAGCCGCTGATGCCAGGCCCGCATCCGCTCCGGCAGCACCCCGGCCGCGAACCCGAGCCGTGCGACGTCGAGCAGGTAGGTGCGCACCTCGTCGTCGACGCGGAGCTTCGCGATCTCCGCGTTCCAGTACGCGTCGAACGCGACGAGGTTGCCGGGCCAGGCACTCGGCGGCATCTGCAGGGTCGTGCCGAACACCCGCCCCTCGAGGAGGAAGCGCTCCGCGGTCGCGGTCGGCTGCGGCCCTTCGACGAGGTCGAGCACGTCGCGCGAGCCGACGAACAGGCACGCGGCCACCCACTTCTGCAGGTCGACCCAGAGCGCCGAGTACTCCTCGGTCGCGCGAGGGTCGCGGTCGGACCGGACCTGCGCGTGCTGGCGCGTGACCGCCCTGCGGTACGCGCGGCGTTCAACCGGCGTGCCGAGCACGGCCACCGCGAGGTAGCTCAGCGTTGTCCTGGTGCGCTTGATCGGATGCACGTCGAGCCGACCGCCGCGCACCCGGCTGTGCGCGACGCCCTGCCCCACCGCAGGGTTGGAGAGCTGCATGATGACGTTCGCCGCCCCCATGGTCAGGGCCAGCAGACGCGAACTGCGCGGGAGCTCGATGCAGACGAGGTCGTCGACGGACGCCGCCGTCCATCGCACAGAGGGGACCGCACCCTCCGCTGCTCGAGCCCCGGTGTCAGAGGCCGTGCGCACTCAAGCTCTTCGCGATCGCCTTCAGTTCGGTGCTCGAGCAGCCAGCGAGTGGCGAGGCGCGCTTGAGCGCCGCGATCGCGAGCTTGCGTACGCGCTTGCCCTCGGCCGTCAGCGTGACCACGCGCGAGCGCCGGTCGTGCTCGCTCTCACGCCGCTCGACCAGGCCGCGGTCGACGAGCCGATCCGAGACGAAGGTGAGGTTCGACGCGTTGCAGTGCAGCTTCGTCGCGAGCTCTTTCATGGCGGGCGGCTCACGGTCGGGATCGATCGCCCAGAGCGCCTGCGCGGTCGCGAAGGTCAATCCGAGCGCTTCGAGCTCCCGCTCAGCAGCCACATTGGTGCTCTGCGCGGTTTCGTAGACGGCACGCATCGCCCGTTCCAGCGAATCCATATTCAGTACCTTACGCCACGGAAATATTTCAGCAATCGAAGCGTTGTACTCTGAGTCTCGAAACGTTCGAGGCTTGAAGGAGTGTGACGATGAAGACCTTCGCCATCACCGGTGCCACGCAGGGTGTGGGCTACTTCGCCGCGGAAGAGCTCGCCCGCCGCGGCCACCACGTCGTCCTGCTGGGGCGCAGTGTCGAGAAGCTGAACAGAGCCCTCATCTCCATCACCGAACAGGTGCCGGATGCGAGCACGAGCCGCATCCTCCTCGACCTGACCTCGAGCGAGTCCATCGCCAGCGCGGCCGCCTCCCTGAGCGCCCGCGAGCGCCTCGACGGCGTGCTGCTGAACGCCGCGCACGTCTCGCCCGGCGCACACCGCGAGCAGGACTCCGAGGGTCGTGAGCTCACGATGTCGACGAACCACCTCGGGCACTTCGACCTGACCGCGCAGCTCATGGACGCGCTCGTGGCCACGAAGCCCACCCTCGGCGGGGAGACCGCGGAGAAGAGCCGCGTCGTCGCGGTCGGCAGCCTCGCGACGCGCATCTACCCCTTCGATCTCGAAGACTGGCAGAGCACCCACCTGTACGAGCCGAAGCGGGCCTACGCCGCGTCGAAGCACGCTCTCGAGATGTTCACGTTCGAACTCGACCGACGACTGCAGGCCGCCGAGGCACCCGCGGAAGCGCTCGTCGTCGACCCGGGCATCCCCGTCAACGGCGCGACGCCGGCACGCACAGGCGTCAGCGAGCCAACCGCATGGCAGCGCTTCGCATCCCGCCTCGCCGGCCCGTTCGCCCATGGCAAGCACCGTGCGGCGGCCATTGCCGTGCACGCGCTCACGAGCGACGCCGTCGCCGGCGGCGACTACCTCGGCCCGGCACGCACCCTGCGCGGCACCCCTGTGAAGCTCGACAAGCCGGCGACGCAGCGCGACCGGGAGCGAGCGGCGCGCCTCTGGCACCTCAGCGAGGCGTCGACCTCCGCGACGTTTCGCCTGAGCGAGACGGTCAGCTGAGGCGCGGCCGCGTCACACCTCGACCGCGCCCCCGACCCGGCTCAGGTGCTCGCGCAGCGTGAGCGCGGGCTCGGCGCGGCGGGCCTGCACGTAGGCGGAGAAGCGCACCTGATCCCGGAGGCTCGCGCCGAGGCGGATGCGCGATGCCTGCGCGCGCTCGACGTCGCGGATCTGCAGGGCGTGCATGAGCACCTCGTTGGCACGATCCTCCGGCACGAAGAGCAGACCGTCCTCGTCACCGAAGACGGTGTCGCGCGTGCGGATGGTGTGCTCGCCGAACTCGGCCGACGCGAACGTGTTGCGTCGCCGCTCGTCCAGCCGTCGGGGCCCAGCAGGCAACGCGCCGAGGCTGAAGACCGGGAGACGGATGCCGCGAATGTCGCGGGTGTCCCGGTGGAGCCCCCAGATGGCGATGCCGGCGAGGCCAGCCGCCTTGGCCTCGAGGACGACAAGATCGCCCACGCAGCTCTCGTCAGAGCGTCCCTGGTTGTCGACGATGAGCACGTCCCCGGGATGCGCCCGCTCGATGACCTCGAGGAACACGTCGACGCTGCCGAAATGACGCACGGGCAGGCACCGACCAGCCACTCTCGTCACCCGACCGGAAACGGCCGTCAGCCCCGCCGGGCCGCAACGCACCTCGACCCCGGCTCGGACGCATCCGTCGGCGATGTGCGCCGTCGAAAGCCCCGTCGCGTCGGTCCACAATTGCGCGATCTCCTGCACAGACGACTCCCCTGAACCTCACTCGAGCACTCGTCTCCGAGTGCCTGAACGCCCCCACGTTCGGCGAGGTCACGATACGGCATGCGCAGGTGTGAAACACTCTGCACATGGACGCGCACGAGATTCGCAATGCCTACCTCGACTACCAGGAGCGACTCGGGCACGTCAGGATCGACCGAGCCCCGCTCATCCCCCGCGGAGACGGCTCGACGCTCTTCACGGGAAGCGGCATGCAGGCCCTCCTCCCCTACCTCCTCGGCGAGGACCACCCGGACGGCACCCGCCTTGCGGACAGCCAGCCGTGCGTCCGCGCGCAGGACATCGACGACGTGGGCGACAACCGCCACACGACCTTCTTCGAGATGCTCGGCAACTGGAGTCTCGGCGATTACTTCAAGGCAGAGCAGATCCCTGCTTTCCTCTCGTTCCTCGTCGACACGGTGGGCCTCGACCCGAACCGCCTGTACGTGACGGCCTTCATCGGCGACGAAGCCGCCGGCATCCCGCGCGACGACGAGGCGGCCAGCATCTGGCAGAAGGCCTTCTCGGAGCGCGGCATCGAAGCTGGCATCGTCGAGATGGGCAGCCAGGCCGACGGTGACGCACGCGGCGTGCAGCCCGGGGAGCGCATCTTCTTCTACGACGGCAGCGAGAACTGGTGGTCGCGCGGCGGATCACTGCAGGCGACGCCCATCGGAGACCCCTGCGGACCAGACAGCGAGGTGTTCTACGACTTCGGACCCGAGCACCACGACCCGTCCTACGGTGCGGCGCACCCCGCGAGCGACAGCGGCCAGTTCATGGAGATCGGCAACCAGGTCTTCATGCAGTACCGGCGACAGGAGGACGGATCGTTCGTCGAGCTGGAGCGACGCAACGTCGACTTCGGCGGCGGCCTCGAGCGCATCGCGGCGGCGGCCATCCACTCCCCGGATGTGTTCCGCATCTCGCTCCTGCGCCCCATCGTCGAGCAGATCGAGCAGCTGAGCGGTGAGAGCTACGAGGCGCACACGCTGTCGATGCGCATCATCGCCGACCACCTCCGCGGCGCCACCTTCCTCGCAGTCGACGGTGTCGTGCCCTCGAACAAGGAGCAGGGCTACGTCATGCGGCGCCTCGTCCGCCGCGCGATCCGCGAGGCGCTCATCCTGGGCATCTCGGAGAACTTCTTCGCCGAGCTCGTACCGACGATCGCCGACCTCTACGTCGACGACTACCCGGAGGTGCGCGAGCGCCGCGACCAGGTCGTCGCGGTCCTCGTCAAGGAGGAGCGCTCGTTCCGCCGCACCCTCAAGGGCGGCCTCAAGGCGCTCGCCGCCTACAAGGGCTCGACCCTCACCGGTGCTGATGTGTTCCTGCTCTCCGACACCCACGGGTTCCCCCGCGAGCTGAGCGTCGAGGAGGCGAAGCGCCAGGGCATCGAGGTCGACCCCGCCTGGGAGGCGGAGTTCCTCGCAGCGCTCGAGGAGCAGCGTGCTCGCTCACGCGGCGCGACGAAGCTGGGCACCGCTGGCCTGCCGCACCAGGAGGCACAGGCTCAGCAGGAGTCGCAGACCCCTAAGGACCAGGGATGATGTTCCGCTGGCGCCGGAAGTCTCGAACCTCCTCGACAAGTCAGCAGACGAAGCCGAAGAAGAAGGCCGGACTGCCGCCCGTCATCTTCCCGGAGCTCTCCGAGGCGATCGACGACGGGCTGCTGCTCGCGCTGCGCATCGTCAGGCTCGACGTGAAGAACGCCATCATCAAGCGCACGGTCGGCGAGAAGGTGCCGTTCGCCGCGGCCGACTATCGCGAGGCCGCGAACGCGTCCCTCGACCGGGTTCTCAAGGAGCTTCGGTACTCGGCGGAGCGCGTGGCCGGTGTGCGCGACCGCGCGAGGCCTGGTCGCTCGCTGAGCGCGCACGACTACCGCCACGCCGACATCGAGACGCTCAGCTTCCGTGAGCGGGCGTCTCAGGCGGTGAGCGAGCGGATCGAGTCGGAACGCGAGGACGAGGCGTACGTGGACGGCCTCATCGAGCAGGCGCGAGCCGACGCGTGGGCCGAGATCTCCGCGCACATCGAACATGAACTGCTCGACCCGTGGTCGAAGGGCAGTCCGCGGATGCAGCTGCCGACCTCGCCGGAGGACGACCCGGAGCGCGGTGAGCGCTTCGACGACCTCGAGAAGGAGCTGCGGAAGCTCGCTCGTGAGGCGAAGATCCAGGAGCGTCGCGACGCGAAGCAGCGCGAACGCTCCTGATCCTCGTGCTCTGGCCCCGCGGGGGTGTCATTCCCGCGGTCGTGACCCGCACCCCGCCTACTTGGCGAGGATCGAGTAGAGGGCCTTGCGAGCGTCGTCGAGCACCTTGGTGGCTTCCTGCTGCTGCTCCTCGGTCGCGCCGAGGCGGAACTGCTGCATGACGCCCATGAACTGCATCGCGGACTCTCGCAGGCCGGTCGCCGTCTCCGACATACCGGCGACGCCGCGCCAGCCCTGCTCGAGCTCCTCGGCATGCTCGGACACGTACGTGCGGCCAGCTTCGCTGAGCTCGAAGACCGGCTTCTTCTCGGTGCCGCCCTGCTCGATGAGCTCCTCGTCGACCAGCTGCTGCAGCGTCGGGTAGACGGAGCCGGGGCTCGGCCGCCAGACGCCGTCGGTCTTCTCGGCGATGCCCTTGATCAGGCCGTAGCCGTTCGAGGGCCCCTCGGCGAGGAGGGAGAGGATGGCGGCGCGGACGTCGCCCTTGCCGGCGCGGCGGTGGCCACGTGGACCGAACTTGGGCCCGAAGCCGGGGCCATGACCTGCGCCCGGGCCGAACCCGGGGCCGAACCCTCGTCCGGGACCGAAGCCGTGCGAGAACCGTCGGACGCGCTCGTCCTGCTGGTGCTCCTGGCCGTAACCGTGACCGCGACCACCCTCATGGGAGTGTCCCCGTTCGGTTTCGAACGGGTGGTGATTGTGAGTGAAGTGCTTGCGCATTGGATGAACCTTTCTGCCGGAGCTGCACGCTGCAACTCCGATAGCTCGACGATATATCGGTGAATGATCGGTGTCAAGCGATATATCGGAGAATGTTCGAGAGGTTCGGACTGAGGTCTCAGCCCCGCGCGTCCCGACGCCGCCGCAGCTCGGGCATGACGCACTCGCTGAGCAGGGGCGCGAGGTAGGCGAGGTCAGCATCCGGCCCCGGGTACGCATCCACCCACCGCAGCTCCTCGATCTCGGCCCGCGCGTTCGGCGTGCCGGTGAGCGCAGCGAGGTACACGGTGCCGACCAGGTCGGTCGCCGCCTCGTTGGCGGCCGCGGTCGTCCACTCGCCGAGGAAGGCGACCTCGGCATCGTCCAGCACGATACCGACCTCCTCCTCGATCTCTCGGATCGCGGCGACCTTGGGCGACTCCCCCGGCTCGAGCTTGCCGCCGGGAAGCATGAACTTCGTCGTCCCGCGTTTGCGAACCGTGAGCACCCGCCCCTCGGAGTCCTCGAAGCAGATGGCGGCGACGGTAAGCACAGGAGCGGGCACGCACCAAGGATAGGTGCGTGCCCGCCATCGTCGAGAGGATCTGCCGCGAGTCTGGTCCTAAGACTGGGTCCTATTGCCCGAGCTCCCCCACCGTCACCTGGACGGTCTGCTCCTGGCCACCGCGCACGAGCACGGCCTCGACCTGCGTGCCGGGCTCGAGGGCGCGGATCTGCGCCGTCAGGTCCGTCGAGTTCGAGACTCGATGCCCGCCGAAGGAGGTGATGACGTCACCGGCCTGGATGCCGGCCTGCGCCGCAGGTCCTCCCGCTGTGAGCTGGGCGACGTAGGCGCCCGCCACGCTCGAGTCGGCCGCCGTCGGGTCGCTCACGCTGGCACCGAGGAACCCGTGCGACACCGCGCCATCGGCGATGAGCTGCTCGGTCACCCGCTTGACGAGGTTCGACGGCAGCGAGAAGCCGACCCCGATGTTCCCGGCAGTCTCGCCACCGCTGCTCGCGCCGGCGATCGCGACGTTGACGCCGATGAGGGCACCGTCCTGGTCGACGAGTGCACCGCCAGAGTTGCCCGGGTTGATGGCGGCGTCGGTCTGGATCACGGGCAGGGCGACCGAGGACGAACCCTGCGTCGTGCTCTGCCCCTCTGGTGAGTTGGGGTCCCCGCGCCAGAAGTTGTATGGGCTGTCCTCCTGCGTGCCGTCGGACTCGACCTCTTCCGGGACCGCAGACGAGCTGACGAGGATGCCGCGGTCGAGCGCGCTCACGACGCCCTCGGTCACGGAGTCGGAGAGTCCGAGGGGTGCACCGATGGCCACGGCGACGTCCCCGACATTGAGCTTGTCGGAGTCGCCGAAGGTGATCGGCGTCAGGGACGTGTCCTCGACCTTGATGATCGCGAGGTCGAGCACGGGGTCTCCGGCGACGAAGGTCGCAGGCAGCAGGCGACCGTCGCTGGTCTGGACGGAGAGCTCAGCGTTGCCGGTGGCGCCGTCGATCGTCGCGACGTGGTTGTTGGTCACGATGTAGCCGGCACCGTCGATGACGACGCCCGAACCGCTCGCGGCAGTCTGGCCGGAGGAGGCCGAGATCGTGACGACGCTCGGTGAGGCGACCGCGGCGATGCTCGTGACGAGCGTCGCATCCTGGGGGTTGTTGACCGTGATCGACTGCGAACTGGACTGGCCCGCGGCGACCTGTGACGAGCCGAAGCCGCCGACGACGGCCCCGCCGACCCCGCCGCCCACGACGCCGCCGACGAGGAGACCCGCGGTGAGGAGCGCGACCGTGCCGAAGCGGCGCTTTCTCGGCGTGAGGTCAGGGCCGGCTGCAGGGCCCAAGCCGCTCGACGCGAAGTCTGCAGTCGGGTACTGGTGGGTCCGCGAGTCGGACGAGGCGTAGCCACCCGCAACAGACCCACCCGGAACGTATTGGCCCGGCTGATACTGGCCGGACCCCGACGAGTACTGGGGCGCGAACGAGTGCGCCTGCTGGCCGGCTGGCGGCTGAGGGGCGAAGGGCTGCTGGGGGAAGGACTCGGGGTACGACTTGGCGCCGTCCTGCGGGGCGTTCTCCGGGGTGAAGGGGGTGGACATGTGTGGTTCCTTTCGACACCACCGAGCATCCAACCCTGGGCTATGCCATTGCTATGGCGAAGCTGTGGCTCAGCTTCGACCCGCGATGGCGTGCACCCGCACACGCACCCGCACGGTCGATCCGACCGGGAGCACCGTCAGAGCAGCCGCCTTGATCCGGGTCGCGAGCCCTTCCACGATGCGCCCCTGCGGGCCCGACGAGTCGACGCGCACGCGCACCGTGATCGAGACGACACCGTCTGCAGTGCCGACATCGACGTGCAGTGATCCCAGGTGGATGCCGATGATGGGCAGCAGCTCCACAACGCCAGGGGTTCCGAGGGCCGCACCCTCGACCACCTCGGCGACGCGCTCACGGTCGATCATTCGACGCTCCTCACATCTGCGATGACGATATCGATGCCCGTGACCCGCAGCGTCGTGTCGAGCGCAAGCGCCTCCGCGATCGCATCCCGCACCTCGTCGGCGAGCGGATGCAGCGGGCGCAGCCCGAGCACCGTCACCGAGACGGTGACGTGCACCGGTGCTCCCGGCGTGGTCACGTCGCCGTCGAGCACGCACCGTCCGATCAGCACGCCCTCGATGGCGTCGCCAGTCCGGCGGATGAGCTCGCGGATGACGCCCTCGCTCTGCGAGAACTCGAACTCGGGCTCCGGCGAGGCGAGCGGGATCTCGCGGCCCGCGCGCGCATCCATCGCGATGCCGCGCAGCATGGACTGCAGCCAGGCGCTGCTCGGCGCGGGCGTGGCCGCGGACTCCGCCTCGATGAGGTCGTGCGACGCCTTCGTCACCCGCTCGAGTGCCGCGAGCGCCCGCTCGCACTCGGGGTCCTCCTCGATGTCGGCGTTGTACGGCAGACGACCGGCGTCCAGGTACTCCGAGAGCTGTGTCAGGGTGTACCCCGCGGCGCCGATGGTCGGCTCGACTTCTTCGCTCATGCCCATTCCTCCATGCCCCGCAGCAGCGCGATCCTGGCCCGAGAGAGGGCCCCACGCACCGTCGATGTGTTCGTGTCGAGCTGTTCGGCGATCTCCGCGTAGGTGAACCCGGCGGTCTCCTTGAGGATCCAGCACTGGCGCTGCAGCTCGGGGAGGCCCGCGAGCACCCGGGACGCCGAATCGAGCTTCGCGTTCAGCTCGAGCTGCGCGAGCGGACCGAGCTCCGGGGCCTCCGGGGCGTCCACGTCGTCGATGTCCTGCTCGAACTTCCGCCTCCTGAGGCGATCGGTCGCCTTGCGGGCGGCGATCTGCACGAGCCACGCGCGCACGGCATCCGGGTCGCGGAGGAGGTCGAGGCGCTTCCAGGCGACGATGCAGGCGTCCTGCACCGCGTCCTCGGCGTCAGCGCGCGACGACAGCAGTCTGATGGCGGTCGCGATCATGAGTCCCCAGTGCCGGCGGATGAGCACCTCGAACGCACGCTCGTCACCGTCTCTGGCACGGGCGACGAGCAGCGCATCTGGCGCATCTGCGAGGTCAGGCACGCTTCCTCCTTCGCGACATTCGGATCTGGCTGGTCCTGCCGGGCAACCCTAGGGCATGCAGACCTGGCACTCCCTGCCAATGATCGGGTCACCACCACGTGGGGATCGGCGCAACTTCTCCCCCGGCAATCGCCATCGTGTTTCCGGCAGGTAAACTCCACACGCGCGCGGGTGCCCGCGCGCGGAGAGAACACACTGGGGGAACACCTTGAGCTTTTTCCAAAGCCTGATGCGAACGAAGAGCATCGAGGCCTCACTCGCGGACTCGCACTCCGAGGAACGGTCGCTCAAGCGGTCCCTCGGCGTGTGGGACCTCGCCATCATGGGCGTCGCCGTCGCCGTCGGCGCCGGGATCTTCTCGGTCGGAGCGAAGGCGGCCGCCAACAACGCCGGCCCGTCCATCACCCTCGGATTCCTGCTCGCCGCCGTGACCTGCGGACTCGCGATCATGGCCTACGCGGAGTTCGCCTCCTCCGTGCCCGTGGCCGGTTCCGCCTACACCTTCACCTACGCGACGCTCGGCGAGCTCCTGGCCTGGATCATCGGCTGGGACCTCATCCTCGAGATGCTGTCGGCCTCCGCCGTCATCGCGAGCTACTGGGGCGTCTACCTGCAGGAGGTCGTCAACATCTGGGGCTGGGACATCCCGCCCAAGCTCAGCATCTTCGGCCTGTTCGAGCTGAACTGGGCCGCCTTCTTCATCGTGGCCGTCCTCACGACGCTGCTCGTGCTCGGCACGAAGCTCTCATCACGCGTCAGCGCGGTCCTGACGATCCTCAAGGTCCTGACCGTGCTGTTCGTCATCGTCGTCGGCGCGTTCTTCGTGAAGGCCAGCAACTACACGCCGTTCATCCCGCCGTCGCAGCCTGCGGCCGAGTCGGGCACGGACGCCTGGCACCAGTCGCTCTTCTCGTTCATGTCCGGCGCTGAGCCGAGCATGTACGGCGTCTTCGGGCTCCTCGCCGGCGCATCCATCGTCTTCTTCGCGTTCATCGGCTTCGACGTCGTCGCGACGAGCGCGGAGGAAGTCAAGAACCCGAAGAAGAACCTGCCCCGCGGCATCTTCCTCGGCCTCGGGATCGTGACGGTGCTCTACCTCTCGGTGAGCCTCGTCATCACCGGCATGGTCTCCTACAAGGACCTCGCCGCCGCCGAGACCCCGTCGCTGGCGACCGCGTTCGTCCTCGTCGGCGCCGACTGGGCGGCGCAGATCATCTCCATCAGCATCCTGCTCGGCTTCACGACCGTCATCCTCGTGCTGCTCATGGGCCTCGCCCGCGTGCTGTTCTCCATGAGCCGCGACGGCCTGCTGCCGCGTTCGTGGAGCATCACGAGCGAGAAGCGCAAGACCCCCATCCGTCTGCAGATCGGCGTCGGCATCGCCGTCGCGCTTCTCGCCGGCCTCACGAACGTCGACTGGCTCGAGGAGATGATCAACATCGGCACGCTCTCCGCGTTCGTGCTGGTGAGCCTGTCCATCCTCGTGCTCCGCAAGAAGTACCCGAACCGCGAGCTCGCCTACCGCATGCCGTGGTCGCCGTTCCTGCCGATCCTGTCGGCCGTGCTCTGCTTCTGGCTCATGCTCAACCTGTCGACGCTCACCTGGCTCCGCTTCGCCATCTGGCTGGCCATCGGCCTCGCCATCTACTTCCTCTACAGCCGCCGCAACTCGCGGCTTGGCAAGGAGCGCGCCTCCTCCACCGAGATCCTCGGCGCCGAGCTCAAGTAGTCCAGCGACGAGATACCCCGAAGGGTCGTCATCCGCACAGGATGGCGACCC
This sequence comes from Pseudoclavibacter sp. RFBA6, assembly GCF_002931575.1. Classification (NCBI taxonomy): domain Bacteria; kingdom Bacillati; phylum Actinomycetota; class Actinomycetes; order Micrococcales; family Microbacteriaceae; genus Pseudoclavibacter; species Pseudoclavibacter sp. RFBA6. Next base: position 19,979 of record NZ_PSUA01000010.1, on the reverse strand, counting down.
TTCGGGGTATCTGGCCCACCACGCGACGGCGCAGCGGTGGCGCCGGGCCTAGAGCTGTGAGACTTCCCTGCGGTGCGGCACGATGGGCGGCTGGACGCCACCGAGCTGCTCGATGATGCGCACGACCTGCGTCGAGTAGCCGAACTCGTTGTCGTACCAGACGTAGAGCACGAGGTTCTTGCCCTCGGCGATCGTCGCGAGCCCATCCACGATGCCGGCGCGCGTCGTGCCGACGAAGTCGGTCGAGACCACTTCGCTCGACTCGATGTAGTCGATCTGCTGGCGGAGCACCGAGCTGAGCGACACCTGGCGCAGGAAGTCGTTGACCTCGCCGCGGGTCGTCGGACGCTCGAGCGTGAGGTTGAGCACTGCCATGGAGACGTCTGGCGTGGGAACCCGGATGGCGTTGCCCGTGAGCTTGCCCTCGAAGTGCGGCAGCGCCTTCGCGACCGCCTTCGCCGCTCCCGTCTCGGTGATCACCATGTTGAGGCCAGCGGCCCGACCGCGCCGGTCGCCCTTGTGGAAGTTGTCGATGAGGTTCTGATCGTTGGTGAACGAGTGCACCGTCTCGACGTGCCCGTGCACGACCCCGTAGCGCTCGTCGATGACCTTGAGGACCGGCGTGATGGCGTTGGTCGTGCACGACGCGGCCGACAGGATGCGGTCGTCGTCGGTGATGCCGGCGTTGTTGATGCCGTAGACGATGTTCTTCAGCTGCCCCTTGCCGGGAGCCGTGAGCAGCACTCGACGCACTCCGGGGCTCTGCAGGTGCTGCGCGAGGCCGTCGGCGTCGCGCCAGCGGCCCGTGTTGTCGACGACGATCGCATCGCGGATGCCGTACGACTCGTAGTCGACGGTCGCGGGATCGTTCGAGTAGATGACCTGGATGACCGTGCCGTTGGCCTGGATCGTCGAGGCGGCCTGGTCGACCGAGATGGAGCCGGCGAACGCCCCGTGCACGGAGTCGCGGCGCAGCAGGCTCGCCCGCTTCTCGAGGTCGTTGTCGCTGCCCTTGCGGACGACGATGGCGCGCAGGCGCAGCCCTCGTCCCGTGCCGGCGTGCGAGATGATGATGCGCGCGAGGAGGCGCCCGATGCGGCCGAAGCCGTAGAGCACGACGTCGGCGCCCGAGTCAGGAGACCCGGTGCCGATGACTTCGAGCAGCTGGTTGGCGAGGAACGTGTCGAGGTCCTCGTCCTGTGCCGCGAAACGCGTCGCCAGTTCGCCGAGGTCGATGGAGGCGGTGCCGAGATCGAACTCCTGCAGCCGTTCGAGGATCGGCAGCGTCGCGTCCAACGACAGCTCGACGTCGTTGATGCGGCGGGCGAAGCGGTGCGCCTTGATGATGTCGATCGCGGAGAGGTTGATGAGGCGGTGACCGTAGATCGAGGTCACGACGTTCCGCGTGCGGTACAGGTTTCCGATGAGCGGGATCATCCGCTCGGCGATTCCGACTTTCTCCAGCCACTCGTGCTGCGTCTGCTCGGACTTTTCCATCATCGAATGGGACCCCTCAACGTCGAAAGTTCTCGCCTGAACGCCAGGCACAGGCAAAATCCTACGGTTCTGCGTCCGGCGCCGGGCCCGAATCGGCGGCGTGGAGCGTCGGCGTATTCACGATGCGAGAAATTCGGGCGTTTTTGGCAGAGTGGACCTGCCATGTGAAAGGGGCCAGCCCCGCCGACCCGGACGGGTCGAACTGGACTGGCCCCATCGAGCTCGAGGGCTCGATCAGCTGCGCTTGGCCCGCTTCTCGCGAACACGCATGTTCGTGATGATGGGTGAGCCCTCGAAGCCGTACACCTCGCGCAGGCGACGCTGGATGAAGCGGCGGTAGCCCGGGTCGAGGAAGCCGGTCGTGAAGAGCACGAATGTCGGCGGGCGCGTCTGCGCCTGCGTGCCGAACAGGATGCGCGGCTGCTTGCCGCCACGGAGCGGGTGCGGGAACTCGGCCGTGAGCTCGGCGAGGAACGCGTTGAACTTGCCGGTCGGGATGCGCGTGTCCCATGAGTCGAGGGCGAGCTCGAGGGCTGGCACGAGCTTCTCGAGGTGGCGCCCCGTCTTCGCGGAGATGTTGACGCGCGGCGCCCAGGCGACGTGGGCGAGGTCGCGCTCGACCTCACGCTCGAGCTGCCAGCGGCGTTCGTCGTCGAGCATGTCCCACTTGTTGAACGCGAGCACAAGCGCGCGGCCGGACTCGAGGACCAGGTCGATGATGCGCAGGTCCTGCACGTTGACGGCTTCGGTCACGTCGAGGACCACGACGGCGACCTCGGCCTTCTCAAGAGCTGCCGTCGTTCGCAGCGACGCGTAGAAGTCTGCGCCCTGCTGCAGGTGCACGCGGCGGCGGATGCCGGCCGTGTCGACGAAGCGCCAGATCTTGCCACCCAGCTCGACCTGCTCGTCGACGGGGTCGCGCGTCGTGCCAGCGAGCGAGTTGACGACGACGCGCTCCTCTCCTGCGGCCTTGTTCAGGAGGCTTGACTTGCCGACGTTCGGGCGTCCCAGGATGGCGACGCGGCGGGGTCCGCCGATCTCCTCCTTCGCGACCTTCGAGACCTCGGGGAGGATCTCGATGACCTTGTCGAGGAGGTCCGCGACACCGCGGCCGTGCACGGCGGAGACCGGCCACGGCTCACCGAGACCGAGGCTCCACAGCTGCGCTGCGTTCGGCTCCTGCACGGCGTCGTCGACCTTGTTCGCGACGAGGATGACGGGCCGGTCGGTGCGGCGGAGCAGCTTCACCACGTGCTCATCGGTCGCGGTCGGGCCGACGTTCGCGTCGACGACGAACAGGACCGCGTCAGCGAGCTCGACGGCGATCTCGGCCTGCTGGGCGACGGAGAGGTCGATGCCCTTGGCGTCCGGCTCCCATCCGCCGGTGTCGACGATCGTGTACCAGCGGTTGTTCCACTCGGCCTTGTACGAGACGCGGTCGCGCGTGACACCGGGGGTGTCCTCGACGACGGCTTCGCGGCGGCCGATGATGCGGTTGACCAGTGCGCTCTTGCCCACGTTGGGTCGGCCCACGACTGCGAGCACGGGGAGCGCGGGCAGGTAGGTGATGGCGTCGCCGTCCTCGGAGGCGCCGAGGAGCACCTCGAGGTCGTCTTCCTCGAGCTCGTAGTCGTCGAGGCTCTGGCGCAGCGCCTGGGTGCGCTTCTCCACGACCGTGTCGTCGAGTTCCTCGAGGCGCGCGACGAGCTCTTCGCCGCCTGCTGGGTCGAACTCCTCGGAGGCGTCGGTCGCCTCGTCGTTCCGTCCTTGGTCGTCAGTCATCGTGACTCCTTCGTGTTGTCGTGTCTGACAGCGCTTGGGGCGGCTGCCAGCGACGGTGCTGTCGTCTGATGCGGGCCTGATGTCGCCGAGGCGACGATCCGCAGGAATGCCTCGACAGACTGCTCGAAGTCGAGCCTTGTCGTGTCGAGCACCGTGACGCCGTCGGCGGCTTCGGTGAAGTTGGTGACCTTGGCGTCGCGGGCGTCGCGCGCTGACACGGACTCCGCGACGGCGGCGACGGTCTCGCCGACCTTCTCGCCTGCCCTGCGCGCGATGCGCACGGCCTCGTCGGCGGTCATGAGGATGCGCGCGGGGGCATCCGCGGCCACGACCGTCGTGATGTCCCGACCCTCGGCGATGATGCCTGGGCTCGTGGTGCCGGCCATGGTGCTCCGGAAGAGCGCCGTGAGGGCCTCGCGGGCAGCAGGCACGCGGGAGACCCGCCAGACCTCGCCGGAGATTGCGGTGTCGCGGATGAGCTCCGTGATGTCGGTCTCGCCGACGCGAACCCAGCGTTCGTCCGGGCTCTCCGAGATGCGGTACCGGTCGATGAAGCTCGGGAGCAGTGCCGCGACGGCGTCACCGTCGTCGAGGTCGCATCCGCTGTCGATCGCGAACCAGGTGAGCGCGCGGTACGCGGCACCTGTGTCGAGGTAGCCGAAGCCGAGGCGTCGCGCGCTCTCTCGGCAGACACTCGACTTGCCGGAGCCTGCCGGCCCGTCGACGGCGACGACGACGGGCGTGCCAGCGGCGAGGGCGTCGTGGCTGATCGGGGTGGTCTCGGTCATGCGGCGATCCTCCATCCGCGCTGTTCGAGCTCGTCAACGAGCTTCGCTGTTGCCGAGGGGACGACGGAGATGACGACGAGGCCGACGTTGGAGGCCTGCGCGTGCTCCATGCGGAAGTCCTCGACGTTGACCTGGGCGTCGCCCACGTCGCCCATGAGCTTCGCGAGCTGGCCTGGCTTGTCATCGATCATGACCGTGACGGAGTCGAACTCACGCCTCGAGGAGCCGTGCTTGCCTGGCAGCCGCGCCACGCCGGCGTTGCCGGTCGCGAGCTGCTCGGCGATGATGCGGCCCGAGCCGCGCTCGTGGCTGTGCTCGAGTGCGCTGGCGACCTTGTCGAGGTCTGCCTGCAGCTTGCGGAGCACAGCGGCGGTCGGCGCGGCGTTCGCGGTGAGGATCTGCGTCCACAGCACGGGGTCGCTGGATGCGATGCGCGTGAGGTCCCGCAGGCCCTGGCCCGCGAGCGCCGTGGCCCCGTCCTCGTCGTCGACGAGACGCGAGGCGAGCAGCGTGGAGACGAGCTGGGGAACGTGCGAGACGAGCGCGACGGCCCGGTCGTGATCATCCGCGGTCATGGTGACGGGAGTGGCGCCGACGTCGAGGGCGAGCCCCTCGATCTCCTGCAGCGCGAAGACGCTGGTCTGCTCGTGGTGCGCGATGACCCAGGGGCGGCCGACGAAGAGGTCTGCACGGCCCGAGAGCGGCCCGCCCGTCTCGCGCCCGGCCATGGGGTGCGACCCGAGGTAGCGGCTGATGTCGGCGCCTCGGGAGACGAGCTCTGCGAGCGGCGCCGACTTCACGCTCGCGACGTCGGTCACGATGGCGTCGGGCCAGCGTTCGAGTTCCGCGGCCACGACCTGGCCGGTCACGTCGGGGGGCACGCAGACGACGACGATCCGCGGCGCTTCTCCCCCGGCGGCGTCAGCGGCCAGGGTCCCCGCCCCGTAGTCGACGGCGAGCTGGAGCACCGAAGGTGAGATGTCGTCGAGCTGGACGTCGACACCGAGCCTGCGCAGGGCGTGCCCGACGCTGGTGCCGAGCAGCCCGGCACCGACCACCCGTACCGGGGAGTTGGTTCGAGTTGGCGTCATCGACGACCTTTCGATCTGGTGGGCGGCGCCTGCCGCGGGCCGCGGCCCTGCTTGGGCTCGCGAGCCGGCTCCGCCGCCTGGGTGAGGGTGCCGCCGTCGCGCTGCTGCCCGGCTCGCCGGGCGAGCTTCAGGATGCGGCCGAGTTCCAGTGTAGTGAACTCGCGCATCTCGCCTTCGCGGAGGGTGCCGAGGTTCAGCGGGCCGAAGCTGCGGCGGACGAGCGCGGTGACGGGGTGGCCGACCTCCTCGAGCATGCGACGCACGATCCGGTTGCGGCCGGAGTGCAGCACGATCTCGACAAGCGAGGCGGTGCGGCTGGGCTGGTCGGCGAGGAGCCTCGCGCTGTCGGCCTTGATGAAGCCGTCCTCGAGCTCGAAGCCCTGGCGGAGGCGCTGGAGCGCCTTCGCGGAGACCCGCCCGTCGACGCGTGCGATGTAGGTCTTCTCGACACCGAAGGATGGGTGCGCGAGCACGTGCGCGAGCTCACCGTCGTTGGTGAGGATGAGCAGGCCGCTCGTGTCCACGTCGAGCCTGCCGACGTTGTAGACCCGCTCGCTGAACTCCCTCGTGAACTCGCGGAGGTCCGGGCGCCCCTGCTCGTCGCGCATCGTGGAGACGACGCCGGTCGGCTTGTTGAGCACCACGTAGCGCTTGCTGGGGTCCAGCTGGATGGGCGTGCCGTCGACGGCTACCTCGTCGCGGTCCGGGAAGATGCGGCTGCCGAGCTCGGTCACGACGACGCCGTTGACCTCGATGCGGCCCTGCGTGATGTACTGCTCGCACACGCGGCGCGAGGCGACGCCGGCCGCGGCGAGTGCCTTCTGAAGTCGCACGCCGTCGGTGCGCTCGGGCGCCGGTTCGGCTTCGCGCCCCGCGAGCGGGATGTCGTCGAAGTCGTCCATCGAGTAGCCGCCCTCGGGGCGCGCCTGCGCAGCCTGGCGGAGCGCCGCTGCCTCGTCGGCGGTGCGGTCGGTGTCGCCGCGGCGCGATCCGCGCCCTCGCTGGTCACTCATGGAATCCGTCCTGTCCTTCGTCGAGCAGAGGTGAGATCTTGGGCAGCTCGTCGAGCGAGTTGAGTCCCAGATGCACCAGAAGCGTCTGTGTCGTGACGTAGCGAATGGCCCCGGTCACGTCGTCGTGGCCGTCTTCTGCGATGAGGCCACGTGCTACCAGAGTACGCACCACCGAGTCGACATTGACGGCGCGCACCTGCGCCACCTGCGAACGCGTGATCGGCTGGCGGTAGGCGATGACGGCCAGTGTCTCGAGTGCGGCCTGCGAGAGCTTCGACGGCTGGCGGGTGAGCACGAAGTCGGCGACGATGTCGTCGAGGTTCTCGCGCACGTAGAGCCGCCACCCTCCGCCGACCTCGCGCAGCTCGAAGCCACGTTCGGGACCGGCGAGGTCGCCGTTGTAGTCCGCAACGAGTCGGCCGATGGATGCGCGCACGTCGGGGACCGGGCGGCTGACGGCCCCGGCGATGGCCACGAGCGACAGGGGCTCGTCGGCGACGAAGAGGATCGCCTCGACGGCGCGGTCGAGGTCGACGCCCGGCTGGTCGGCTTCTTCGGCCGGGCGGTCGAGCTGCCGTGGGTCAGTCATCGTCGTCTCCGAGGCTCGAGAGCTGCGCGGCGTCCCAGCTGTCGGCATCCCACGTCACCGTCAGCTCGCCGAGGGGCGTCTCCTGCTCGAAGCTGAGCGCTGCCCGTCGGTAGAGCTCGAGGAGGGCGAGGAAGCGCGCGATGACGACACCCCGGGCGTCGGCGTCGGCGACGAGCTCGCGGAACGTCCGCGGCTCACCATCCTGCAGCAGGGCGACAAGGATGCGCGCCTGCTCGCGGATGCTCACCTTGGGCGCGTGCAGATGGGTGAGGCCGACGGTCGGGATCTCGCGCGGTGCGAGTGCCAGGGTCGCGAGCGCCGCGAAGTCGGCGGCCGAGAGCGTCCAGACGAGATCCGGGATGCGCTCCCTGAACTTCGGCTCGAGCGGCACGGCGCGGGTCGTGCGCTGCCCCTCGACACCGAGCGCGGCCGCGAACCAGGTTGAGACCTCTTTGAAGGCCTTGTACTGCAGGAGACGGGCGAAGAGCAGGTCCCTCGCCTCCAGGATCGCCACGTCCTCCGCATCCACGTACTCGCCCTGCGGCAGCAGGCTGACGATCTTCATGTCGAGGAGGGTTGCGGCGACGACGATGAACTCGCTCGCTCGGTCGAGCTCTTCCGGTGTCGACAGATCGTTGAGGTACCCGATGAACTCACTCGTGACGCGGCTCAGCGACACTTCGGTGATGTCCATCTCATGCTTCGAGATGAGGGTGAGGAGCAGATCGAACGGGCCCTCGAAGTTGCTCAGCGACACCCGGAAGTCGGGGTCGGACGCGCCTTCGAGGTCGGGCGCGGCGGGGGCGCCGACCCGCGGTGCTGAGGTTCCCCGGGTGGTCAGGGCGCTAGGCGACGGCGCCACGTTCGATCAACTCGCGCGCGAGCTGGTGGTACGCCTTCGACGCGGTGTGCTCTGGAGCGAATCGGACGATGGGGACCCCGGCGACGGATGCGTCGGGGAACTTCACCGTGCGGCCGATGACCGTGTCGAAGACCCGGTCGCCGAACGCCTCGTAGACGCGGTCGAGTACCTCGCGTGAGTGCAGCGTGCGGCCGTCGTACATGGTGGGGAGGATGCCGTCGAGCTCGAGCGACGGGTTCAGCCGGTCGCGGACCTTGTCGACGGTCTCCACGAGGAGCGCGACGCCGCGGAGCGCGAAGTACTCGCATTCGAGCGGGATGACGACGCCGTGGCTCGCCGTGAGCGCGTTGACGGTCAGGAGGCCAAGCGAGGGCTGGCAGTCGACGATGATGACGTCGTACTCGCTCGAGACCTTGCGGAGCACGCTCGCGAGGATCTGCTCGCGGGCGACCTCGGTGACGAGGTGCACTTCGGCGGCGGAGAGGTCGATGTTGGCTGGCATGACGTCGAGGCCAGGGAACGCCGTGGCCTGGATGACCTCGTGTGGGTCCTTGACCGTGCCGATCAGCAGATCGTAGACGGTTGGCACGTCGTACGTGCGGATCCCGAGGCCGGCGCTCAATGCACCCTGGGGGTCGAAGTCGACGGCCAGCACGCGGCGACCGTAGAGGGCGAGGGATGCGCCGAGGTTGATGCTCGTCGTGGTCTTCCCGACGCCACCCTTCTGGTTGCACATCGAGATGATGCGCGCGGGGCCGTGGCTCTCCAGCTCCTCCGGCACCTCGAAGTGGTTGTAGAGTCGCGTCGACACCGCGCTTGCGCTGCGGGGCGTGGATTCGATCGTCTCTTCGCTCATGACCTCTGCATCCTATCCCCGCCTCAGCCTCCGCCGAGGGTGGCGCGCGGATGGCTCGTGGCGTACACGTCGCGCAGGGTGTCGGCGGTCACGAGCGTGTAGATCTGCGTCGTCGACACCGAGGCGTGGCCGAGCAGCTCCTGGACGACTCGGACGTCAGCACCGCCCTCGAGCAGGTGGGTCGCGAACGAGTGCCGGAGGGTGTGCGGGGAGACTCGGCCGGCGAGATCGGCGCGCGTCGCGATGGCGTCCAGCAGGTTGAACGCGCTCTGCCGAGACAGCCGCGCTCCTCGCGTGCCGAGGAACAGCGCGGGCGTCGCACTCCCCCGAGTCGACAGCTCACGTCGCGCCCGAACGAGGTAGCGGTCGAGCGCCCGCTGGGCGAAGCTGCCGACCGGCACTATGCGCTGCTTGTTGCCCTTGCCCCGCACGCGGAGGATGCCCGGCTCGATCAGATCGTCGACGTTCAGGTCGACGAGTTCCGAGATGCGGGCGCCGCTCGCGTAGAGGAGCTCGACGAGCGCGGTGTCGCGCATCGCCTCGAGCGTCTCACCGTCGGCCGCCTGCAGCAGTCGCTCGACCTCGGCGACCGTGAGCGCCTTCGGGAGCCGTGACGGGAGCTTCGGGGCGCGCGTGCGCGTCGTCGCGTCCGCATCCAGCATCCCCTCGTCGAGCAGGAACCGGTGGAAGCCGCGGACCGACGAGAGCGCCCTCGAGACGGAGGACGCCGCCAGGCCCTCGCCTTCGCGGAGGTGGGCGAGGAACGCCGACACGTCGTCGGGGGCCACAGCACCGATCGGCCCCCGGTCGGTGCGCTCGAGCCAGTCGAGGTACTTGCCGAGGTCGCGCCGGTAGGCGCCGAGGCTGTTGCTCGACAGACCCCGCTCGATGGTCAGGTGCCGGAGGTAGGTGTCGAGCAGTGCCGTGTCCGCCTTCGCTTCACCCGGATGTGCAGCCACGGCGCGTCGACTACTCCGGGCGGCCCGGCGATCGGGTCGGCCACTCCGCGTCGGCTGGGCGCAGCGTCGTCCAGCCGCGTTCCTTCGCGAGGTGCAGCGCCATGACGCCGGAGATGACGAACGGGTTCTGCACCGAGCCTTCGAGGACCGCGTCGAGCGCATCCGGCAGCGCGACCCAGCGCTGCTCCAGCTGCGCCTCCTCGCCTGTGCGGGCGAAGGCCTCTGGCGTCGAGGAGACCGCGCGCGCGAGGTACACGCGCACGTTCTCGCTGCTCCCGCCCGGCGACGTGTACTGGTCGAGGAGCACGTCCCAGCGCTCGGCGACAAGATCGACCTCTTCGGCCAGCTCGCGCCTCGCCGCATCGAGCGGGTCCTCGCCCGGCGCGTCGAGGAGGCCGGCAGGCAGCTCCCAGCCGCGTCGCCCCACGGGGTGACGGTACTGGCGGATGAAGAGGATGCGGTCTGCGACGTCGAGCACGAGGACCGCGACGGCCCCCGTATGGGACATGAACTCCCGCGTCAGCTCCTCGTCGCCGAAGCGGAACCGCTCACGCACGATGTCCCAGACGGCACCGCGGAACACGACGCTCGACTCGAGCACCGTGTCCTCGGCGACCTGGTCCGCGAACGGCCCCGATCCGGCGGCGTCGGTCACTGCTGAACCTGGTCCACGTCCTGCACGTTCTCCTCGACATCGACGAGGCGGCCGGAGCGCTGACGCTCGAGGCCGGCGGCGACGAGGCCGGAGAAGAGCGGGTGCGCACTGTTCGGACGCGACTTCAGCTCGGGATGCGCCTGCGTGGCCACGTAGAACGGGTGCACCTCGCGCGGCAGCTCGACGTACTCGACGAGCGTGCCATCCGGGGACAGTCCCGAGAAGTGGAGCCCCGCATCCGCGATCTGCTCGCGGTACGCGTTGTTGACCTCGTAGCGGTGGCGGTGGCGCTCCTCGACGAGCGTGGAACCGTAGAGCTCCGCGATGATGGACCCCTCGTCGAGCGCGGCCGGGTAGGACCCGAGGCGCATGGTTCCGCCCATGTCGCCGGTCTCGATGATGTCCACCTGCTCGGCCATCGTCGCGATGACGGGGTTCGGCGTCTCCGGGTCGAACTCGGAGGAGCTCGCGTCGGTGATGCCGACGACGTTGCGGGCGTACTCGATGACCATGCACTGCATGCCGAGGCAGAGCCCGAGGGTCGGGATGGCGTTGTCACGCGCGAAGCGCAGGGCTCCGAGCTTTCCCTCGATGCCGCGGATACCGAAGCCGCCTGGCACGCAGATCGCGTCGACGTCGCTCAGCTGGGCAGCGGCGCCATCGTGCGTCTCGCACTCGTCGGACGGGATCCAGCGCAGCTTCACGCGCGTCTGGTTCGCGAAGCCACCGGCTCGCAGCGCCTCGGTGACCGACAGGTAGGCGTCCGGCAGGTCGATGTACTTGCCGACGAGGCCGACCGTGATCTGGTGCTTCGGCTGGTGCACGACCTCGAGCAGGCGCTCCCAGGCGCTCCACTCGATGGGCTCGGCCGGGAGCTTGAGCTGCTCGATGATGTACTCGTCGAGCCCCTGCTCGCGCAGCACGCGCGGGATGTCGTAGATCGAGGGCAGGTCGATGGTGTTGACGACGGCGCGTTCGGGGACGTCGCACATGAGCGCGATCTTGCGCTTGTTGCTCTCGGTCACCGGGCGGTCGCTGCGGAGCACGAGCGCATCCGGCTGGATGCCTGCCGAGCGGAGCGCTGCGACCGAGTGCTGCGTCGGCTTGGTCTTCTGCTCCCCGGATGCGCCCATGAACGGCACGAGGGAGACATGGACGAAGAAGACGTTGTCGCGACCGAGCTCGTGGCGCAGCTGGCGCGCCGACTCGATGAACGGCTGCGACTCGATGTCGCCGATGGTGCCGCCGACCTCCGTGATGATGACGTCGGGGCGAGGCTCCTCGCTGGCCTGCAGGCGCATGCGGCGCTTGATCTCGTCGGTGATGTGCGGGATGACCTGCACCGTGTCGCCGAGGTACTCGCCGCGACGCTCCTTGGCGATGACGCTCGAGTAGATCTGCCCCGTCGTGACGTTCGCGGACTGGGCGAGGTCGACGTCGAGAAAGCGCTCGTAGTGCCCGATGTCGAGGTCGGTCTCAGCGCCGTCGTTGGTGACAAACACTTCACCGTGCTGGAACGGGTTCATCGTTCCCGGGTCGACGTTCAGGTACGGGTCGAGCTTCTGCATGACGACTCGCAGGCCTCTGGCCCTGAGCAGATTGCCCAGGCTGGCGGCGGTCAAGCCCTTGCCGAGCGAGGAGACGACGCCCCCGGTCACATAGATCTGCTTGACAACGGCCTGGTCGTTTCCCGCAACTGGGATATCTGCGCTAGTCACGGAATTCCATCTTAGACGACGGACCGCGATCCGTCTGCGCCTGCGTCGTGTCCGGCACCACCTGGCGCTGCGCGATTCGCCGCCGCGAGCTCCAGCAGCTCCTCGGCGTGGGCGTTTCCAGTTTCGCTGTCGGAGAGACCCGAGAGGAGCCTGGCGATCTCCTGCGTACGGTCCGCCCCACTGATCCGGCGGATGCTGGAGGTCGTGAACTGCCCGTCGCTCGACTTCTCGATGCTGATGTGATTGTCCGAGAACGCCGCGACCTGCGCCAGGTGGGTGACGACGATGACCTGCGCGTTCGCGGAGAGCCGCTGCAGACGGCGCCCGATCTCGATGGCGGCAGAGCCTCCGACGCCGGCGTCGACCTCGTCGAAGACGAGCGTCGGCACCGAGCTCACATCGGCGAGCACCACCTCGAGTGCCAGCATGACGCGGGAGAGCTCCCCGCCGGACGCCCCCTTGCCGAGCGGCGTGGGCTCCGTTCCCGGGTGAGGTCGCAGCATGAACGCGACACGGTCACCACCGTGCGCGGCGATCTCGTCGAGCGGAGAGATCTCGACCGTCAGCTGCGCCGCCGGCATCGCGAGCGCGTGCAGCTCCGTCGTGACCCGTTCCTCGAGGAGCGAAGCGGTCGCCGTGCGGAGCTCGGTGAGCCGTGAGGCCGCAGCTGCGAGCGTCGCTTCGGCCTCGGCGATCTGCGTCTCCAGCTCCTGGATGCGCGTGGAGTCGTTCTCGAGGTCAAGCAGCTGCATGCCGGCCTGCGAGCCGAGCTCGATGACGTCGTCCAGGGTCGGCCCGTAGGTCCGCGTCAGGCTCGTGAGCAGCGTCAGGCGGTCGTTGAGCTGAGCCAGCTCTCCGCTCCCCTCTGCCTCGAGCCCGTCGAGGTAGCCCGCGAGGCGAAGCCCCAGCTCGTCGATCGCGAACGAGATGTCTGCCGCGGCCTGTCCCAGCTCACCCAGCGCCGGGTCGCTCGACGTCGCGCTGTCGATCAGGGATCGCACCTGGGAGACGAGCTCGGTCGAGCTCCCGCCACCCTCGCCGCCGAATCCTGCGGAGCTGTCGCCCGCGAGCAGCTCGTGTGCCTGGCCGACGTCGCGGCGCAGGGCTTCGAGGTTCGAGAGACGCTCGATGCGCGCCAGCAGCGTCACGTCCTCCCCCGGCTGGGGCTCGGCGGGCTCGATGTCGGCGAGCGCGCGTCGCAGGCGGGCGGCCTCGAGCTCACGCTCGGCCTCGGCGTCGCTCAGCGTCTGCAGCTCCGAGCGGAGCTCGCCGCGGCGGATGTGCGCCTCGCGAACCGCGGAACGAGCGGTGCGCAGCTCCGCGCCGCCGAACGCATCCAGCGCCGCTCGCTGCGCGCCCTCGCTGCGCAGCCGCCACTGGTCGCTCTGCCCGTGCACGACCACGAGCCGCTCGCCGAGGTCGGCGAGGATCGACGCGGGGACACCGCGCCCGCCGAGCCAGGCCCGGCTCCGGCCTTCAGCGCTCACCTGGCGGGCCACGAGGAGCTCATCGTTCTCGTCGAGCTCGGCGCCCGCGTCTGCGGCGAGCCTCGCCGCGGGGCTGTCGGAGTCCAGCTGCCAGCGCCCCTCGACGACGGCCTTGCTGGCTCCGGAGCGGACGGCGTCGGCCGACGCGCGTCCTCCGCGCAGCAGCCCGAGGGCCGTCACGATCATGGTCTTGCCCGCGCCGGTCTCCCCCGTGATCGCGGTGAAACCGGGCCCCAGGGGAAGCTCGGCTCGCTCGATGACGCCGAGGCCGGAGATGTCGATGTCAAGAATCATGCGCGTGCGGGTCCTCGCCATCCTGAGGTCGGGAGTTGGAACTTCTCGACAAGTCGCTTGCTGAACGGTGCACTGTGCAGGCGCGCGAGCCGGATCGGGGCGCCGCCCCTCGTCGCCGTCACGCGGGATCCCGCCGTGAGGTCGTACGTGCGCCGCCCGTCGCACCACAGCACGCCGGGCGTGCCGGTCCTCGGGACGATCTCCACGGCGAGGGTGGAGCTGGGGCCCACCACGATCGGTCTCGCGAAGAGCGCGTGCGCGCTGATGGGGACGAGCAGCAGGGCTTCGACGGTCGGCCAGACGATCGGCCCGCCAGCCGAGAAGGAGTAGGCGGTGGAACCGGTCGGCGTCGAGAAGATGGCACCGTCGGCGCCGAAGCTCAGCAGCGGCTGCCCGTCGACCTCGAGGACGAGCTCGAGCATCCGCTCCCTGCTGGCCTTCTCGATCGAGGCCTCGTTGAGGGCCCACGTCTCGTAGACGGTCTCACCGCCGAGCGTGACGCGGACATCCAGGGTCATGCGCTCCTCGACCTGGTAGTCGCGGTCAAGTGCGCGGCCCACAGCATCCGCCAACAAGTCTCGTTCGCTCTCCGCGAGGAACCCGACGTGGCCGAGGTTGACACCGAGGATCGGCACTCCCGCCTCGCGCACGATCTCCGCGGCGCGGAGGATGGTGCCGTCACCCCCGAGGACGATCGCGATCTCCACCTCGTGGGCAGCGAGATCCTCCCCGAGCGAGATCGTCGTCCGAGGCACCCGGTTGCGATCGAGGCGCAGCAGCTCACGGTACGTCGCTGGCTCCAGCACGGGCGTGACTCCCGCGTCGTCGAGCAGCTGCAACACGGTCATGGCCGCCTCGATGGCGTCCTCCCGGGCAACGTGGCTGACGACGAGGATGCGCCGCTTCGGGAACTCCGTCATCGATCTCCCTCCAGGTCCTCCGCTTCGACGATGGCTCGTCGCAGAGTGACGAGTCTGTCAGCATCGGCTGGACTCGAGCCTGTCGACGTGCGGAGAACCGCAACGAATTCTGCGTTGCCGTGGGTGCCGACGATCGGCGACGGGCGCAGCGAGACGAGCTCGAGCCCGCAGCTCGCCGCTTCGACAAGCACCCGCTCAAGTGCGGGCGCGACCAGTTTGCGGTCGTGGACGATGCCGCCCTTCACACCGGTTCGGCCGACCTCGAACTGTGGCTTGATGAGCAGCACCGCATCCGTGAGACCGGGCGCCATCGCCAGGATGGGGGCGATCACCTTCGTCAGCGAGATGAACGAGAGGTCACCGACGACGAGGTCGAGGTCGCCAGAACACACCGGGGCGTCCGCCGCCTGGAGCAGCTCGTCGAGCTGCTCAGCATCGGTGAAGCGCGCGTTGACGCCCTCGAGATTCGTCACTCGGGGGTCTTCTCGGAGGGCGGGAGCGAGCTGGTCGTGCCCGACGTCCAGGGCAACCACGTGCCTGGCACCGCGCGCGAGCAGCACCTGCGTGAATCCGCCGGTCGAGGCACCCACGTCGAGCGCTGCGCGTCCAGCCGGATCGAGAGTCGGCACGGCGTCGAGCCCCGCGACGAGCTTGTGCGCGGCGCGGGAGACGAAGTCGTCTCCCCCGGCAACGGCCAGCGCGTCGCTCGGCGCGACTCGCAATCCGGTCTTGGTCGACGTGACCCCGTTGACCGACACGAGGCCGGACTCGATGAGCCGGGCCGCCGCCGTTCGGCTGCGCGCGAGGCCGCGGCGCGTCAGGTCTGTGTCGAGCCGCTGAAGGACTTCGCCTCCTGCGCTCTGAGATTGCGAGTTCATGACTGGTCTCCATCGAAGAGTTGGACCGGGGTGCTCTCAAGGAGCTGGCCGAGCTGCTGGTGCACTCGCGAGAACTCGGCGGCCCGTTCCGAAACTGGCAGGGTGCCGATGCGCTCGAGCTCCAGAGCAAGTTCAGTGTCGGGCTCGGCGCTGGTGTCGGGCACTGCCGCACCGCCAGCGTCGCCTGCTCTCGCGTGGCCTTCGCCCGCGTGTTCGGAGCTCACGAGGCGAGCTCCGAGTACAGCACCTCCGGCACGCGGAGCGCGTAGATCAGCTTCTCCGAGGCTGCGATGGCGGCGCATCCTGCCCGCAGCAGGTTGATGGGCGAAGAGCCTGCGCGATCGACGATGACGTCGATGCCGCGCACCGTGACCTGCGCGTCGCCGACCCTGGCGACAGCGTGCTCGGCCTGTGGACGCTCGGCGATGACCTTCGGGTACGGCTGCGAGAGCTCCCGCAGGTCGCTCAGGATGAAGTCGGGGCGCTGACCGGGAGGCGCTGCGATGAGCTGCTTCGGGCGGTCCACGCCCGTGAGCACGAATGCCGACGTCATGCCGGCGTTATCCGCGCCCTTGATGTCGGTGTCGAGCCGGTCGCCGATGAACAGCGCCCTCTTGGCGTCGAAGCGCCGCACCGCCTCATCGAAGATCGCCTTCTCCGGCTTGCCCGCCACGAGGGGCAGCTTCTGTACCGCCGTGTGGACTGCGGACACCAGCGTGCCGTTCCCAGGCGCGATCCCGCGGGCGACGGGGATCGTCCAGTCCTGATTCGTCGCGACCCACGGGATGTCGCGTGCGAGCGCAAACGAGGCCTCTGCGAGGTGCTCCCAGCCGACGTGGGGCGCGAAGCCCTGGATCACGGCGTCCGGCTCGTCGTCGGCGGACCGCGTCACGCGGAAGCCGCCCTTCGCGAGCTCATCGACAAGCCCATCGCCGCCCACCACGAGGATCAGCGCGCCAGGGGCGACCTTCGTCGAGAGCAGTCGGACCGCAGCCTGCGGGCTCGTGACGACATCCTCGGCGGTGAGCGACAGTCCGAGGTCGCGCAGGTGCTGAGCAACCTGCTCGTCAGTGCGGGACGCGTTGTTCGTGATGTACCCGGAGCGGATACCTGCGGTCGCGAGCGCGTTCAGGCTCTCGACCGCGTGCGGCACCGGATTCGGGCCACGGTAGACGACACCATCGAGATCTGCCAGCACAACGTCCACGCCGTCGAGGGGAGCTGGTCCGGTTCCGGTGCTCTTCTTGAACAATGCCATCGGGATCTCTCGTCTCTCTGAGCGTGCCGCCGTGCGGTGCCTGGCCGGCGCTCGTCCTCGTCATGGTTGCGCTCGTCGCGCGTCGATCATCGCTGAGTGCGGAAGTGCAGGGCGGCGTGACACAGTCGCGCCGGGACGCAGGAGCGGGGCGACGGAGTGCATCCGCCGCCCCGCATCCGGTCACAGGTCGAAGAGCGGCTCGGGCTCGTCGCCCTTGCGCTTTCCTTCGTTGTCGTCGTTCTCGTCGACGGCCTCAGCATCGGAAGCCGCCTCAGGCTCGGAAGCCTCGGCCGCGGCCCCCTGCGGCGTTGGCTCCACGCCTGCTTCCTCCTCGGGAGCGGCGGGCACGACGTCGAGCTCGACTTCGAGAACAGCAGGTGCGTCACCCTCGTCCTCCGCCAGTTCTTCGAGCTCCTCAGCGGCGGCGACGATCTCGTCGGCCTCCGCCTCGACCTCGGCGACCTCGTCGGCGGCTTCCGCCTCGACCAGGATGTCCTCTGCCTCGGCCTCCACGTCGTCGCCTGCTTCGGCTTCGGCGACGATCTCGTCGGCCTCCGCCTCGACCTCGGCGACCAGTGCGTCGTCGAGCACCGCGGCGGCTCCGTCGACGGTTTCGGCGTCGCTCTGCGACCTGGTGTCGGTGGTCAGCTCGCCGCTTGCGGCGAGCAGTTCGTCGACTTCAGCTTCGAGATCGTCGTCGTCGCTTGAGTAGGGCGCGTCGGTGGCCTCGGCCGCGTCCTCGCCGTCGATGCTGTCCGCGGCGTGGGTCGATTCGGTGTCCGACTCTGCGTCTTCGGTGGGGGCATCCTCGCCGTCGATCTCGTCGTCCTCGAGCGGCGGGAACTCGCCCTCGGTGATGACCTCGATCGTCTCGTGCTCGTCGTGCTTGACGGCGTCGAGTGCGTCCTGGGCGCGGGTCGCGAGCGCAGTCCAACGCTCGGCCTCCGACTCGCGGCCGAGCTCTTCGAGCACGGTCGCGTAGGCGCCGAAGAGCGCCGGGCTGTACGAGTACGCGCGCTTGGGGTCGAGCTGCGGGATCTCGAGCTCGGCGAGCGCAAGATCGGGTGAGCCCTGGTCGAGGCGTGCGCCCGACATGGCGATCGCGACCTGGACGAGCTCCGCGGGGCCGAGGCCCGTGCGGTCGGCGGCGCGGCCCAGCTCGAGGGCTCGGTCGGGGCGACCGAGTCCGCGCTCGCTGTCGATCATGAGCGCCAGCTGGTCTTCCTTACCGCTGATGCGTCGGTAGGTGCGCAGCTCGCGCAGCGCGAGGGCGTAGTCGCCGATCGTGTAGGCCGTGATCGCGAGCGTCTCGCGGACCATGGCGATTCGACCACCGCGACGGGCTGCGGAGACGGCGTGCTGGTGAGCCAGCTCGGGGTCGGTGTCGATGAGCACGGACGCCATGACGAGGTGCCTTGCCACGAACTCCTGGTTCGTCGCCTCGAGCGTCTTGAGCTCGTTGCGAGCGCCCTTCGGCAGGTCCGATTCGCTGACCTCATCGGGCACGATCGGGTCGATGTGCTCAGCACGGACCGGACGCAGTTCGCGTGCAAGCATCTCCTCCTCGGTCAGCTCCGGGCGTTCCGGCGCAGGCCCACCGCGTCCGCTGAAACCGCCACGGCGGTCCTGACCACGGTCGTCACGTCCGCCACGGCTGTCGCTGCGGGGGCCGGATGTGCGACGTTCCCCGTCGCGAGGCGGGTAGCTCTTGCGCTCGCCACGGTTGTCACCACGGTCGTCGCGCGATCCAAAGGAACGACGCTCGCCATCGCGGGGCGGGTAGCTCTTCCGCTCGCCATCACGAGGCGCGTACGACTTCCGCTCGCCATTACGAGGAGGGTAGCTCTTCCGCTCGCCACGGTTGTCGCCGCGGTCGTCGCGGGATCCGAAGGAACGACGCTCACCGTCGCGGGGCGGGTACGACTTGCGCTCGCCACGGTTGTCGCCGCGGTCGTCGCGGGATCCGAAGGAACGACGCTCTCCGTCACGGGGCGGGTAGCTCTTCCGCTCACCGTCACGAGGCGCGTACGACTTCCGCTCGCCATCACGAGGCGCGTACGACTTCCGCTCGCCATCACGAGGCGCGTACGACTTCCGCTCGCCATCACGAGGCGCGTACGACTTCCGCTCGCCATCACGAGGCGCGTACGACTTCCGCTCGCCATCACGAGGCGCGTACGACTTCCGCTCGCCATCACGAGGCGCGTACGACTTCCGCTCGCCATCACGAGGCGCGTAGCTCTTCCGCTCGCCACGATTGTCGCCGCGGTCGTCGCGGGATCCGAAGGAACGACGCTCACCGTCGCGGGGCGGGTACGACTTGCGCTCACCGCGGTTATCACCACGGTCGTCGCGCGATCCGAAGGAACGACGCTCACCATCACGAGGCGGATACGACTTGCGCTCGCCACGGTTGTCGCCGCGGTCATCGCGGGATCCGAAGGAACGACGCTCACCGTCGCGGGGCGGGTACGACTTGCGCTCACCGCGGTTATCACCACGGTCGTCGCGCGATCCGAAGGAACGACGCTCACCATCACGAGGCGGATACGACTTGCGCTCGCCACGGTTGTCGCCGCGGTCATCGCGGGATCCGAAGGAACGACGCTCACCGTCGCGGGGCGGGTACGACTTGCGCTCACCGCGGTTATCACCACGGTCGTCGCGCGATCCGAAGGAACGACGCTCACCATCACGAGGCGGATACGACTTGCGCTCGCCATCGCGGGGCGGGTAGGACTTGCGCTCACCGCGGTTGTCACCACGTTCATCGCGCGAGTTGTAGGGTCGGCGCTCGCCATCACGGGGCGGGTACGACTTGCGCTCACCGCGGTTGTCACCACGGTCATCGCGCGAGTTGTAGGATCGGCGCTCGCTATCACGAGGAGGGTACGACTTGCGCTCGCCATCGCGGGGCGGGTAGGACTTGCGCTCGCCGCCTCGTCCGCCGGCATCCCGTCGCCCATCCTGTCCACCGCGTTCGTTGCGGTTGCCCGCTCCACGGTCGTTGTTTGAGCTTCGCCGCTCGTTGTCGTTTGCGTCCATGAATAGCTCCTCGGGATGCGCTGTCGAATTGTTGTTGTACTCGTTTGGATGCGCCTCACCTTGGACGCTTGCGTCGCCACCCAGCCTACGTCAACGCACTTCGTGGGTCCGGGGCGGACTCTGAGTCGTACGTGGGCTGCCTCGCGAGTAGCCGCTCTCGGCTGCTGCGCGAATGCCGGTGGCAAATGAAAAAAGCCGGGGTTGGGAGGCGAGGAGCATCTCTGCTCACTCACCAACCAACCCCGGCTCATGAAGAAGTCCGGCGGTGACCTACTCTCCCACAGGGT
>NZ_PSUA01000020.1:0-5545 GCF_002931575.1 Pseudoclavibacter sp. RFBA6 | reverse complement strand
AAAAAAGCCGGGGTTGGGAGGCGAGGAGCATCTCTGCTCACTCACCAACCAACCCCGGCTCATGAAGAAGTCCGGCGGTGACCTACTCTCCCACAGGGTCCCCCCTGCAGTACCATCGGCGCTGAGAGTCTTAGCTTCCGGGTTCGGAATGTAACCGGGCGTTTCCCTCTCGCTATGACCGCCGAAACACTATGGACAAACCATCATGTTTCGAACCACACACCACACCCCTACAGGTGTGACACGTGGTCGATTCTCGATCGTCTATCGAGAACCACAAAGTGGACGCGAACAGCAACAACATTCATGTGCATGTTTTATCAAATCATCAGCTTATTAGTACCGGTCAGCTCCACACATTTCTGTGCTTCCACATCCGGCCTATCAACCCAGTCGTCTACTGGGAGCTTCTCCCCCGAAGGGATGGAAATCTCATCTTGAAGCCGGCTTCCCGCTTAGATGCTTTCAGCGGTTATCCGTTCCGAACGTAGCCAATCAGCGGTGCTCCTGGCGGAACAACTGACACACCAGAGGTTCGTCCATCTCGGTCCTCTCGTACTAAAGATAGATCTTCTCAAATTTCCTACGCGCGCAGCGGATAGAGACCGAACTGTCTCACGACGTTCTGAACCCAGCTCGCGTGCCGCTTTAATGGGCGAACAGCCCAACCCTTGGGACCTACTCCAGCCCCAGGATGCGACGAGCCGACATCGAGGTGCCAAACCATGCCGTCGATATGGACTCTTGGGCAAGATCAGCCTGTTATCCCCGAGGTACCTTTTATCCGTTGAGCGACAGCGCTTCCACAAGCCACTGCCGGATCACTAGTCCCGACTTTCGTCCCTGCTCGACTTGTCAGTCTCACAGTCAAGCTCCCTTGTGCACTTACACTCGCCACCTGATTGCCAACCAGGTTGAGGGAACCTTTGGGCGCCTCCGTTACTCTTTAGGAGGCAACCGCCCCAGTTAAACTACCCACCAGGCACTGTCCCTGAACCGGATTACGGTTCGAAGTTAGATATCCAGAATGACCAGAGTGGTATTTCAACAACGACTCCACGAACACTAGCGTGCCCGCTTCACAGTCTCCCACCTATCCTACACAAGCCACACCGAACACCAATACCAAGCTGTAGTAAAGGTCACGGGGTCTTTTCGTCCTGCTGCGCGTAACGAGCATCTTTACTCGTAATGCAATTTCGCCGAGTTCGCGGTTGAGACAGCTGGGAAGTCGTTACGCCATTCGTGCAGGTCGGAACTTACCCGACAAGGAATTTCGCTACCTTAGGATGGTTATAGTTACCACCGCCGTTTACTGGGGCTTAAATTCAGAGCTTCGCCGAAGCTAACCCTTCCTCTTAACCTTCCAGCACCGGGCAGGCGTCAGTCCGTATACATCGTCTTGCGACTTCGCACGGACCTGTGTTTTTGATAAACAGTCGCTTCCCACTGGTCTCTGCGGCCATCAATGCGCTTTCAGGAGTAAATCCCTATACGCCTCAGGCCCCCCTTCTCCCGAAGTTACGGGGGCATTTTGCCGAGTTCCTTAACCACGATTCTCTCGATCTCCTTGGTATTCTCTACCTGATCACCTGTGTCGGTTTGGGGTACGGGCGACTAAAACCTCGCGTCGATGCTTTTCTTGGCAGCAGAGGATCACCGACTACCTCACAATAGTGAGTTCCGCGTCAGATCTCAGGCTTCACGAGTGACGGATTTGCCTATCACTCACCCTACATCCTTGCCCGGATTCAACCAATCACCCGGTTCGGCTACCTTTCTGCGTCACACCTGTTAATACGCTAACCGCACCAGAACGGGGTCGAGCGCTAGGCTTCCCACCCACCCGAAGGCAGACGAGAAGATTCGGACTCTTAGCACTACTGGATTAGCTTGGGCGGTTTTTCGCCGGCCACGGGAATATCAACCCGTTGTCCATCGACTACGCCTGTCGGCCTCGCCTTAGGTCCCGGCTTACCCAGGGAAGATTAGCTTGACCCTGGAACCCTTGATCATTCGGAGGACGGGTTTCTCACCCGTCTTTCGCTACTCATGCCTGCATTCTCACTCGTGTAGCGTCCACGGCTGGTTTCCACCGCCGCTTCACTCGCCACACGACGCTCTCCTACCCATCCACACGACTGGACCACGAAGGCCTGTCTATACATATGAATGCCACAACTTCGGTGGCGTGCTTGAGCCCCGTTACATTGTCGGCGCGGAATCACTTGACCAGTGAGCTATTACGCACTCTTTCAAGGGTGGCTGCTTCTAAGCCAACCTCCTGGTTGTCTGTGCAACTCCACATCCTTTTCCACTTAGCACGCGCTTTGGGACCTTAGTTGGTGGTCTGGGTTGTTTCCCTCTCGACTATGAAGCTTATCCCCCACAGTCTCACTGCTGCGCTCTCACTTACCGGCATTCGGAGTTTGGCTGACGTCAGTAAGCTTTTGGGCCCCATCGGCCATCCAGTAGCTCTACCTCCGGTAAGAAACACGCAACGCTGCACCTAAATGCATTTCGGAGAGAACCAGCTATCACGAAGTTTGATTGGCCTTTCACCCCTAACCACAGCTCATCCCCCCAGTTTTCAACCTAGGTGGGTTCGGTCCTCCACGAAGTCTTACCTTCGCTTCAACCTGGCCATGGATAGATCACTTCGCTTCGGGTCTAGGACATGCGACTGAATCGCCCTATTCAGACTCGCTTTCGCTACGGCTGCCCCACACGGGTTAACCTCGCCACATATCACTAACTCGCAGGCTCATTCTTCAAAAGGCACGCCGTCACAGCTACAAGGCTGCTCCGACGGATTGTAAGCAAACGGTTTCAGGTACTATTTCACTCCCCTCCCGGGGTACTTTTCACCTTTCCCTCACGGTACTTGTCCGCTATCGGTCATCTGGGAGTATTTAGGCTTATCAGGTGGTCCTGACAGATTCACACGGGATTTCTCGGGCCCCGTGCTACTTGGGATACTCTTCAACGTCAATACACGCATTTCGACTACGGGACTCGCACCCCCTCTGGTCAGCCATTCAAAGCTGTTCGTCTATACGCTACTGTCACGCCCACTGCCTGGTAGAGCAGCATGAAAAGTCCCACAACCCCGACCGTGCAACCCCTACCAGGTATCACACACGACCGGTTTAGCCTGATCCGCGTTCGCTCGCCACTACTAACGGAATCACTGTTGTTTTCTCTTCCTGTGGGTACTGAGATGTTTCACTTCCCCACGTTCCCTCTACCCGCCCTATATATTCAGGCGGGAGTCACCAGGTCACCACAAGGGGCCTGGCGGGGTTTCCCCATTCGGAAATCCTCGGATCAAAGTTCGATTATCAACTCCCCGAGGCTTATCGCAGATTTCTACGTCCTTCTTCGGCTCCAGATGCCAAGGCATCCACCGTTTGCTCTTAAAGATTTGATTTACACATGAGTAGCCAATCATTTCATTCTCAGAAACTCTTGACTAAAATTGCTGAACACCACAAACCCAACCATCCGAAGACGATCAACATTTGCGGCATTCAAGATGCTCGCGTCCACTGTGTAGTTCTCAACATACGATCGGTACCAACCCCCACCGACACAAAGCCGGCGAACGAAGGCCCAAGAGTCCGATCCACCACCACCCCAACTCCCCGAAAGAAGCCGCGAGCAGCAGCAGGCCCGGTCCCTCAGGACCCAACAGCGTGCACACCAGCACTCACCATCACCCACACGTTTCCAACCCCGAAAGGCGTACTCCGCACGAACAACAACAAGCACCGAATAGTCAAATGTTCCACCCATGAGCGCCACCGGTCGACATTCGCGACCGAAATGACTTCAGCTCCACACCCAAACGAGTGCGTGCTAAGTGCTCCTTAGAAAGGAGGTGATCCAGCCGCACCTTCCGGTACGGCTACCTTGTTACGACTTAGTCCTAATTACCGATCCCACCTTCGACGGCTCCCTCCAAAAGGTTAGGCCACCGGCTTCGGGTGTTACCGACTTTCATGACTTGACGGGCGGTGTGTACAAGGCCCGGGAACGTATTCACCGCAGCGTTGCTGATCTGCGATTACTAGCGACTCCGACTTCATGGGGTCGAGTTGCAGACCCCAATCCGAACTGAGACTGGCTTTTTGGGATTCGCTCCACCTCGCGGTATTGCAGCCCATTGTACCAGCCATTGTAGCATGCGTGAAGCCCAAGACATAAGGGGCATGATGATTTGACGTCATCCCCACCTTCCTCCGAGTTGACCCCGGCAGTCTCATATGAGTTCCCACCATTACGTGCTGGCAACATACGACGAGGGTTGCGCTCGTTGCGGGACTTAACCCAACATCTCACGACACGAGCTGACGACAACCATGCACCACCTGTATACCGACCTTGCGGGGCGAACATTTCTGAACGTTTCCGGTATATGTCAAGCCTTGGTAAGGTTCTTCGCGTTGCATCGAATTAATCCGCATGCTCCGCCGCTTGTGCGGGCCCCCGTCAATTCCTTTGAGTTTTAGCCTTGCGGCCGTACTCCCCAGGCGGGGCGCTTAATGCGTTAGCTACGACACGGAAACCGTGGAATGGTCCCCACATCTAGCGCCCAACGTTTACGGCATGGACTACCAGGGTATCTAATCCTGTTCGCTCCCCATGCTTTCGCTCCTCAGCGTCAGTAATGGCCCAGAGATCTGCCTTCGCCATCGGTGTTCCTCCTGATATCTGCGCATTCCACCGCTACACCAGGAATTCCAATCTCCCCTACCACACTCTAGTCTGCCCGTACCCACTGCAGACCCGAGGTTGAGCCTCGGGATTTCACAGCAGACGCGACAAACCGCCTACGAGCTCTTTACGCCCAATAATTCCGGACAACGCTTGCACCCTACGTATTACCGCGGCTGCTGGCACGTAGTTAGCCGGTGCTTTTTCTGCAGGTACCGTCACTTTCGCTTCTTCCCTACTAAAAGAGGTTTACAACCCGAAGGCCGTCATCCCTCACGCGGCGTTGCTGCATCAGGCTTTCGCCCATTGTGCAATATTCCCCACTGCTGCCTCCCGTAGGAGTCTGGGCCGTGTCTCAGTCCCAGTGTGGCCGGTCACCCTCTCAGGCCGGCTACCCGTCGTCGCCTTGGTGAGCCATTACCTCACCAACAAGCTGATAGGCCGTGAGCCGATCCATAACCAAAAAATCTTTCCAAACACAGACCATGCGATCGTGTTAGATATCCAGTATTAGCCACCGTTTCCGGAGGTTATCCCAGAGTTATGGGCACGTTGCTCACGTGTTACTCACCCGTTCGCCACTAATCCACCCAGCAAGCTGGGCTTCATCGTTCGACTTGCATGTGTTAAGCACGCCGCCAGCGTTCGTCCTGAGCCAGGATCAAACTCTCCGTAAATGAATAACAACCAAACAACCCAAAAGCTGCCTGATAAACATCACGCCACCACACCGAAGTGCGATGACAAGTTTGAAACTGACAAAAAACAAAACAACACCAAACCCGAAGGCTCAGTACTGACTTGTATTGTCCAAATATGTTTCCAAAAG
>NZ_PSUA01000019.1:0-5600 GCF_002931575.1 Pseudoclavibacter sp. RFBA6 | reverse complement strand
TCTTCGTTCCATTTACCTAATAAGGAAGTTATAAAATTATCTGTATCTATTGGCGTTGGTTATTTATCTCAAGATGAATATAAATCTCAACGTAAAGTATTTAAAGACGCCGATGATATGGTCCATGTAGCTAAAAAAGAAGGTCGTAATCAAGTAATGTTTAATCCTATAATTAAATTATAGACGTTACGATTTAATTTGAGATGGAACGTGGAATTCGAAATGAATTCTGTTGCATCTCTTTTTTATACTCATTTAACATCTATATTATTTATTTGTTATTCTACTTTTAAAATGACTGATTTAGTAATAAAGTATTAATACAAGCGAAGAATATTATAGATATACAAGAAAATCATTATATATTTTAATTATTGTGGAGGTGCTTTTATGAATAATTCAATCACTATTATCGATGAAAATAAGGTGATTGATGTTGTGTTAATAGCTGGTCGTATTCTCTTAGAATCTGGAGCTGAAACTTACCGTGTTGAAGACACTATGAATCGAATTGCTCACAGTTATGGTTTAAATGATACATATAGCTTTGTCACATCGACCGCTATCATTTTCTCACTTAATGATCGAACAAATACAAGGCTTATAAGAATTAGAGATCGTACTACAGATTTAGAAAAAATTGCTCTTACAAATAGTCTTTCTAGAAAGATTGCTAAAAATGAGTTAACTATTGATGAAGCTAAATCAGAACTGATTCATCTAAGTAAAGCTTCATTACAATATTCTTTTTTATTGAATTTTTTTGCTGCGGCAATTGCATGTGGCTTTTTCTTACTCATGTTTGGCGGTGTTGTTTCTGATTGCTGGATTGCTATTTTAGCTGGCGGTGCTGCGTTCTTAACTTTTAGCTTTGTCCAGCGTTTCATTCAAATTAAATTCTTTTCTGAATTTGTAGCATCAGCAGTAGTCATTACAATTGCTGTTACATTTACTAAACTAGGCATTGCTACAAATCAAAATATTATAACAATTTCTAGTGTTATGCCCTTAGTACCTGGAATTTTAATTTGTAACGCTATTAGAGATTTAATGGCTGGCGAGCTACTTGCTGGAATGTCTCGTGGTGTAGAAGCTGCACTAACATCATTCGCTATTGGTGCAGGCGTAGCGATTGTTTTATTAATTCTTTAAGAAAGGCTGTTTATGTATGTTATTTTATTTATTTCATTTTGTTATAAGTTTTATTTCGACAGTACTTTTTTCTATTATATTTAACGCTCCTAAACGACTTTTACTTGCTTGTGGATTTGTCGGCGCCTTAGCTTGGACAATTTATCAATATATCGTAGATATGGATTTAGGAAAAGTTGGCGCTGCGTTTTTAGGTAGTTTAATTCTTGGTTTATTAAGTCATGTGATGAGTCGACGCTATAAAAGACCCGTTATTATCTTCATTGTGCCAGGTATAATCCCTCTTGTTCCTGGTGGTACAGCATATGAAGCAACACGATTTTTAGTATCTAATGACTATACTCATGCTGTGAATACATTTCTAGAGGTCACATTAATTTCTGGTTCAATTGCTTTTGGAATATTAGTAGCAGAAATTCTCTATTATATTTACACACGTATTAAGCAATTTTATGGTAAAATCAAAGGAAAAACGTACAGAAAATCTTACAATATGAACAATAGAGTCTAAGGGGATGTTTCGTCATGAAAGTACAGATTATAGATAGATTATCAAGATATGTGAAAATAGATACACAATCAAATCCCGAATCGAAATCGACGCCTTCTACTGAGAAACAATGGGATTTATTACATTTATTACAAAAAGAACTGCAAAACTTTGGATTAGAAACAGAATTGGATAATAATGGTTATCTTTTTGCTACTTTAGAAAGTAACATAGAAAAAGAAGTTCCTACGGTAGGTTTCTTAGCACATGTAGATACATCACCAGATTTTAATGCGACAAATGTTAATCCTCAGATTATAGAAGATTATGATGGTCAACCTATTAAATTAGGTCAAACAAATCGAGTATTAAGTCAAGATGTATTTCCAGAACTTAAAAAATTAGAAGGTCACACTCTAATGATTACAGATGGTACATCTTTACTAGGTGCCGATGATAAAGCAGGTGTTGTAGAAATTATGGAAGCAGTAAAATACTTGCAGACCCATCCAGAAATTAAACATGGTCGCATACGTATAGCTTTTACACCTGATGAAGAAATAGGTCGTGGTCCTCACAAATTTAATGTGAAACGCTTTAATGCCGATTTCGCCTATACTATGGATGGCAGTGAGTTTGGAGAATTACAATTCGAAAGTTTTAATGCAGCAGAAGCAACAATCACTACACATGGTGTAAACGTTCATCCTGGTTCTGCAAAAAACGTTATGGTTAATGCTATTGGATTAGCACATCAATTCCATAGTCTACTACCTGCTAATGAAGTACCAGAACGTACAGAAGGTTATGAAGGATTCTATCATTTAATGAAAATAGAAGGAACAGTTGAAAAAGCTTCTTTACAATATATTATAAGAGATCATGATAGAAAATCTTTTGAACTTAAAAAGAAAAAACTTTTAGAAATTCGTGATGATATTAATATTCATTATGAAGGTTATCCAGTAAAAGTAGATATCGAAGACCAATACTATAATATGGCTGAACAAATTAAGCCACATCCGTATATTATTGATATTCCTAAAAAAGTATTTGCAGATTTAGAGATAAAACCAAATACTGCGCCTATACGCGGTGGTACTGATGGTTCTCAGCTTTCATTTAAAGGTTTACCTACACCTAATATTTTTACAGGATGTGGAAACTTCCATGGCCCATTTGAATATGCTTCTATCGATGTAATGGAAAAAGCAGTACAAGTGATTATTGGTATTGCTCAAGAAGTAACACAATATGAAAAATAACAAATAAAAAGAGGCTGGGACATAATTCCTAACAAAATAGCCAGTAAATGAGTTTATTATAAATTCATTTACTGGCTTCTTTATTTACAATACTACGTATTGTTGGCTCGCTTTCTTAGGGGACAGCTTCAGCCTGTAGTCTTCAGCTTGTCCTGTTCCCTCAAGAGTCTCGCCAAAATACTTTGTATTTATATGTAATTTTACATTGAAATACTTTAAAAAAATAAGGCACTTTCGTATAATTTAATAAATGTCACTAAACTAAATTAACGAGGTGCCTTATGTATAAAGATTATAACATGACTCAACTTACTCTACCATTGGAAACTTCAGTTCTTATCCCCACAAATGATATGTCACGACATGTCAATGATATTGTAGAAACAATTCCTAAAACTGAATTCGATGAATTCAGACATCATCGTGGTGCAACCTCATACCATCCCAAAATGATGTTAAAAGTCATTCTATATGCCTACACACAATCTGTGTTTTCAGGTCGTAAGATAGAAAAATTACTTAATGATAGCATCCGGATGATGTGGCTATCACAAAATCAAAAGCCTTCTTATAAAACGATTAATCGATTTAGAGTCAATCCAAAAGTAGATGCTTTATTAGAATCATTAT
Organism: Pseudoclavibacter sp. RFBA6; assembly: GCF_002931575.1. Lineage (NCBI taxonomy): Bacteria > Bacillati > Actinomycetota > Actinomycetes > Micrococcales > Microbacteriaceae > Pseudoclavibacter > Pseudoclavibacter sp. RFBA6. Next base: position 2,063 of record NZ_PSUA01000019.1, on the reverse strand, counting down.
TTATTCAATTTCATAATCAGTGTTTGAAACAACATCTTATAGATGATCAGGCCATTTTTATTGATGGTACGAAAGTTGAGGCGAATGCCAATCGATATACATTTGTATGGAAAAAGAGTATTCAAAACCATGAGACAAAGATGAATGAAGATTCTAAAGCACTCTATCATGAATTGGTAACAAATAAAATCATACCTGAGATTAAAAAAGATCACGATAATGACTTAACAAAGGAAGAAATAGATTTGATTGGTAGTCATTTGGATAAAGAAATCGAAGATTTAAATCAACATATCGATAATGAAAAATGTACTAAAATAAGAAAACAAATACGGCTCAAAAGAACTAAAATTAAACAATATAAAAAGCAAATTAATGATTACTCTGGGCGAAAGCATAAATACGACGTCCAAAAATCTATTTTAAAGGATAGAAATAGTTATTCTAAAACAGATCATGATGCCACATTTATGAGAATGAAAGAAGATCATATGAAAAATGGACAACTCAAGCCAGGTTATAATTTACAAATAGCGACAAATTCTCAATTCGTTTTATCTTATAATGTGTATCAAAATCCGACTGATACAAGAACGATGATACCATTTTTAAATTCAATTCAAGAGACCTACGGTCATTTACCTGAATATATTGTAGCTGATGCAGGTTATGGTAGCGAACCCAATTATATGGCAATTATAGATGATTTTAATCGAATACCACTTATAACCTACGGTATGTTTATAAAAGATAAAACTAAAAAATATAAAAGCGACATCTTTAACACTCAAAATTGGGATTATGACGAAATTAACGATGAATATATTTGTCCAAACAATAAGCGATTGGGTTTTAAAAGATATGCCTATCGCCATGATAAATATGGGTTTAAGAGAGACTTCAAATTATATGAATGTGATGATTGTTCAGAATGTCCTTTAAGACACCAATGCATGAAATACAATTCAAAAACGAATAAAAAAATAATGAAAAATTATAATTGGGAATATTTTAAAGCCCAAATTAATAAAAAGCTTTCAGAACCAAAAATAAAAACCATCTACAGTCAAAGAAAAATTGATGTGGAGCCTGTTTTTGGATTTATGAAGGCTATTTTGGGTTTCACTCGAATGTCCGTTCGAGGGATAAATAAAGCCAAAAGAGAACTAGGATTTGTGCTAATGGCACTTAATATAAGAAAAGTAACAGCTCAACGAGCTGAAAATAATCAAAAAAATTATAAAAAAGACAATTTCTATATTATTTCAATAGAAATTGTCTTTTTTCACTTATCCAGAAACTTTATGTCCCGGACTCTTCTTTTTTTATATACATATTATGCTAGTTTAAAACTATCAACAATGTTCCATCTATCTTCATCTTCATTGTAATGTAACAATGAAAGTTCATCGATGGTTTCTCTATGGTCTATCCCTGCAAGCTTCACTTGACCAAATATATCTTCAAATTCTTGACTCGTTAAGCCTTGAGCAATCGTAAAATGAGGAACGAATGGATGTTCAGCTTTACCATAAAATGATTCGGTATTAAATGTATTAAATAAATTTTCTAATTCTTCTGTTTTTTCTACTTTAAAATAAATAACATTATTTGTCGGTTTAAAGCTTGAAGCTTTTGTCACGTGGACCTCTACAGGTTTAAATCCATCTAATGTTTGTTTAACTTCGTTTTTAAATGAATCTAATTCTGTTTCTTTAAGTTCAAAGTGAGGTTTAATCGTAATATGTGGCATAATACGTGCATACTCAGTATCATAACGCTTACGATAGCCATCTACTTCATTTTGAAATGATTGTGACGGAATAAGTGCTAATCCTATCTTCATTGAAATTCCTCCTTTGTTTAACATACTTCTATTATATCAAAATTCTATTTAATACGTTATTAGATACAACATTTTTTGAAAAGGCTTTCAAAAAAGATTTGTAAACTATTAATATGTACTATTATTTATTATTATTTAAAAAATAATAGAGAATATCTCCGAGCATAGGTTTCCATGATTTCCAATTATGACTACCTTTAAATTCATTGTATACGTA